>JAHELB010000061.1:4525-6543 GCA_024644385.1 Nitrosopumilaceae archaeon | reverse complement strand
TAAAATTTTTACTTGATCAAAACGAGAAACCAGATTTAGGGCAAAAGATTTCCACAATTTTAAATTTCTAATTTAGCCAATAAATCCAGTCTGAAAAATTTTTGTATTGATTACCAGAACCCTTATATAAGATACTACAGCAATGGTTAAATATTAGAATTTAAGGAGGCAGGAGTCATAATAATGGTAGAAAAAATAAATCAAAAAGAAAAATGTCCTAGATGTGGAAAAGGAACACTAGTCACTGATGCTAACACAGGCGAGAATTTCTGTGGAAAGTGTGGCTTTGTAATTACTGAGAAAGTAGATGAATCAGGACCAGAATGGAGATCATTTTCAAATGAGGGGGAAAACAAGAGCCGAGCTGGAGTGCCAACATCATTGGCAATGCATGATATGGGTTTGGCGACGGTAATCAATCCTCAAAATAGGGATGCGACTGGCAAACCTCTAACAGCAGCAATGAAGAGCACCATTGAAAGATTAAGAACATGGGATAGTCGAAGTCAAGTACATGAACCGGTAGATAGGAATTTTCGGCAAGCTTTCAGTGAATTGGATAGATTAAAAGACAAACTTGCAGTAGGAGATTCGGTTATTGAAAAGGCAGCATACATTTATCGTAAAGCCTTAGACAAAGGATTAGTTAGAGGTAGATCAATTTCTGCATTAATAGCATCAGCTCTTTATGCAGCATGTCGAGATACGGAAACCCCTAGAACATTAAAAGATATTGGTCAATCAAGCAATATCAAGCGAAAAGATATTGCAAGATGCTACCGATTATTATTAAGAGAACTTGAATTAAAAATGCCAGTAGTAGATCCTGTAAAGTGCATAGCAAGAATTGCAAGTAAGGCAGGATTGTCAGAAAAGACCAAGAGAAAGGCTACAAAAATTTTACAAACAGCGGAGGATTTAAAAATTTCAGCTGGAAAAGATCCTATGGGATTGGCAGCAGCCGCCCTTTATGTTGCATGTGTGACAAATGGTGAAAACAAAACACAGCGAGATGTCGCAGAGGCTGCCGGTGTAACTGAGGTTACCATTAGAAACCGATACAAGGGTCTAAAAATCGCTTTAAATCTCTAAACTAGGTTTTTGTTTTGAATAAAAATAATTTATAAGTAAAACACTAATTGACAAAACTCCCGAAATTAAAAATATTATTTCAATTGTATTTAATAGAGAATGGGAGAATGCATCCTCGATAGAAATCAAACTAATCTGAGAAATAAAAGTCGCATATGAAAATATGAAATAGTTTGTTCCCCAATGGACCAGTATTGCAGTAATTAATCCAAATCTAAAATATAACCATCCTAAAATTATTCCACTCGCGGTGGCTTGCAAAAATTTACCATCACTCCATGCTTCACCAGAAATTATATGAGAAAAACCAAAAAATACAGCAATAATTACGATTAAAATTATAGCTCGCCTTGTTTCATAGATTTGTAAATTTGTGTACGGTGCCCACAACCCTCTGAAAAAATACCTAAGAGAAGTTCTTTGGGAATAAATTGCGTATAAAGGTAATCCAATTAAGATAACCCTAAAACCAATCTCCTCAGTTAAAGGAGCTAAACTGACATAAAAAAACTGAAGGAGATCATTTGTGACCGGAGGGGGAACTGTAGAAATTCCAAATCCTTCCTGGATAAAATTAATTAATGCAGACACTAATATCAAAATAGAAAACCATTTGGTTACAGCAACCATATAGTTTGAGCTCACTATTATTTTGCCTTGAGAAACAAACATAGACATTGTTTTAAGGAATCCGTCCTTGGGACCAACCATCGCAATTGTAAACAAAATAATGTATATAGACCACAAGACAATAAAGGCATCACCAATTTCCACATTAGTTGGGATTGGAATTCCTATTCCTGCAACAAAAATCTCAATTTGATTTATTGGAAATTCAAAATTAATATCATCACCTAGTTCACTGTTAAACATTACAAAAGCTCCAAGTGGAAACGAAAGGATCATCATTCCAAAAATTACTGATA
>JAHELB010000061.1:0-4425 GCA_024644385.1 Nitrosopumilaceae archaeon | reverse complement strand
ATGAAGGAAGGTCAGGCATTGTGTATTAGTTGTGGGAGAGAACCTGAAAAAAGAAATATTTCCATCCAAGATAACAAATTGCAAAAGACAGGTCTTCTTGAAACCTTGGAAAGGAAGATGGAAGTGTTATCTAAAGAATTAGATCAGGAATCTGACCACGAAAAACAGCAAATCATTTTAAAATCAATTAATTCTCTTATTGAGGCTATGGATAAATTAAAAAGATGACAATAAAGTTTTTATGTCAAAATTATTGTTTTTAGAAATAACCATGAGTAGTAATAAAAAGTCCGCGCCACTTCCCGCCTCAAGTGGAGGATTGATGAGATTCTTTGAAGATGAAACCAAGGGATTTAAAATTGATCCCAGAATTGTTGTAAGCATACCTATTAGCTTAATTCTTGTTTCGTGGGCGATTGAATTGTTTCTAGCTCCGTGATCAGAAAATGGAAAAATCAGAAAACGATGTTTCAAATATTCATAGCAGGTTTTCCCTTACCTTAGTAAACCCCTCCTCGCATTATTTTTCACTAGTAGTATCTATGCTGGTTGCAACTGCAATTACAGGAATAACCCATATTTTGTATATTGGATCTGATGAATTGTGGATTAGAATTCCGACAGTACTAGCAATTTTGGGATTACTGCAATTAGTCGATACACGATTTACCAAAAGAAAGGAATATTCAAAATCACTTCATGCATCGCTTTTTGGAAATTTAATTTGGCTTTTAACTTTAGTGATGGGAATCGCAGGAAGTATAATTCTAAATAGAGAATTATCACTGTTTTTCATAACATTTGGAATGTTTCTGTTTGCTAGTTTTAGAATAGGGATTTTTACAACAACCCTTGGAGTAAGTATCAAAAAAGGATGGGCGATTTGTCTTGTTCAACCTCTCTTGATGTTTTTAGGGTTGATTCCATTTGAAATGTGGGTCCCCATGTTGACTGATCCAATGTCGTTAGGATATGGGATTTCATTTTTGATAATTGCAAGTGTATGGTCTGCATTAACTGATAGAGCAGGTAGGCCTGGAATGCAAAGTACACATAAAACTATTCAGGCATATTTAGCATCCCAAAAAAATGATTTCTCAGAAGCTGAAGAAATAATGGAAAAGCGTTCAAGCAAAACTAAGGTGTCTACCACACAAATAAGATTGAAATCATCTACCAACACGACAGATTTCAGAATGGTTTTACCTGAAATCCACCCAGGTCCATATCATCCAGTAGGTGGGAGTAACATTCCTTACTTGATTTACAAAAATCTTGATTCTTCAGCTATGGTAATGCATAGTATATCAGACCATTCGCTAAACCTTCCTTCAAAAAATCAGGTTGAAAATTATTTGAAAAATCTAGATAATTCTGTCACAAAAGAAGAGGGGCTTACATGCACAGAACCAATAACTGTTCAAATTAATAAAGCCAGAGTAATAGGGTTACTTTTTGGAAATAGTCCGTTATTGTTTTTGTCTTTATCCCCATTTGGGATGGAGGATATTCCAAGCTATATGAAAAAAGAAATTGAACAATATGGAAAGAACAGAAATTACTCAAAACCGTTAATTGTGGATACGCATAATGCGATGGGAAAAGAAATTTCAAAAGAAGATGCTGAAAACATGCTAAAGGCGGCAAAATCTTGCCTTGATACCTTAATTGGGAAAGAAAGTTTTCCAATAGAATTCGGATACGCAAATTCTGATGATATGGATGTCTGGACTGAAGACTTGGGAATGGGAGGCCTAGGGATAATGTGTCTTAGAATTAAAAACCAAAAATATTTTTTGGGATGGGCTGATGCTAACAATATGGAGAATGGAATTAGAGAGAAAATTGTAAAAAATTTTGCAGATAAAAACTATAACCTTTTAGAAATTTGTACATCTGATACCCATTTTGCACGAGTAAAGGCCCGAAACAAAAATGGGTATTATCAGTTGGGATTGATTACCAGTGCAGACAAGTTATCAGATTGGTTATTGGAAATTGCAAGAAAATCCGAGGAAAAAATCGGCACAGCAAAGTATGAGATTTTAGAGAATCAGACAGAAGTAAAAATAATGGGGCAGGGGATTTTTGAAGATTATTCTAAAGCACTTGATAATTCCTTAAAAATAACAAAGGGATTCATGATCGGTTGTGTTGGTTTGTTTTTGACTAGTTTGTTCCTATAGTTACCTAAATTTTTTTTAAATTGGAAAATAGTTTCAATTTTGTCAATAATTCTAATCAGTTTGTAAATTATTTTAAAGGTGATTTTAAATTACGATCAGACTTTAATGTTTTTTATATAACCAAAAAAATTTTGGGTAAAATGTAATAATTTAAAATTACAATTTTAGTGCATAGTATAAATAAAAAAAATAGTGTAACAAAGTTTTTGGACACATGATTATGCTTATAATAAAAAGAAAAAACTCATAGTTTGGCGATGGTGGGTAGGAAACAGTATACAATTGGTACCATTTTTCGATCGGATCAAATGTTTGGAAATGTTTTGAATTTGATGGTCTTTTCAAAAAAATCTCATCAGTTTTTTCTATTTTCAGCAATGCTGTTATTGTTTTCATTTTCATTTTCTGAGATTCAACCAGCTCATGCTAATCAGTTTTTCCAGCAATTTGGTTCATTTGGTTCTGGAAATGGGCAGTTTAATGAACCTCATGACATTGCCGTCGATTCAGATGGGAACATCTATGTCGTAGACAAAGGAAATAATCGTATTCAAAAGTTTGACTCTGCTGGAAACTTTTTGTTAGCCTTTGGAACATTTGGAAGCGGCGATGGACAATTCAAGTCTCCAAATGGGATTGCTTTGGATAATGCGGGCAACATCTATGTTGCAGACAACCTAAATCATCGAATTCAAATATTTGACTCTAGCGGTAATTTTATTTCAAAATTTGGTATTCAGGGAACTACCATTGGAACATTTTCCTTTGTATCAGATGTTTCTTTGGATAGTTTAGGAAATATCTATGTTACAGAAACTGGAAACCAGCGGATTCAAAAGTTTGACTCTGCTGGAAACTTTTTACTAAAATTAGGCAATGCTGGGGGAGGTGCAGGGGAATTTAATAGGCCAGAGGGAATTGGGATTGACAATTCCAATAAAATCTATGTTGCAGATAGTATAAATTTTCGATTCCAAAAATTAGATACAACTTTTAATGTTTTAGGAATATTTTCCTCGTTTTGTAAAATGGATTCTAATGGAGATGGAATTACAAATGATCCTAGTCCCCAGTGTGTTGATCCTGATGGAGGTGGACCATTACAGCTTGGTGATGGTCAAGTTAATTTACCATTTGATATTGCATCTGACACCTCTGGGAATGTATTTGCAGTAGACAAGGATAATTATCGTATACAAAAATTTGATTCTAGTGGAAACTTTCTATCAAAGTTTGGGTCCTTTGGTACCGGCAATGGACAGTTAAAATTCCCAGAAGGAATAGAGATTGATGACTCTAATGACATCTATGTAGCAGATACAGCCAATCATAGAATTCAGATATTTTCACTTGATGCAGATGGGGATGGTGTTTTGGATAGAGGGGATAATTGTCCAAATGTTTCAAATCCAGCACAGGCAGATATAGATGGTGATGGATTGGGAGACAAATGTGATAGCCAAAATATAATCACTACTGATATTACATATTCTAGTAACATCACATCTCCAGGTAATCTAGTTGTAAGCAACAATTCCCTTGCCACAATTCAATCAGGAGTTACTGTATCCATTCCACAATGCAGAAGTATAACTGTACAGCCTGGAAGTGGGGTTTTGATAATAAATGGCGGGGGATTGGACATTAAAGATTGTCCAGTCCTCAACACAATACCCAACAAAACAGTAAACGAACTTGCCACACTTTCCTTTACAGCGACTGCATCAGGTTCAGGAATTACAGTAAATCCTTTGACCTTTAGTTTATCGGGCGCTGTTCCTCCCGGTGCAACAATTAATCCAAACACTGGATTGTTTTCATGGACACCAACTGAAGCTCAAGGTCCAGGTGTTTATTCATTTAAGGTTGTTGTGACTGATAGTAGTGTACCACCAATTTCTGACTCTCAAACTATACAGGTAACAGTGAAGGAAGTGAATGTTCCTGTAATACTAAATCCAATAGGTAACAAGGCAGTAAGTGAGTTACAAGAGCTTACCTTTACTGCAACAGTAACTGATCCTGACCTTCCTACTAACGCATTTACATATTCACTAGATGCTGCATCAATAACGTTAGGTGCAACCATTAATTCTAGCACTGGAGCATTCTCATGGATACCAACTGAAGCTCAAGGTCCAGGAGTATACAACATTACAGTTACTGTCTCTGATGGTCCAACTTCGGACTTTGAGACAATAGAAGTGGATGTGGATGAGGACAACGCAGGACCAACGCT
>JAHELB010000060.1 GCA_024644385.1 Nitrosopumilaceae archaeon | reverse complement strand
AAATCCATTGGTCAGTTGAGTTGGGTGTTCCAGATTTTAATACTGGAAAACTTGACAAGAATCTTGAAACATTCCATAATTTGCTTAGAAACTTTTTTGTAGATTCTATTTTTTGCTCATTACATCGAAAATCATAACCATGATTAATTTCACTGGCACTCCAAAATCTAAAAGTATCTGCTCCCAACTTTTCAATTACTGGTAGGGGGTCAATAGCATTTCCTTTACTCTTGCTCATTTTCATGCCCTTCTCATCCAGACCATATCCCATAATCCATGCCTCAGACCAGGGTTTCTTACCCGTTAGTTGGTCACATCTAAGAAGTGTATAGTAAAGCCACGTTCTAACGATGTCTTTTGCTTGGGGGCGAATCGTTGTTGGATATACTTTATTGAAAAATTCTGAATCCTTGTTAAATTTAGAAACAAAAAGCGGAGATACACTTGAATCCATCCATGTATCAAAAGTTCTCTCTTCTCCAACAAAGTCTGTTGATTCACATTTCATACATTTAGCAACGGGACATTTTTCAGACCATGGTTTGTAATATTTTCCTGGTTCAGGAATATGTGGCTCTGAGCAATTCTTACAATACCATATGGGTATCTCTGTTCCATAATATCTTCTCCTTGAAATAGGCCAATCAATGTTGATAGACTCTAACCAATTCATCAGAATTTGTTTATGCATTGAAGGATAGAAGGTAATTTCTTGTCCTAATTTTTTCATTTTTTCAATTGCATCTTTTTGTTTTAGGTAATATTCCTCCATCGGAATTATCTCAATTGGAATTTTACTTCTCTCCGAAACTGGAGTCCTATGAGTAATGTCTTCTGTCTTTTCCAAAAACCCATTGTTTTCTAAATCTTCAATAATTTTTGTTCTAGCTTGTTTTGGTTTCAATCCTGCATATTCTCCGGCAGCTTCAGTCATTTTTCCATCTAGTCCTATAGCAACAACCTCTTCTAAATCTAATTCTCTGAACAAAGCTACATCGTTTTGATCACCATAGCTACAAACCATTACAGCTCCTGAACCAAAATCCTTTTGTGCCGAGTGATGAGTTTTAAGTTCAACTTCCATATTTGTTATTGGTACAATTATTTTCTTCCCCACATATTGAGTATATCTTTCATCTTCAGGATTTACAATAATGGTTTTGCAAGCACACAAAAGCTCTGGTCTTGTGCTTGCAATAATAATTTCCTTGTCTGTATCTTTGATCTTAAATTTCATGTAAACTAGTTTAGTTTGCAAGTCTTGGTAGATTATCTCAGCATCTGCAATAGTAGTGCCAGAGACCCAATCGTAATTGTTTGGTCGGTTTGCCAGATAAATCTGCCCCTTCCTCCAAAGTTCTATGAAAGTGGATTGTGTAAGGGCCCTATACTCTTCAGAATCCGTTCGGTAATAGTTTTCAAAATCTCCGCTTATGCCTAAACTTTTCATAATCAGGAGCATTTCAGCCTCCAAATCATCAAGTGCTACCCTGCATAATTTCAGAAATTCTCCACGTTCAGTCTCACGCATTCGAATGTTGTGTTTTTTCTCGGTGTATAGCTCTACGGGAAGTCCGTTTCTATCAATACCGATAGGAAAATAGACATTTTTTCCTGTCATCCTTGCAGTTCTTGCAATCATGTCGATTTGTGAATAGTGAGCTGCCGCACCAATATGCCATGGTCTTCCAGATGGATAAGGAGGAGGAGTGTCTATGGTAAAGTTATCATCAGTTGGAGAAAAGGAATAAATTTTTTCGTCCTGCCATTGTTTGAGAATCTTTTTTTCTAGCTCTGGATTCCATGCTTTTTCAATAATCTTGGGTTCCATTTCTTAACTATTTGGAAATGTTTGAGATAATATGCGAGCCTTTATTGTAACCTTCATAAATGTAAACCCCTACTGCCTCTACATTTGGTGGCAACTTGGGAGCAAGTAGCTTGATAATCTCTGAGGATAAATTCTCTACAGTTGCTTCACCTTGTAAAAGATATGTAGTGTTTTTTGGAATTTGTAAATCAAACATCCCTTTGGGACCATCAAATTGAATTTGAAAGTGTGAATCGTCTTCTTTTTTTAAATATTTTTCATTGATGAAAAATTTATGATCGAAAATATTTACAACTTCTTTAATTATTTTTTTTGCTACTCCAAAGTCAACTAGGAGATTTTCTTTCATCTGGCCTACTAATTCCACCATAACTGATGATGTATGTCCATGAAGAATTGAGCATTTCTCAACTAGTGGAAGGATATGTGCATAATCAAATGAAAATGATGGATCCTCTAAAAAGATTGAACCTGTCTGGGGTGTTTTATCATAAAATACAATATCTTCCAACTCCTTAATCTGTGCTGTGTACTTGGGATGGCCAACTGCCATTACCTTGCCTTCAAAATTTCCTTTAATTTCGTTGTATTTTTTAATATCATCTTTCCCATCTATAACTTCGATGAGACCTTTACTGGTTTTAAAATCAACTTTTACCTTTTTTCCATTTTTCAAGGAAATTTCAGAATTATACTCATATTCTTCTTCCAAAAAGGTTAGCATTTGGGCTATAGTCAACTCTGTTCGTGTTCTCAAAAGGTTCCCCTTTTTATCGATATACTTGAAATCAGAGTCTAGAATGGTAGGACTTGTAGCCATGTGAAGTCCTCTAATTCTGGTTCTATAAATTCTGTAACGAAATCTTCCAAAAATCCTCTAAAATTCTTACTCTATTTTGAAATTTTTTCTGTGAAGAATACTGCCAGAACCTGATTATAAAAGTCAGATTTTAATTCCGGAAATTATTTGTTTTACTCTAATTTTTCTCAAAACTATGCTTATTGTGGAGCGTACACTTCCCATCTGATTAATTGGTTCACTGCCTACTATGGTTTGATGAATTTTTGAATTACCTTTTAGTAAATTGTTTGTAAGAATATTGGCCACAGTTATTGCATCTGGAATTGAATCTCCACTTCCTACCAGTGTTATTTCTTCATTTTTTCCTAGTACTCCCAAAGCTTCTATTGCTTGTAGCATAACTGGTCCTTTGTGAACTTCAAAAACATTATTCATAATTGTTTTTCTGCATTCTATTTGTATATTAAACCTTGATCATTTAAACATAGTAAAATTAAAATGGATTTAATTAAATTTAATTGACAGTAATCCATTTGAAATAATTTTTAAAAAAAATAAAATATAAATTATTAAAAAATTTTTTGTACCACAATAAAAATAACAATTGATCTTTGTTTTAAAAGGATAAAAGTTTTTTATCTGTTAAAACAATTACAAAAATTTTATACCAGTGAATTTAGAATTTTTGCCAAATCTATGTCATTTTGAGTAATTCCACCTGCATCATGAGTCATCAGGTCCACAGACAACTTGTTGTAAACATTAAACCACTCGGGATGATGATTCATCTTTTCAATATGTAATGCTGCTCTAGCCATGAATCCAAATGCATCAATAAAATCCCTAAACTCAAAATCTTTGTGTAGTTTTCCATCTTTTACACTCCAACCGACCAAATTTTTCAATTGTTCAGAAATTTGTTCTGAAGTTAATTTCCTCATATTTCTCTAATTGTGTTACTCCATTAAAAGTTAAAGAATAATATCCTATATTCCATTCTAAAACGATCAGGAACTTATAGATATGAATACAGAACTTTTGAGAAAAATCGAAGAAGCGATACGAAAAACTGTGCCTAAAAAAAGAGTTGGAGTGGCATTTTCCGGTGGAGTTGATAGTACCTTAATTTCAAAAATCATCAGTGATTTGAATTATGATGTGACTTTACTGACAATAGGGTTTCCTGACTCTCATGATATTTTGTTTGCAAAACAAGTCATTGAGAAATTACCATTCCCTCATCATATCTTGGAGATTAAAGAGGATTCCTTTGAGAAAATTTCATCTGATATTAATCAAAAAATAAAGACTGACAATCTTTCTTGGAATGAAAATTGTATTGCATTTTACTATGTATCAAAACTTGCGCAAAGCTTGAATCTGGATATAATAGTTACTGCGAACGGAATTGACGAATTGTTTTGTGGGTATAATTCTTATCGCGAGGTGATTGCTCAAGGTGAATCTGCTGTAAATGAAATGATGGATTCAAAACTAGAAAATGAAATTAAAATGATGAAGGCAGTAAACATAATCTCTTCTGAATTTGGAGTTGAAATCTTACAACCGCTACTTTCTCCAGAGTTTATCAGATATGCAAAAACTATTCCTATCTCAGAAAAGATTCATGATTCAGAGGATTTGATGAGAAAACATGTTATTAGAAAACTAGCATTTAACATTAAAGTACCTGAAATATCCTACACTAAAAGAAAAAAAGCATTGCAGTATGGAACAAAAATTCACAAAAAATTACTAAATACTAGATAAATTTTTTACATGTTTTAGTAACTGATTTACTCACATTGTTGATAATAATGCTTGATGCCCCAAGATGTTTTTCAGGTGAAAATATTGCATCAATCTCCTTATCGGTGAGTTTAGACGAAAATGCCTTGTCTTTTTTTATTGCATCAATGTATTGAAATCCCTTGTCATTTGCTACAAAGGCAACCCGTTGTACATTTCGGTATGCCTCAAATCTAGGAACTCCTTTTTTTATTAAAGCCTCTAAAACAAATTCTGCAAAAATTTGCCCCTTTGTTATAGATAGATTTTTAACTATTTTTTTCTCATTTACGACTAGATTTGAGACAATACTAGTCATGGTTTCAAGCATTTCATCAAGGATTATAGCTGTAGTTGGTAAAACAAATCTCTCATTTGCAGAATTTGATAAATCTCGTTCATGCCACAAGGGTATATTTTCAAATGATACTCCAACCTGACTTCGCAATAATTTTGATAATGAAGATACTCGTTCACTTTTGATAGGGTTGCGTTTTACTGGTACTGCACTACTTCCCATTTGACCTTTCTTAAAATACTCTGCTACTTCACCAATCTCCGTTCTCTGCAAATTTCTAATCTCTATTGCAATTTTCTCTAATGTAACTCCAATTAATGCCAACTCAAATACATATTCTGCATATCTCTCCCTTGGAATTACTTGTGTGGTTACTTCGGCGGGATACAGTTCTAGTCGTTTTGCAACTCGTCTTTGCACCTCAACAGATTTTGCGCCCATTAACGATCCAGTACCAACCACTCCCAGTGTTTTACAGATCAAAATTCTTTTCTTTAATTCACCAATTCTTTGTACATGCATGGACATTTCAGCTGCCCAGTTTGCAAACTTTAATCCAAATGATATGATACTTGCATGTTGACCATGTGTTCTACCAACAGCTGGGACTTTTCCATGTTTGATTGCCCTTTTTGCCAAGATCACAGCTAGTTTTGCAACTTTGGGCTCAATGATTTTTAGAGCATCTCTCATCTGCATTGAATTGCTAGTGTCAACCAAATCATTGCTTGTCAAGCCATAGTGAATCCATGGTCTTACCTCCTTTGAGCACTTTTCACTTAATGATTCGACTAGAGCTGCAGTATCATGATCACTTTTAGCTTCTAATTGTTTAATTCGTTTGACTGTAATTTTGCCCGAGTTTGCAGCTTGGAGTACCTTTTTTCCAACCGTTTTTGGTATTAATCCGATTTCACTTTGTGAAATGGCTGCAGCACCCTCTATTTGCAACTGATAATCTACCTTTTTTTGCTCTGAAAAGATTTCCATCATCTCTTTTGTTCCATAACGACCATTATCTATGGGTAAAATTGCCAACAATTCACATTCTTTTGTATCGAAAATAAATCTACTTCTTTTTTGGTTTGAATTTGGAAAATTCTTAAAATAATAATGCAGTTTTTGGGGGATTTTCGAATTGGAGCCCACTTTTAAAAAAATCACCTGCTGGAATTGTAAATTTGGGAAGTGGGCTCAGTAGCCCCCAATACTGATGATACCAAATTTTGGTATAGTCAATTAGATGGAATCATTTTTCAAGTCTTGTTTCATTTCGCCGAATGATTCTAGGTATTGCTTTTTCATCAAGTTTTCAGGCATTTTTTTATTATTCTTGTTTTTTTGTGCCGATTTTGCTTTGTTTGAAGTTTTACTCATGGCTTACATAATACAATAAGTTATATCATTTTACTCAAAGATTTGTGGAGTGCCATCATTCCATTCTTGTCTAATTCTAATTAGAAAGACTGGTTTTTCTTATTCTTTTTTGAATAATGGTAAAAAATCGAGTTCATAATTGCAAACAATAAAAGATCATAATATCAGAATATTTGTTATGGAAATAATTTTCAATTTTTTGCTTGTTGGTGGAGGGTTGACTATGCTTTATTTTGGTGCAGAATGGTTAGTAAAAGGATCAATAGCAATATCAAATAAACTAGGTGTCAGCCATTTGGTAATTGGTTTAACTGTTGTAGCTTTTGGAACATCAACACCAGAACTTGCAGTAAGTATTTCTTCTGCGATGCAAGGATTGTCAGATGTAGCCCTAGGAAATGTGGTAGGAAGCAATATTTTCAATATTGGAGCAATTTTAGGAATATCT
>JAHELB010000019.1:22917-25889 GCA_024644385.1 Nitrosopumilaceae archaeon | reverse complement strand
ACAAAATCTTACCTCGATTTATTATTAGCGCTTTTTTATTTAAAAGGTGTTTATTTTCCAAAAATACACTAATGAATAGCAAATGCTAAATTCTCTAACTTTGTATTTTTTTTATGGTAAGCGTGATGATTGTCGAAAACTCTGCAAAACCTTGGGTTTCCATCAAAAGACTACTCTCCTCAATTAATTTCGATGTTGTGTATGAAACAGGTAATGGATACGAGGCCATTGAAAAATTTAAAGTGATTAATCCAGATCTTTTATTGTTAGATTTAGTTCTTTCAAAAGGTGATGGCAAAAGTGTTTTAAAAGAGATTAAAAAAAATTATCCAAATTCTAAAATCATTATAATTACATTACAATCTGACAAAAACCTTATAGATGAATGTTATACTTTAGGTGCCCAAGCTTGTTTTACTATTCCGTACAAAATGAAAGATTTTGTAAAATTTGTAACAAAATTATGCGATTCGTCTAAAACCACAAACGAACTTACACCTATAATCTTTGATTAGCTTAAAATATTTTTTACAGTTAAGTGACACTAAAAATTTGCGATCTTTTTTTAAAAGACCAAAACCCTTCAAATCACATTCTTTACTTTTATATAATTAGATTTTTGTTTGAAACTTAGAAACCAATTGCTAATAATTTTTGATGTTGAAGGTGTTCTTTATGATGCAGAATATCTTCCAATCCTTGCAGAAAAACTAGGAAAAGAAAATGAAATTTGGGAGATTACAAAAAAAGGAATTCAAGGGGTTATCAATTGGGAAGAAGGGCTACGTACTAGAGTTGATGCCCTAAAGGGAATAGACTATACAACATGCCAAGAAGTGGCTGGAGACTTACCTATTATGACAGGAGCAAAGGAAGCTTGTAGAGTTCTAAAAGCAGCAGGTTGGAAACTAATGGCCATTTCCGGTGGGTTTACAATCATGACTGATAGATTGAAGGAGGAGCTTGAATTGGATTATGTTTTTTCCAATGAACTTGTTTTCAAGGATGGCAAATTAGATGGAGTTAAGATTAATGTTGATTCAGACAAGGGCAAATCTGCCAAGATAAAAATTGAAGAATGGAATGAAGATAAAGAAAACATTACTTGTGTGGTGGATGGCGCTAATGATGTAAAGTTGTTTGAAGTATGTGATCTAGGAATTGCTTTTAGGGCTCAAGATATTGTTAAAGATTTGGCTACGACTACGCTGGAGGAAAAAGATCTATCTAAAATTTTAGATATAATAAAAAAACACTACAAAATCGAATTAGAGACTCCTACAACAGCATAAACAATATTTTACTGGAAATTAAGAGCAGTAACAATTGCAAATCATTCCAGTTCATATAAATAAAGAAATTGAACCTGGCGATAATCTCCCAGAATTGATTAATAAATCTGTGAAACTTTTCGATGGCGATATTTTGGTTATTGCCCAGAAAATAATTTCTAAACAAGAGGGCAGAATTGTTAAACTATCTACAATAGTGCCCTCTTTACTTGCACAGGGAATTGGGTCTGAATATAAAAAAAACTCATCCCTTGTAGAATTGATTCTATCAGAATCTATAAAAATTGTGAGGATGGAAAAGGGCGTTATAATTGTTGAAACAAAAAGTGGTTTTATTTGTGCTAATGCCGGAATTGATGAGAGTAATGTTAAAAATGGGTTTGTAACATTACTTCCTATAAATTCTGATCAATCCGCTGAAAACCTTTGCAAAGAAATAAAAAAAAAATATGAAAAAGAAGTAAGCACTATAATTTCAGATACGTTTGGAAGACCATTTAGGATGGGACAAACTAACTGCGCTATTGGAATATTTGGTTTAAATCCTATTCTGGATTATAAAGGGACAAGTGATACTTTTGGAAAACCTTTACGTGTTACTGCTATTGCTGTTGCCGATGAAATTTGCGGTGCTGCAGAATTAGTTATGAAAAAAACAACTCAATGCCCAGTTGTTATTTTTAGGGAATATGAATTCACAAAAAAACCCTCTTCAATAAATCAATTAATTCGGCCTGAACAAGAGGATTTATTTCGATAGTCCAATAATTTTCTAAAATAGGACAAGCTAATCTGAAGTAGATTTTAATATGACAAATCGTTTATTATGAATTAGAAACATAGTGTCTGAAACAAACGAAAAAAAACTAGATTGTACTGGCCTGTTTTGTCCTGAACCTGTTTTCAGAACAAAAATTGAAATTGAAAAAATGCAAGTGGGTCAAGAATTAACTGTCTCAGCAGATGATCCAGCAGCCGAAGAAGATATTTCGAGATGGGTTACACGAAATGGACATGAACTTTTAGATGTGAAAAAGGAAGGAAACACAATTTCATTTCAGATTAAAAAGGTGAAATAACTCTGGCCACCAAAGCAGTTACTGATACAGATACTCTAAATCGAGTTGGCAATACTCCACTTGTAAAATTAGATTCTCTTTCGAACGAAAAGATATCATATTTTGCCAAACTTGAAGGTCATAATCCATTTGGTTCGGTTAAAGATAGAGCAGCATACTGGATGATTAAAGATGGTGAAGAACGGGGAATCCTTACCAAAGGAAAGAGTATCATAATTGAACCAACATCTGGAAATACTGGAATTGCCTTGACCGGGATAGCAAATCTTTTGGGGTATAAAGTCGAAATTGTAATTCCAGAAAAAGCAAGTAACGAAACTAAAGATATTATTCGTAATCTTGGAGCAAAAGTCTTTGAAACTAGTGATGATTTATGTCCAAAAGTTGGGGCCGGTACAGATCAAAGTATTGCTCTGGCTACTTCCATCGCATCTTCTAGACCTGATACTTACTATTCACCAAATCAATATGCCAACGAGGCAAATTTCAAAGGACATTATTTAGGAACAGGTCCTGAAATCTGGAAACAAACCCAAGGCAAGGTCTCACATTTCTTTACTGGAGTCGGTACAGGAGGTACCATTACAGGAATAGGCACTTT
>JAHELB010000019.1:0-22817 GCA_024644385.1 Nitrosopumilaceae archaeon | reverse complement strand
TTTTTTGAGGGGATATCTTTTATTTTAAAGTCGTATTGAATTTTTGATAATTCTCCTCCTAACTTTTCTAGCTTTATACTATTTTTTTTAATATTTTCATCTGATGTCATGATTTTTTTTGTCTGTTAGGGGAAAAAAGTTTGTTTTTACTTACTAGTTTTTTATTGAAACACAATTTTTTTAGTATCCCATTTGATTTAGGATTTTTCGGTAAGGTATTTATCAACATCAATTGCAGCCATACATCCAAAGCCTGCAGCTGTTATGGCCTGTCTATATGTTCTGTCATGAACATCCCCTGCCGCAAAAATTCCTTCAATATTCGTGTGAGTTTTATTCTTTAAAATAATATATCCTTCATCATCTAAATCAATTTGGTTTTTGAATAATCCTGTATTGGGTTCGTGTCCAATGGCAACAAAAAGACCTCCGACCGTTAGACTTGTTTCTTCTTTGGTTTGAATATTTCGAATAACACCTTCTTGCATTTTCTGATCTCCTTTAATGTCTATTATCTCTGAATTCCAATGAAATTCTATTTTATCATTGTTGAAAGCTCTTTCCTGCATGATTTTACTGGCGCGTAATTCACTGCGTCTATGAACTAGATGAATTTTGGTAGCAAATTTGGTTAGAAAGGTAGCTTCCTCAATTGCAGAATCCCCACCACCAACAACTATTAATTCTTGGTTTCTAAAAAATGGTCCATCACAAGTTGCGCAATATGATACTCCTTTACCCGCAAAAGTTTGTTCGCCCTCTAACCCAAGTTTTCTGGGATTAGCACCTGTAGCAATGATTATTGCCCTTCCCTCGTATTCTTCAGATCCAGACAGAATTTTGAACGGAGAATTTCGAAAATCGACATTTACCGCTTCATCGTCAACTATAGTTGTGCCCATACGTTGGGTTTGTTTTCTCATTTCTATCATTAAATCAGGCCCCATGATTCCATTTTCAAATCCAGGATAATTTTCCACCTCAGTAGTGTTAACCAATTGTCCGCCAGGCAAAATTCCGGATAATATCAGGGTGTCATATCCTGCCCTTGAGCAATAAATTCCCGCTGTATATCCGGCGGGTCCTGCCCCTACAATTATTACATCAAAACTGGTTTTCTTTTTTTCTGGAATTTTTGGAGAATCATCTTTTTTCTCAAGAACAGTAGCTCCTGAATCTGCTGCCATCATGAGAATGTTTAAAAAAATTCATTAATTTAAGTGATAGACCTAATTAATTGAATTAATATTCTTAGGAAATTTTAATGATAAATAACTCAAATTTCAATTTTTTTAAAAAAGGTGAAATATTGTACCCTGATTCTGATTTCCATCTGTTGATTAATTATCTAGATTTCCTAATACCCATCGATCATTTCAGGGACTTTTTTTCATGATCTTTGAGATTTTTAGATCGCAAACTTTGAATCACCTACAATCTCAATTATGATTTCTAGAAATTTACATGGCCATGTAGTAGAAATTCTTTTATTAAAAATACCAACAGAGAAATTAGAAAAATGTTAAAACAAGTACTCCTTACAATTTCATTAATTTTGATCGCATTTTCGGTCGATCAAAAAGTTTTCGGATATGCGGATGTATCAACCCATGAGGAATATTTGGATTTTCAGCCTTATACTGGTAATCGATTAATAGTCTTTAACGATACCAGAATTGATTATTGTATCACAAACAATGATGAAAATCCAATGTTCAATCATATTGCAACCAATGTGATAAAGACATGGCATGATCGAATAGTTGAGGTAACAAATCATCCGTTGGTTTGGGATATGGCAACACACATTCATCCAAAAAATGAATCAATATGTGATGGGTATGTAAATTTCGTCGATACTCCTGATCCTACCATATTCCAACTTTCTGGTGTGGCAGGATTTAGCCATCCCCTAACTCCTGTTGCCAACGTAACTATTTACACGGATGATTATCAAAGCACACTAGCTGAAATTGCTAAAAAAGATGCGAATTTTTGGGAAACTTTGACGCTAGAAAAACTTCAGGATATTATAAAAAATAAAAAACACAAGCAATTTGATTATGAAAAAATTTACCGCGTTACTATGCATGAGATAGGCCACTCTCTTAGCCTTAATCATCCATCTACGCCTGATGGAAACCTCGAGAAAGCATCAGGCATAATGGGCTACAACATGTCACAGAATCAAATAAGTGACGATGAAGTTCTACAAATAGTCAAAGCCTACCCCAATGGGTTTTCAAAGATCCCCTCACCTGAATCCATAAATCTTAATGATCCTCACAACAAAAAATCCGTATATTTAGGTGAGATTACCAATCTTACAATAGAGTTACCTAGTCAAGAAGGAAAACTTATTCCAACTGGAATTGAAGTTTACATTTTCCCTGAAGGAACAACTTCTCAAAAACCAGACTCTGCTCCAATTAAAATTATTAAAACTGATGGAAAGAATAGTATAGTTAATGATGAAACGTATTTAGAAGATATACGTGTATCCATGACACATTGGGATACCTTTACCAAAGTCCTATCAATCCAATTTAAAGTTGTAAAGGAATTTGAAAATGCCGATATGATTGTAGTTGCCCACAGTGCGGGGGGATTTGAAAAACAATGGTTTATGAACGATGTAATGAATGTTGAAAAGGCTATTTTTTCTCATCTATTATTGGACCTTGACACCAAAGAATATACATATCATTTAATGAGTGCTAATCCAAATCGTGATTTGGAGAAAGAATCGGCCTTTAAATCCGAGCAAAAAAAACTCTACATTGAAGCACTAAGTGATTGTTTAACAAACAATAACATGAAAACCTGTACCGGGGAAATTAAAATAGATGATTTCAAGCAAAACAAAACACCAGTTCCAATTTGGATGCCTATTACCCTATTGATGAACTAATTTTTTAAATTATTAATTAGTTTAAGAGCATGTCTTGTAAAACTTTTTGATGAATTTTACATAAACTTCCAACCTTCAACTGTGAATAAAGCAGATCCTTTTGCCAATGTGCATTAAATAATCTACATTCCAAATTATTACAAAAGGGCTCTCCAGTTTCATAGTAAAAAATTGCTTGTAATAGATAACCTTGTACGATTTTGGTAAGTCTAGAATCATTATATTCTAAAAATGTGCCTTTGTATTTTTGTTTTATAGTTTCAACATTAACACCTTGGGTAAAATTAGTCATTAAATCATAATAATACCCTCTTGGTTTTGCGGGTGCTTCGATTATTCCAGTAGTTGAAATTATTGAAGGATTTGAGGCTATTAGAGCTCTTCCATGATATCGTAAATCACTTTTATCATAAGTACAAGTTAGTTTGTTGGTAAAAAAAATATGAAATACATTTTCCGTTTTTTCCGCTTCTGGAATAAAATCTGCTAAAACCTTTAGAAGTTGAAAACCATCATACATGACTATGTTTTCCGTATTGGTCGTACTCTGCACATTGGATTCCTCAAACAAAACTTCTTCATTTGATGGATGATGTTTTTCATAATCTTTTCTAAGATTAAAAATTTTACATTCAGCTATCTTAAAAGCTGAATCTTTTGAAGAAAATTTTAAAATATTTTCTCTGGTTTCTACTTTTACTGAAAATTTTTCTTGTAAAAAATTAACCAAATCATTTATCTGAATTTCAGGAACAGCTGGCTCATCATATAATATTATTTTTGAAATTTTCAATAAACTTCTACTTTTCTTAATAGCTTATCTTTCTAACTCTTTGATTTTTTCAGCTGCTATTTCTGCTGCTTTTTTTCCAGAAAACAACATTGATCCAAAAGTTGGTCCCATTCTTGCCAAACCATGAGTTTCAGTAACTGACATCCCTGCTGCAATTAGGCCCGGATAAACTTCACCTGTTTTTTCAACTACATGTTCTTCTCCTTCACTTACAAACATTGGATTCATTCCCTTCCAATCTACCAATCCTCTATCTACTAGACGTTTTACTGCAACTGAATCATGACCAGATGCATCAATTATGACTTTAGCTTCAAATGCAACGGGATCTACGCAAGTAATGTTTCTAGGCAGTGCTGACACTGGCATCCAGTTTACTACAATCCCTGCAACTCTTCCATTTTTTAAAACAAGATCATCAAATTTAGTTAAATTGAGAAACTTTACTCCCGCGTCACATGCTCCTGCGATTAATTTTGAAACCGCATGAGGTCCAGGTGTAAGATATAATCCCTCCATAACTTTTTTGTATGGTACTCCCAATTCGTCCCAAATTTTTTGAGCGGGCTCCCTAACTGTTACAGGGTTCATCATATAACCGCCTAACCAATAACCTCCACCTAGGTAATTATTTTGTTCAATAACCAAAACTTTGAAGCCCATATTTGAGAGCTCTCGACTGGCAGTCAACCCAGCTGGACCAGCCCCAATAATTATGACATCTGATTCTGCTCTATCAATTAAAACATCGTGAAATTCATTGGCTATTGCCCGCGTAATATCAACTTCTCTGACATCAGTGAAAATTTTTTCAGATTTTTGTGCGATTGACGCCTCTTGCATGATTAAATTAATTTTTTATTTGACATTAATACTTTCGCACAGATTTTATCACATTAGTATGTCCTAATTTTCTATTCTTCTAATGATGGAAAAAGAATGGAAAAATATGTCGTATTTGGTTTTATCCTTACATAAATTTCCTATATCAAAAATTTATAACCCAATTCAAACACATTGATTTGTATTGACAAACTCTAAACTTGAGCAATCAAGGCCCAAATCTAGGAAAGGAAAAATTAATTGGGCAAGGTCCCAAGAGGCGGATTATTTTGCAAATACCGTAAAACTTTATCGCCAAGGCAAATATGATGAGGATTCGTTTAGACGATTTAGATTGCAGCATGGGGCATATGGTACACGATTAACGAGCGACTATGCGATGGTACGAATAAAATTACCTGCAGGCGAAGTTTATCCTCACCAACTTGAAAAATTATCTGAACTAAGTGAGCAATTTTCTATTGGCAGTGCACATTTTTCTACACGAGAAAATATACAATTACACTGGGTAATTCTCGAAGATGTGTCTGAAATTTTCCGAGGATTAGCAGAAGTTGGTCTAACAACAAGGGAAGCCTGTGGTAATAGTATTCGCAATGTTATGTGTAGTCCACTTTCTGGAGTTTGTCCTGATGAAGAATTTGATTCTACACCATACGCACTTGCTACGGCAAGATTCTTTTTGAGAAACCCCTTGGCCCAAAATCTGCCACGAAAATTCAAATTTAATTTTACATGTTGTGAAAAACATGGAATGGTAAGAATGGTTGACGTGGGATTAATCCCTCAAACTAGAAATCAAGATGGGTCTACTCAGAAAGGTTTCAAGATATTCCTTGGAGGTGGATTGGGAAATCGCTCCTTTGTTGGCCATCAATTAGAAGAATTTACTCCCGAGGAAGATCTTTTGTATACTTCGATGGCAGTAGTGAGAATCTTTGATAGATTGGGTGATAGGAAAAATCTAGCCAGAAACAGAATGCGGTATTTGGTTAATGATATGGGATGGGAAAAATTCCAAAACCTTGTACTAAAAGAACGAGCAATAGTTAGAGCGACACAATCAGTGGTTACAAGACTAAATGTTGACCATACTCCAATTGAAATAAAGAGACCAATTAGAATCACTAATGAAAGTGTAAACTCTGCCCCTGAGGGTTTTGCACGATGGTTAAAGGGAAATTCCTTTAAACAAAAACAATCAGGTTATAATTCAGTTTTTGTCACGTTGGAGGCAGGTGATATAACTTCAAATCAATTAAAGGTGTTATCTCAAATCATTCAAGACTTTTCATATGAAGGCCTAGGCCGTTGTGGCTTTAATCAAAATATTTCCTTAAGGTATGTTCATGATGATGATTTATCTCCACTATATTCCAGATTGTTAGAGGCAGGACTTGCGAAATCTGGAGCTTTGACAATGTCTGCTCCAATTGGATGTTCAGGAACCACTTCGTGTAATTTGGCATTAACCAACTCCCATAGACTTTCAAAAGAAATTCAAAGAAAATTTCTAGAATTGAAATTAGATGAAGATGATGATTTACATAACTCTTCCATTAAGATAAGTGGGTGCCCAAACTCTTGTGGGCAACATGGAATTGCAACGATTGGATTCTTCGGTGGTGGTGCCCGAGTAGATAAAGACATGTACCCCAACTATATGATGCAATTAGGTGGAAGATCTGACGGTGACACTATGCTTGGCATTAGTTCTTTAAGGGTTCCTGCAAAAAGAGTAATTCCAGTCATTTTGAAGATTATTGAACTTTTCAAACAAAACAAAAAACAATCAGATGATCTAAAATCCTGGATACATAGAGTTGTAAGTGGCATCGATGATTCAGAAATAAAATCGATTGAGGACCTCAAGAAAATTCTTTTACCTCTAACCACCCCTCCATCTAAAACAGAGGATCCTGATTTTTATTCTGACTATGGAAGTGATACTAGCTACCACACCAAAACCGGCAAGGGTGAATGTGCCGCTTGAGCCAAGAAAATGTTGTAAAAACTACAACTGATATTGAAACCCTCAGATCAGAAATTCGAGATAAAAGCGTTAGAGTAATCGATGTTAGGCGAGAAGAGGATTACAAAAAAAACCATATTCCTTCAGCTGTAAATTTACCATTGGCGAAACTTTTAGCTGATGATAGTCCTGATCGTGTGTTGACCCTGATAAAATCTATGGGAATTGATGATGAAACCCCGGTTGTTGTATATGATGATACGTTTGGGGCCCTTGCATCAAGAATTGCTTGGACGTTGGAATATCTTGGCCATTCAGATGTTTCTTTACTTGAAACAACATTTAGTACTTGGAAATCGATGGGTTTGGAAAATGATAATGTAATTCCGGAATTTCAAATTAAAGAACATACAAAAAAACTAAGACCCGAAATTTTGGCAACTTCTGATTACTTGGAATCTGTTAAAGATAAAGAAAACGTAATTCTAGTGGATAATAGAGAGCGTTTAAACTTCCTTGAACAGCATATCCCTGGAGCAATTAGTCTTCCTTATAGAACTCTATCAACACAAAATAAAATTCTACGTTCTAAAGAAGACATGAAGAGATTATTAAATAACAGGGGGATTTTGGGCGATTCTGAAATCATAACCTATTGTGGTAGTGTAGGGACTCTTTCTGGTCTTGCATATTATGCTCTAAAATCGGTGGGGGTTCCCAATGCCAAACTTTACGTTCGTTCCTTTAAAGAATGGAAAAATTTATCCAAACCAACCGCAAAACAAGAAGATGCCAATTATTGGGATTTATCTGCAGAGTAATTATACTACTTTTTCTCTGAGTTTTTTTGTAACTGTACTTTCTATATTATCAAAAAGATCTAGCATCTTTTCTTTATTATCTTTAAGGTAATCTACTCCTCTATCCTTGAGTCTAATTTTCCAAAGTCTAATTTCTCTATGCTCATCAAAGAAGTTATCTATCATCTCTTCCCCTGATTTTGATGGTTCAATAAATTCATCAAAAATATTCATAGCCTTTTCAATATCTTCTTCTTCAATTGCTTCTCGAGCAATCTGAATTGATTCACTAAGGTTCTTTAGATTTTTGACAGGTGTTGGTAATTTCTTTTTTGTAATTCCAAACAATCCTTTTTTCTGTTCTCCCATTCTTTTTGCAACAAGAGGAGTAAGATCCCAAACTGGTATTCTATGCAAACCATCTCTTTTTTCATTTTGAACAATCAATCCTTTATCCATTAGTTTTTTCAAAGCTTTTTCTACATCTATTTTATCGATAAAAGTAGTCCAAACAATAGCTCCAATTGTATGGTACCCCTGTCTAATTGATTCTAAAACAACCACTTCTTCAATTCTCTTAAACCCGTCTTCTGTTCTTACATTAAGAAAGTCTCTATCTCGAATTGATTTCCTAGCATTCTTTACATCGATTTCAATTGAACGCTTCAAGGATTCTAGTGATTCTGGAACTTGGTTTAGCAATGATTGAAAACATGCTTTATTGTACCATGCCATTCCATAGGTTGGGTCTGATTCTACTGCCTTTTCAACTGAGTCTAGAGCTTTGGCATATTTCTTTTGCTCATAGTGTACTAGGCCTTTCAAATTCCAAGCTTCGGGATTTGTTACGTCAATATCTAAAATTCTATCATACACTCTAAGTGATTCTGAGTGATCATCTAAGTGAAACCTTGCATAACCTAATTTCATCAAGGTTTCAATATTGTCAGGATCAATTCTTAGAGCCTGCTCAAAAACTTCGACTGCTTCTTCAAGCTTCTCATCTGCCATTAAATTTACCCCTTTTTTGAATAATTTTTTACGATTATAATCAGCATCAACTAGGCTGGTAATTTCAGATTTTTCTGAATCAACATCTTTTTTTACCTTTGTTTTTCTTTGAAACGGCTTTTTCACTATTCCGTAATGAGCATTTAATTAGATAAATACTATCCTTAACGAGCCTAGCAATATACAGTAGTAGCATTCCTAGAAAATATAGAAATACTCGGAATTCGCACAAACGATGGTGTCTTTTTCTAAATTGGATGTAGAAGGACCTGCTCCATTTAAAGAGTCAGGTGTGTATGAGGTTCAAATTTCACTATCTGGCGAAAAACCAACTGACGATGAAATCAAAAACAAAAGCTTCTCTACACTCTGGACGGGCAACTTTCATCTTCTAGTAAAAAACGGTTCGTTTAGTTTAACCCTAGGGGATGGTGATAACCCTATTCCGGATTCGGTTTATTCATTTGATAAAATTTGGGTTGTTGTAAATGATCTGCTTTCGTCTTTACACTCTGTTTTTGATTTAACAATAGATGCACCACCAACAAAGACAAAGTCAATTACTCCAGAACCTACTAAAACCGACGAACCTCTGTTTAGTACAAAATCTATACTTTCACAATTTTCCAGGCCGCAAGGATCTGGCGACCAAGGTCCTAGAGGAGAAAAGGGATTAATCGGACTAAGAGGACCTCCAGGAGACAAAGGTCCGTCTGGACCACAAGGACCTCCAGGAGACAAAGGTCCCCCTGGAGGAAGAGGAGACAAAGGACCTCCAGGAGACAAAGGACCAACAGGAGATAAAGGTCCAATTGGCGAAAGAGGAATTTCAGGACCCATCGGTGATAAAGGAGAAAAAGGGCCAACAGGTGCTATTGGTGAACGAGGTCTAATCGGTTTAAGGGGACCAGTTGGACCAACTGGTGATAAAGGATTAACAGGATCAACAGGTGACAAGGGTCCAATTGGACTCCGCGGACCTCTTGGTGATAAGGGGGACAAGGGACCTCAAGGAGTTGCTGGCGATAAAGGATTAACAGGACCATTGGGTCCACCTGGAGAAAAAGGATCAACAGGACCAACAGGTGTTCAAGGAGAAAAAGGTATTCAAGGAAAACCAGGACCATTTGGAGAGAAAGGACCAACAGGACAATCTGGTCCAATTGGTGACAAAGGAGTTACAGGTCCAATTGGAGAAAAAGGACTCAAAGGTCCAATTGGAGAAAAAGGTCCACAAGGCTCACAAGGAGTTCCAGGTGAAAAAGGATTAACCGGACCAATAGGTCAACAAGGAGACAAAGGATCACAAGGACCACAAGGTGACAAAGGAATTACTGGCCCTATTGGCTCGCAAGGAGAACAAGGTCCAAAGGGTGTACCTGGCCCAATAGGTGAAAAAGGAACAAAAGGTCCTGAGGGTCCAATTGGAGAAAAAGGTCCACAAGGACCGCAAGGTCCAGCCGGAGAAAAAGGATTGACAGGGGTCCCAGGCCCTCAAGGCGAAAAGGGAGATAAGGGTCCCACTGGACCTATTGGCGAAAAAGGTCCAACTGGATTACATGGTCTTACTGGAGAAAAAGGTCCACAAGGTCCTCAAGGCTCTCAAGGTGAACGAGGACCAGGCGGTCCTTCTGGTGAAAAGGGTCCTCAAGGACCGCAGGGTATTCAGGGACCACAAGGGACAAGAGGTCCAACTGGCCCACTAGGACCTGCAGGAGAACAAGGACCAGTGGGAGAACAGGGAACTATTGGTCCACCTGGCCCACGAGGTCCACCAGGACCACCAGGAGAAAAAGGAATAGCAGGTGGAATGTCCTCCGAACAAAAAGCTTTGTTTAAAGATCTTTTAGAACTTTTAACAGCAAAAGATATCATTACAACCGAAGAACAGATCAAATTGATGAGCTATCTTTATTGATCGCAAAAAAAGTTAACGTTAATTTTTAATCAACTTTTTTAAAATATTTTTTTAACATTTTCTTGAAAAAAACTATTTCATTTTTTAAAATATTTATCAAAAAATATAGTTTTTATTTTAAATTTAGAAAAAGGAAAACAAATCGTCTCTAATTGACGATTGTTGATGTTGTGACGTATTACCGTCTTTTTCTCTTTGGAGCTGCTTTTCTCTTTGGAGCTGCTTTTCTCTTTGGAGCTGCTTTTCTCTTTGGAGCTGCTTTTCTCTTTGGAGCTGCTTTTCTCTTTGGAGCTGCTTTTCTCTTTGGAGCTGCTTTTCTAGATGTTGATCTACGTTTAGTTGCAGCTTTTCTTTTTGTAGCCATTGCAGATCTCCAATTTTCATCATTATTCTATAGTTAAACTAAAGAAAATTATACAATTTGATTACAAATTATAAACGAAAATTTTTGAAAAAAATTTTTTGATCGGAAAATAAATACTTCTGTTAAATTTTTATTTTATTTTTATTTTTTTAATTTTTTAAAGTTACATGCCACGTTTTTTAATAATCGTCAAAACATCTTCATCAAACAAAATATGGCTCAATCCTACTCTCTGTCCTCCAAATTTTACACTCTTACCCCAAACCATTCCATATCTGAACTGTTTTTTTAAACGTCGATGAAGTTTATTACACACATCTTCAACTGTATCTCCTTCTCTTGCAATTAACGGTTCTTTGAAATCTGTTTCTCCACCTTTTGGTCTCATGTAAATTCTAATAAAACGTAATTTCTCGTAAATTTTTTCTTTTAGCAAATCTATATTGATGTCAGAATTAGCAGACACCTCTATTACCTCAGATTTTATTTTCTTTTTCAAATCCTTCAAAAATTCTTTATCCACCAAATCTATTTTATTTAGAATTGTTAGTGATTTTGAATAACTTATGTTCCCTGCAATATGGTCTGCTAATTGTTCTGAGGTCAAATCTTCGCGGATTACTACTCTAGCACTTACAATTCCGTAAATATGTAAAATATCTTTTAGATGTTTTTCAGAAATTTTTGTGAGTTTTACTTGTTGGGCAACCGCAATTCCACCCATTGATGATTTTTCGATTGTAATATTTGGAGGAAGAGTATTTAGCCTAATTCCAATATTTCCTAACTCATTTACTAAAACGTCCTCATGATAAGGTTGGAATACATCTAGCATAAGTAAAACCAAGTCAGCTGAACGAGCAACGGAGAGAATTCTTTTACCCAAACCCTTTCCTGAGGAAGCACCTTTGATAATCCCTGGTAAATCAAGGACCTGAATTTTTGCTCCTCTATATTCCATCATTCCTGGAACCACTGTTAGTGTTGTAAATTGAAAAGCTCCGACTGCAGATTTGGCATCTGTTAACTTGTTTAACAAAGTTGATTTTCCTACACTAGGTAACCCGATGAATACTACTGTGGCATCTCCTGCTCTCCTTACATCAAAACCATCAGCTTTGATACCCCCTTTTTTAACAACATTGTCTTCTTGCTCTCGTTTTAATTTTGCAATTTTTGCTTTTAGTATTCCAAGATGATGTTCTGTAGCCTTGTTTATCTGAGTTCTTGCCATCTCCTCTTGTATGGCTTTTATCTTTTCAGGAATTCCCATTTTTACCCATCCTCTTTAATTTTTTTTTCAAATAAAATCGTATTATTTTTTTTAATCATTGTAATTCTAGAGGAGGGTATCTTTTGAAAGTTGTCAGACTCTTTGATAAACTTTGGCAAAGTAAGTGTTCTGATTTTATCAAAATCTCTAAAACCTATGACATACAAATTCGCTTTTTCTGAAAACAATGCTTTACTAAAAATTTCCTCAATTACTCCTTTCTTAACCACAAGTTTTGCTTTTCTTGAGTATTAATCAACATTGACCATTTTTTTAGTAGCAAATATTATTCGGTACGACATTTCAAATTCATGAAGCCCAAAACTTTTGCTGTGGATATTGATGGAACCATTACTGAAAACGGAGGAGGAAGAATTCACCTAGAAGCTCTTGCAGCACTACGGCATGTAAAAAACCTTGGCCATAATGTGATCTTTGTTACTGGCCGATCTTCAGTTGAAGGATTTTTGCTTTCAGTTTTTGGCGGCACTACTAAAATTGCAGTAGGTGAAAATGGCGGATGTATTACCTTGGATACAAATAATCATATTTTACTAGGAAATATCGATGAATGCAGGGCTGCATTTAGAATATTTCAAGACAAGATAGATAATGTGGTGGAAAAACCTGTTTTTCCACGGATGACCGAAGTAGTATTGAAAAGGACTTTTGATCTAAATTTTGCGAGAATGATTGCTAAAAAAGAGAATCTTGATGTGGCCTTATCAGATAGCCAATATGCATTTCACATAAATTCTCATGGAATTGATAAAGGTGCAGGGTTTGAAGAAATAATGAAGCGATTGTCAATATCATCAGAAGACGTAATCGCAATTGGCGATAGCGCAACTGACATTCCTTTATTCAAAGTTGCGAAAACCAGCATTGCACTAGGAAATTCATTTGATAATGTAAAATCTCAAGCAACCATGACCGTATCTGCAAAGGCAGGTGACGGTGTAATTGAAGCACTAGATAAATTAGCACCACAAATATCAGGGGTATAACTTGACGTTCAAATCAATCATTGATGAAATTGAAAACAACCTATACAAAATTTTAAATGATCTAAATGTTGACAAGATTTTCTTTTCCGTAGAACCTGCCAAACAAGGCTTTGGTGATGTAAGCTCGAACATTTCCTTTTTGCTTGCAAAGAAATTAAAACAAAGCCCTCAAGAAATTTCAAATACATTATCTAAAAAATATAATCAATTTAACCATACACTGGTTTCAAAAGTAGAACCCCATCCTTCGGGTTATCTTAATTTCTTTGCAAACTGGGAGAAATTAAATCAGTTAATTTTATCGGAATCTAATTTGGATGAATTTGGTTGTGTGGATCTTGGAAAAAATTCTACTATTGTAGTTGAACATACTAGTGTCAATCCAAACAAAGCTCTCCACATTGGTCATATTAGAAATATTATTGTCGGTGATACTGTTTCTAGAATTCTCAAAAAATCTAATTATAAAGTAAACGTACTAAATTATGTTGATGATTCTGGTCTCCAGGTGGCAGACCTTCTTGTAGGTTTCAAGTTTCTTGGTTTTTCTCAAACTCCGCCAAAGGGGAAAAAATTTGATCATTATTGTGGAGATGATGTATACGTTCAAACCACCAAAAAATATGAACAGGATTCAAGTTTAGAGGATATTCGTAAAAAAGTCCTTGAGGAATTGGAAGATGAAAATTCTGATACAGCCCAGCTTGCAGACAAGATAACCGGCAAAGTACTCGAAAATCAGCTAGAAACATGTTGGAATTTAGAGGTTAACTACGACTGTTTAAACTATGAATCCCAGATAATTCGGTCTGGTTTATGGGCCAAGATATTTGAAAAACTCAAAGAGATGAATTTAATTACATTTGAAAAGGAAGGAAAGAATTCCGGTTGCTGGGTTATCCCAGGAAACGGAAAAGAGGAGGACAAGGTCCTAGTTAGAAGTAACGGGACTGCAACCTACATTGCAAAGGATATTCCTTATGCTGCCTGGAAGTTGGGATTACTTGAAGATCCCTTTAATTACAAAAAATACCCAAAAATTCAAAAAGAATCACAAACACTATGGCAAACAACTCTTGGCAATTCTACAGAAACCAAACAAAACTTTGCAGGAGAAAAAGTAGTTACTGTAATTGATTCAAGACAAGCGCGTCTACAAAAAATAATTACCACACTAATGGACAACTTCAAATCCATAGAGGGTGCCTATGTTCATTTGGGCTATGAATCAGTTACACTTAGTGGAGATACTGCAAAGAAACTTGGAATTGATACTGATGGAAAACAAGCTCAGATGTCAGGAAGAAAAGGGCTTTACGTTAACGCAGATTCTGTATATGAATTGTTAAAAAACAAAACCATTACAGAAACTAAAAAAAGAAATCCTGAAATGAGTTTATCTGAAATCGAAAAAATTGCCCACCAAATTTCGGTTGGAACCTTACGGTATGAAATGATTAAACAAGATCTTGACAAGATCATCACGTTTGATCTGGAAAAGTCACTAAGCTTGGAAGGTGACACTGCGCCCTACATTCAATATACTCATGCCAGAGCTTCGAGAATAATTGAAAAATCAAAGCAGAGCCCCTCACTTGATATTGATTTCTCTTTATTGATTGATCAAAATGAACTTGACCTTGTAAGGGAGATCGGTTTGTTTGATATCCAGGTTCATGATGCAGGAAAAAATCTTTCTCCCAAAGTAATTTCCAGATATTGTCATGACTTGGCAGTTGCTTTCAACTCATTTTATGAAAATGTCAAGGTTTTGGAAATAAACGATATCGCCTTAGAAAAAGCACGTCTTTGTCTGGTTTATTCATTTAAAATTACCCTAGAAAGGGCGTTGAATTTGCTAGGAATCACCGCACCAAATAAAATGTAACCTCAATTAAAAATAATCTAGAATTAATTTTCTACTGTGTAGCCAGCATATTAATTATTTACAATTTTAAAAATTTTTGTTCCAGGAATGTTGGTTTTTTAATAGAACATCAAATTTAATTTCTAGAATTTCCCAATTGAATCTTTTAATTTGATACATTTTAAAATTAAATAATTACGCGATTGAAATTAAACATATTTTTCTTGTAATATTATTGATGATTTTTTTTATTTTTTAGTTTTTTTAATGCAAGGGTCTTGTTTTTGTTTATTGTATCATTATTTGGGTTTATTCTCAAAGCCTTATCAAAGAAGGTGATTGCTTTTTCAAATTTATCAAGAAAACAAAACAAAACCCCCATGTTGGATAAGGCATTCAAATGATTTGGATTAATCTTCAATGCTTTTTCAAAACAAACCATTGCTTCTTCTAATCTTCCAATTCTAGTAAGAGCAACTCCTTTGTTTGGCAATGAATCCATATGATTTGGACTAATTTCTAAAATCCTGTCATAGCATTCAATTGCTTCTTTGTGTTTTCCCAATCTGGACAACCCCACACCCTTGTTGAACAACGTATTCAAATGATTTGGGTTTGCTTCCAACAAACTGTCATAACATCGTATAGCTTCTTGATTTTTTTCCATTTTACCAAATGCAATTCCTAAATTAAATAGAGTGTTCATATGATTTGGACTAATCTCCAACAGCTTCTTGTAACATGTTATAGCTTGCTCAAACTTTTTTGATTCTACCAGCGATGCACCCTCATTGTATAGTGTCTCAAAATTAATGGCTAGCTCTGAGGAAGCTTCATTTGGTAAAGTTTTTTCTTTAATCTTTTCAGGATTCTCTAAAGAAGTACCCTTACCAAACAATGCATCAAAATGATTTGATTTAACCTCTAACAATTCATTCGCCCGATTAGATCCATTTTTGATCGAAATGATAATTAAATATTGTCTTAGTTTTTTTGATCGGTGTCCAAAACTAACTTTTTCTCTACATTTAGGTCATTTTTTTCATATTTTTGTATTTTGAATAAACCAGAAAATTAGAACATTTTTTCATTTATACTCAAATTTGGACGATTTTACTGTATTTGCGCTAAATAGAAAAGGCCCTGTGTCTTTTCACACAAAGTTTGATTTTTCTAGAAAAATAAACTGTGACTAGTGACTATGACCACAGCCACAAGAATCATGACCTGCATGCTCTTGAGGATTTTTATCTGCACATCTGGAACACTTGTCTGAACCCATTGGAGAAAAGAAACTAATTCCACATGATACGCATTTCATATTTGCCATATTGTACCTGATTTGTTGCTGTATTTAATTAATACGCGACTAGCAATTTGGGATAAAAACCTTAAATTTTTAACACCTGCAGAAAATCTTTGACGGATTCCACCGATGAAATATCTTTCATGTTTTCGACAATCGAATTTAAAATATCTGGATATGAATTCCCATAGAGATCTTTTAGAATATGTCTCAGGTACACCGGATTTTCATAACAGTCTTCTAATTTACAAGAATAATTTTTTTGGAGCAATGACACTACTTTATCATAGTCTTGAATTCCAAGCTCCAACAGTGAATTTTTTAGTGCAAGAGTAACCATTGTTTTTTTCATGGTATCTTCTGAATCAATTGAGGGGGCGCAAAGACGATTAACAATACCCATAATTTCATTGACATCGATTGGTTCTTTGATTATTGCAGATGGGTTTAGTTTGTTGAGCGCAATTTGAGCATTTATGGACATTTGGCTTGTTGTAATTATTACTATTGCTTCAGGATTCATCTCTCTGATCTTTGTCAACCCGTAAAAGCCATCATAGACTGGCATGATTATATCTAAAAAAATTACATCTGGTTTTAATTTCTGGTACAGAAAAGCTGCTTCCTGACCATTGTATCCCTTGCCAACAACCTCAATGTCGTTGCTCCCCAAAATTTCCGAAAAGGCAGTAACAGTGTCCTTGTCATCATCAACTACTACAGCCCTAATCATATGTGGTGGATGTTTTTCCATTTATTAAAACAATTCATTTTCAGTGAAAAAAATTGAGATCGGAAATTTATAATATTTTGTGAAATTTATGCCTAAAACGATCTAAATTTTAAAGAATTTTTTTAAATAATATTATTCAGAATCTTCTTTTAATTTTTTAATTTTCTCAGTTTCTTGGTTAATCTGATCATCTAGAATTTGTTTTTTTAGTTTTACCTTGTTTTGAAGATCTTCGAATTGTTGTTTTAATAGTTCGAGTTCTTCTTGTGCTTGTTTTAGCTCCTGATCTGATTTTTCTTTATCGATTTTAATCTGCTCAAGTAAAACTTCACGTTCAGCTTTTGATTGAATTAGTTTTGCTTGATTTTTAATCAGATCTTCTACCATCTTGTCTTTTTCTTTGACTTTTTCTTGTTCGATTTTTATCTCTTTTTGCAAAAACTCTTTTTCTAGATTTAATTTTTTTTCATATTCCTGGCGATATGCAATTAACTGTGATAATTCCTCACGTTTAATTTTATTTCTCTGTTGGCTTTCTTCCAATTCAGAAATTTTTTCTTGTTCTTGCTGAATTTCTAAATCTACTTTGGAGGTATCTTCAATTAATTCAAACAAATCAGCAGTCTGTTTTGGTTTTGGAGGGGGAATCTCTTCTACTATTTCTTGTGGTTGCTCTGTACTGATTGCCTGCTCTATTTCATCAAAGGTTGTTTCGGGTGTCTCTCGTGGTGCAGGTTTTTTAATTTGTTCTATAGGTGGCTTTATTGAAATTCTTGGTTTGAATCCGGGTTTTAATCTCTTACCTGCTAAAAATTCACGTAGTTTTTGTGTCTTTGATTCAAGGTATAATCTATCTGAATTGTAAAGAACTTTTTTTCTTTCTAGGGTATTCAAAATATGTCTGAGTCGTTCTGAATCTCCAAAATTCAGAACTAGCATTTTTTTTACAACTTTGATCTTTTCATCAGTCTCACTTGGTTTTTTAATTTGAATTGGAATTACTTGAGACGAGATTTTCTTTTCTAGGTAAATTTGATCAGAGTGAAATAATTTTTTGCCCTTTTGTAGGGCTTCAGAAATGTATTGTAGTCTGCCGGGATCTCCCTGGTGATTGTCAATTAGTCTCTTTATACGTAAAACAGCATCTGCTGTGGAAATTTGGGGTGGTGCGCTCAAGCAATTTAGATTTTGTTTAAATCCAGTTTAATATTTAAGTCAGGAAAAAGTCATTATTCGGTGTTAAATTGTTAATCAAATCAGTGTGAAATTTCAATTGAGGATTTATCATATTTGAAATTTATAAAAAATAAAAAAGAGGGTTTAGGGATTGCTATGGGATGGCTTCGCTTTGATCAGTATGGAAGGTATCCACGGTCAGAATTCTCTTTCCCACCCAAGTAGATGTTCCATCTACTCCTTCGTTCAGTTCCAAGAATTCACCAGTTGAACCATCAGCTGCAAACATACCATAGACGTAGACTTCGTTGTTGCCATGAGGAAGATCCATTAAAACAGCTTTAGCAGACCTAGTTCCTGAATTAGATAGGAACAATTCTATTGATTGTTCACATTCAAGAGCATCTTCGTCAACTAGACAGGTATAAACAAGTTCATTTTCATCAACTGTGTCTCCTACACCATCACCGTCAGTGTCAATTAGACATTCTGCAAGGTCATTTTCGTCGTCAATTTCATTTGCGGCATCTAATTCTCCACAACTTGAGATAAGACTATTCAAATTGCTTTGAATATCAAATTGTTGGCTACAAAGATTCCACATTGCAATTTCTGGTACATTTGTTGGATCATAGAGTTCTTTTGTTCCATCCAAATGGACCAACCATTCGGTTTCATCGGGATGCTCAACTGTAAAGAATATCTTTGTGGAAACATTTGTTCGGTCTTGATCTTTTCCTGAACCTTTCTTACCTTCTGCTTTGATATGATTGGCAGTACCACACTCTGCTGTGAAATCTACTATCCAATTGTTATCATTACTGGTTTTAAAATAGTATGATTCTATTTCCATCGGTAAGATATTTCCTGCACCGTCAGCTTCGGACCATATCATCTCTACTGTACTGGACGCAAAGCCATTCTTGTTTGCCGCATTTGCCTTGGCTTCTTGTGCCAATGGGGCAAAGGCAATTAATGATACGCTTAGAATTGCTACAATAACAGCTATTCCAAACATACCAAATTTCGTTTTTGAGTTTGTCATTACGTTTCTGAAAAATTTTTGGTTTATAATTTTACTTAAGTGTCACTACAATATTGTTACGATGAAAAATTTATTTTCGATCTATTGTTACAATTATTATGTTACTTTTTTTATTTATCTTTTACGATCAATTGTAACTAAAATCAAAATACAAAAAATAAATCAATTAGTATAAAATTTTTTGAAAGTTTTTTTACAACAAAAAATTTTTCATTAGTTTTAATTTAATTAAAAAATTTTAATGAGTTTATTTTTATTGAAAAAATTTTTATTATGTAACACTCACAAAAAATTAAATTCTTTTTTTAATGCTCACAATAACTATGGTAGGGACTACAAAGTAAATTCCAACATTCAGAAGAATTAAGCTAATTCCATATCCTAAAACTTCAAATTCAGTATTCATATCGACATTGTTTAGAATAGAAAGGGAACTAATCATTGGTGTTACGACAATTTTTACTCCTTCTTTGAAAATAGGATTTTCACGCTCGTAATCAGCTATTGCAGGACTAAATGAATAGTAAAACTCATTGAAACCTTTCACAAAGGAAGCGCCTGATTTTGTTTGGAGTAATTTGTTGTTTCTAAGTTCTCGGAGTTCTTGCACCTGTGGCGAAAGCTCTGAACCGTATGTGGCAGTAGCTATAAGACAACCACCCCCTGGTATCGTTTCACTAGAAATAACCTGCTGCCCAACAAAAGTAACTTCTTTTGAATTTGGCCAAAGAGGAACAAACATAGTTGTTATCTCTCCAATATTCTCCCTTATGGCATCGCCAACAATTTCCCCATCAACCTGAGTGTACTGAATGTCGTCTACAAGTTTCTCAGGTAATTTAATAATTAAAATATCCTCTTTGCTTTCAAGGGGATCATAATAAAACGTTACAGAATTTTGCTCGGAGTTAATTAGGACCGTATCTGAAAGTGTTCCTTCTAGTGTATATCTAACCTCTACGCCGTTACCTTCATTATCATACTCAACACCTACATTTTGAATTACTTGCTCTCTTCCTAAATATGGTTCGGCTACTGTTATTTTACCCATCATCCAAGGATGAATTGTACAAAAGTATGGATACTCTCCTGCCTCGGTAAATTCAATCATAACAGAACCATTAGGCCCAAACAATCCGCTATCAAATAGTCCATCAGGTCCTATTTCGGGATTACCCGATGTTACCGTATGTTCAGTTTGGTCTTGATTTTTCCAGGTTACCGAATCACCTTGGGTGATAACCATCTGTCCTTGAAGATTTCTAGATGTAGGGATGTGATAAAAAATTCGATTGTCAGGATTATCCGCTCCCTCGGCAATATTTATCACGTAATCTTCTTGTGCAAAACTTGAATTCATTAGTAAGGGTAAGATAATTATGGATAATACTAAGCCAAAATAAATCCTCCTCAACTTTTAAAATCTCCTTTTTGTGGTTAATTAGGCTTTTTAAATTATTTTGTACATCTTAAGTTTTTTAAAACTGAATGATTAGATATATCAAAATTAAAAATCTTATTTAATTAATTTAAAAAAAGAAAAAAAGGTTAGGTTGTTTAACCTACTGTGTTTGTTCCAATGACGAATCTTAATTGGGTGTTACGCACACCGTCGTTGTCAAAGTTCCACATGAAATTCTCGAAATCATCGTCAAATAATGCGATTCTTTCATCACAATTACCATCGCCGATTGGATTTCCTTCTAGATCAAAACCGTCATCTAAATAGTCAACACAAATTGTGAGTAACTCTTTAGAGATGTCTTGGAACTTTGCTCCGCCACCTTTACCTGATGCAGTCTTGACTTCAATAGGATCATCCGTGCTACAGTATGACTCGTTGATTCCATCATCGCCAACAAGGTCTGCTTCAGCACAGGTTGGACCTACGGTAATAGATTTACCTTGTGCACCCAAAGCTCTGATGTAGACATGATAACCGATTGTACAGGTTTTTTCCTCTACATTACAACCGAGACCTTCATCGACTACACCGTCGTTATCCAGATCAAGAGGATCTGGAAGATAGAATGATGCTACTCTGTCATCAGTTGCATTACAGTCTCCTACAGCAAAGTCTCCTTCAGATAGGTTGATCTTGAATTTACCTTGAAGTGGGACAAAGATTTTGTGGCCGTTATTATCACAATTTATCGCACCATCTGCTTTTTCCCAGTGTTTTGCAAGCAAGTTTAATTGGTATCCTCCTTTACCTACGCCTTCAGCGGAAGCACTTGGAATGAAACCAATCATACCTACCATTGCAAACATCATTATTGATAATGATGCTGCTTTTGTCGTTTTCTTCATTGTTCAATCGAACAAACTTTCTTTTAATAAGTATACTGACTTGTAATACGAAAGTTTTACATATTAAATTTAATCGTCGAAATTAAAATAAATTTTTGTAATAATTATTTTGTTACAAAAGGTTTTAAAAAATTATTCAAAATATTTAAAATTATTTTTAGTATCTACCTCAACACGTTTCATAACAACAGGATAAATTAAGTTATAATCTTGATCATCTTCAATCATTTGAAAAACTTTAGAAATCATTTCTTGAATGGATAGATGCTCGTCTTTGTACAAAGTTTTCTTTGGATTTTTAATTGAATCCAAAAGCGTAAATCTGTTATCTGTTAAAAGCAACTCTCTTAGTAATTGCGAGTATAATGAAATTTTTTCATTAACATCTTTGTGATGATAATCCTTTATTCTCTTTATTTCGTGCTGTATGTGCTGGTAATTTTCATGGGAAATTCTCTCGACCAACTGTAAAGATTTTTTTTGATAATCTTCAGTAATTTTGTAAAATTTTTTATTTCCTACTATAGTAACTGATAGCACATTTTTTTCTAGCATATGGTTTTTTGTTTTCTCAAAGGTGGTTTTTGCCATGTATTTTGGAACCATCAATTTTATCAGAGCGTTGTGGTGCAGTTTAGGGTTTTTTTGAATCTCCTCTAATATTGCCCTCTCACGCTCAATTGATGTTTCTTCAGGCTCAAATTGACTCATCATATGTAGGTTGACCTATCATTACTATGTCAATTAGGGGCTTAATGGCCCAACTTGAAAATTTTTTACCAAAAGTATAATTTCCAACCTATATGCTATTGATGATTGTCAAACCAATTTCTAAAAGGCCTATTTTTGGTCTTTATTCGTAACTTCTATGGCCAGTAGGTTATTATCTAAAATTTAAAGGGAAATCATATGGAATTAATCAAACAAAATTCTCCAGTTTTGTTTTACTTTAATTCCTCAAAAAAATGGCTAGTTAAAATCTCCAAAAAAGAAGTACTTCACACACACATTGGTATTTTAAAGCATGTCGATGCCATTGGCAAGGAATACGGCTCTAAACTAGTTACAAACAAAGACAAGTACGTTTACTTGCTAAAACCCACAATGTATGATTATGTCATGAAGATTCAACATGGCACACAAATTGTGTATCCCAAAGATTTAGGGTACATTGTAGCTCGAGCTGGTATTCAAAATGGTCAAAAGATTGTCGAAATTGGAACGGGCAGTGCATCACTTACATCTTTTATTGCAAGTATTGTAAAACCAAGAGGACATGTCTACACGTTTGATGTAGATGAGAATTTTATGAAGATAGCTGCCAAGAATTTAAAAAAGTGTGGGATGGAAAAATATGTGACACAGGCAAATTTAGATATTAAAACTGTAAAAAAAGTTCCACTAGAAGATGCAGATGCAGCTTTAATTGATTTAGGTGATCCATGGACTGTCATTCCACAAGTACGACAAATGCTAAAGGGTAGCGGT
>JAHELB010000059.1 GCA_024644385.1 Nitrosopumilaceae archaeon | reverse complement strand
GTTGGATTAAAGAAAAATCCCTTCATTTGAGGAACATTTCCTCCGACTAGAACTTTTGCACCCTTAAGGGCTGATTGACCAATTTGATTTACTATTGTGTCTCTTGAATCATCGCGTACTAGTGGACCAATGGTTGTTTTAGGGTCTAAAGGATCTCCTACAATTTGTTTTTCTACATTTTCAATAAACTTTTTAGTAAATTCTTCAATAACATCTTGTTCAACAATAAATCTTTTAGCTGCAATACAACTTTGACCATTATTTAGAAATCTAGACTTTACACCAATTTCTGCAGCTCTATCTATATCTGCATCTTTTAATACAACAAACGGATCACTCCCTCCAAGTTCTAAAATAAATTTATGAAGCTGTTGGCTTGCAATCGCTGCAACTCTTTTTCCTGCTCTTGTACTTCCAGTAATTGAAACTGCATCGACATTGGCCCTCGCAAGAGCTTCACCTACAAGATAATTTCCAACAAGGTGGCGAAATACTCCTTTTGGAAAACCTGCTTCTTCTAATGCTTTTTGAATAGTATTCCCAGATAAAGGACAAACGCTGGAATGTTTTAGCAACACAGTATTTCCAGCAAATAATGCAGGAACGCAGAATCTAAGTACTTGCCAGAAAGGAAAATTCCATGGCATTATACACCCTATTACTCCCAATGGATCAAAGCGCACGTAGCTGTCCTTTGCATCTGTTTCAATAAATTCAGGTTCTAAGAATTTTTTACCATTATCTGCATAATATTCACATACCCAGCTACACTTTTCAACTTCGGCAATCGATTCGGTAATGGGTTTCCCCATTTCATTTGTAATTATAGTGGCATATTCTTTCTTTCTTTGTTGTAACATATGACCAAGGTTTCTGAGTAGCTTTGCCCTCTCAGAAATATCGATTTTCTTCCAAATGGATTCATACACTTTTCTTGAATCATTTACTTCATGATTGACCTGGTCTTCAGTTAAAGCATCATACTCTGCAAGAATCTCCTCAGTTGCAGGATTTACAGTCTTAATCTTCATGATTAAGCATCTTGAAATTCTGTATATATATTTTGGTTATGATTACCAACTATTACCATTCAGAACCAATTCTAGGATCTTAGAATGATTTAAGACCCTTCAATTTGCTTGCATTTTTCAATTACCCCTTCAAATGTAGTAAGGGGTACAATCGTCAAAGCATTGAATTTATGAACTCCTGCCAGGAACATCAATTTTTCAACTGTCTGAGCATCCTTTGCATCTAGCACCCAAAGAAAAGTATGTTCTAAACCAGAATGAAATTGCCCAATTACTTTTACACCGTCCCTTTCAGCTACCTCCTTGATATGTGGTCCACCCTCAATTACTAATTTTCGAGTTGTCTGATTATTCAAAGGACAGGATTCGGTAGTGTGGCTTCCATAGACTCCATATAGTCCCATAATAATCCCTTATTTTTTATCCATATAAAGTGGTTCAAAATATTTGAATTCTGGAAAATCTTTTCTCCTTCCTTTCTGGAAAAATACAATTGGAACATGCGTATGTTTTGATTAATTGTGATATGGGTTCTGAGAATCAATAATTCATCAACTCAAACAAATGGATTCTATAAAGGAAGTTTTTGGTACCCTAGGGGTTTGATATAATAGCCAAGGTTGAGTCAGAATAACCTGAAAAAATAAAGGAAGCAATTATAGGGGATATCCGAAAACTAGATCACGTCAAATCTACTCTTACCCTATTGGGTGCAGGGGGCATAGACACAGGTGAGAAAATGGCAGAATTAATTCCAGATATTATTCCAGAGGAAAAGAAACCACTAACAGGACCGGCAGGTATGGATGAAGAAGAAGAGTTTGATGAAGAAGATTATGATGAAGAAGATTTCGAAGAAAAAAATAATTCATTTATTTTTAAAATTTTAATTTAAACCAAAAATAGAATGACAAACTTTTAGTTTTACAATAGGCAAATAAGTTAAACCATGTTGAAACTTATCTGTAAACACAGGTGGTTTGATATCATTAGTTGAATATTGTAAGAATGGCTTGGCTGGTTCTTTATCAAGTATAACATAATTAAAAAAATATAAAACTTCTTCTAAATCAAGTGAAGTTACGTAACCAATTATCCATTTATTTTTTTTTGGAAACATAAAGAGTGTTAAATCTGAGTCATCAGGTAATTCAGGATCATATGTTAATCTAGCTAGACTATCCAAATCTTCTACTTGTATAGGAGTAAACTTGTCTACAACTTTTTTTGGATTAATTACAAATGTTGATGGAAGTGAATGTAAATTAATAATTGGGGCATACTGTGAATAAGATTTGGTTGAATTTACAACATCACATTCTTCTTTACCACTTTTTGGATTATATGAAATATATCTTCCAGTTTTAGGTGAAACCGTATAAATAGAAAATAATGAATTTGCCAAAATTTTTCTACTGGAAAAAACTTTTTTTTCCTTAAGTTTATGTGAGTATACTCTCAAGGGATTCTCTCTACGTGCACAAACATATCTAGCAAAACTCTCAAAATCTGCTGTCTCTACAAAATAATGGCTAGGCATAAAATTGGACTGTAAATTAGTAATTAATACCTAAGCCATATAGAGCAAACAATTTCTAGAATGAAAAATGAGAGAGGGTATGGAAAAGACAATTTGTTGGGCAAATACTGATAACTTTGATGAAGCAGATATTGTAATTCTAGGAATTCCTGATGAATCTCAATCCCATGCACTAAGAAAAGGGACCTCTGAAGCTCCACATTTTATCAGAGATATTTCAAATTTACGAGACTCGTATACTAGGGAAGGAACAAAATCACTTGCACTTCCTTTTACTGGAATTGGGGAAAAAAAGATTTTAGATTACGGAAATATATCAAAAGAACAAATCGATGTTACTTTTCAAAAAATTATTTCTAATTCAAAAATTCCTATTACGATAGGTGGTGATCACTCCATTACTAGGGAATTAGTTAGAGCAATTTCAAAAAATATAGATCCAATTTCAATAGTATATTTTGATGCACATCCTGATTTTGTGAGCTCTACTCAGAACTACTATGGATCGGTTTTTTTCGATATTTTGCCCAATATTGACCCAAAAACAAGCCTACAAGTTGGAATTAGAACCCCAGAAAAAGAGGAATTAGACAATCTAAAAAAATATGATATTAAGGTAATTACTCCTTTTGATGTTGCTGAACAGGGACTAGAGGAGATTTCAAAGTCAATTTTACAAACAATTGGAAAAAATGTATACATTTCCTTTGACATGGATTGCGTAGATCCTGCATTTGCTCCTGGAGTTTCAGTCCCGGTTCCAATGGGTCTCCAAAATATTGATGCAGTTTATCTTTTAAAAAAAATTGTAGAAAATGGAATTATTGGTATGGACATAATGGAAGTATGTCCTAGTTATGATATCAAAGACCGAACATCTCATTTAGCTTCAAGAATGATCTCTGAAGTAATATCTTCAGTAAAGTAGTATAAAATAAAAAAAGAAGAAGCTTATCTTCTAGTTGCTAGTTTCCTTCTCCGTGCAGCCTTCTTTCTTGATTCTACAATTAGTACCGCATTCCTTTAAAATATAGTAAATGCTTACTACAAGTATGTTTGAAAATGAATTCACTTGGGGAACTGCTATTGCAAATAAAACTACAGATGAATTTCATGAAAAATATGAAAATGCAGTTAAAGAGTTCCAAAATGAACTAAATAAAGAGTACCCTGTTATTATAAATGGAAAAGAAATATTTTCCAAGAATCTTTTTGAAGTAAAATCTCCATCTAATACTTCGATCATAGTTGCAAAATTTCCTAACTGCACTATTGAAGATACTAACAATGCAATAAAATCAGCTAAAGAAAAATTTTTTGAATGGAGTAATACTGACTACAATACTAGATCAAAAATTTTTAAAGAATGCGCAGATATTTTTTCAAAAGAAAAATTTCGACTTGCAGCAATAATGTCTTTTGAAAATGGCAAAACAAGAATTGAAGCTATGGGAGATGTAGATGAGGCAATTGATTTTATGAGATTTTATGCATATCAATTAGAACTAAATCAGGGATTTGCAAAAGAAACCAAACATCCAAATCCAAAAGAAAAGACTAGAACAATTCTGAAACCATATGGGGTTTGGGGAATTATTGCTCCCTTTAATTTTCCATCTGCAATTGCAATTGGAATGACAACAGGGGCATTAATTACAGGTAATACAGCTGTTTTAAAACCTGCAAGTGACACACCACTTTCTTCGTATGAGTTTGCTAAAGTTATTTACAAAAAATTACCAGATGGTGCCATTAATTTTGTAACTGGACCAGGAAGTGTAGTTGGTAAGGCATTGATTGAAAACCCTGATGTTAGTGGAATAGCATTTACCGGCTCAAGGGAGGTTGGTCTATCCGGATACAAGACATTTACCAAACTTCAAACAAAACCTTTCATTTCTGAGATGGGCGGAAAAAATCCTACAATTGTTACTAAACATGCAGATCTTGAAAAGGCAGCTGAAGGGGTAATGCGAGCAGCGTTTGGTTATGGCGGTCAAAAATGTAGTGCATGTTCTAGAGTATATGTTCAAAAAAATATTGCAGACAAATTTATTGATAAACTTGTAGAAAAGACAAAATCTCTAAAGGTAGGTTTACCTTGGGAAAAAGATGTTTTTTTGGGACCAATTATTAATGAATCTGCAAAGAAAAAATTTGAGGAGGCAGTTGAACTGGCAAAAAAAGATGGAAAAATTTTAGCTGGAGGAAATTTATTATCGGATTCAGCTTATGAGAAAGGATACTTTGTTTCTCCAACTATTGTATCAAAGTTACCAAGAGATCATAAATTAATGAAAGAAGAATTGTTTTTACCATTTCTATGTATAGATGAATATGATGATTTTGATGAGGCCATAAAACTTGCAAATGAAACTGAATATGGTCTCACAGCAGGCATATTTAGTGAAGATAAAAAACAACTTGAAGATTTCTTTGATAAGATACAGGCTGGAACTGTATATGCAAACAGATCTGCTAGTGCTACAACAGCAGCCTTGGTTAGAAGTCAACCATTTGTTGGATGGAAAAATTCAGGTTCAACAGGAAAAGGAGCAGGTGGGGAAAATTATCTACAACAATTTATGAGAGCACAAACTCAAACTCGATGTGATTGAATAAACGAACTACCCAGCAACAAAATATTCCTTTTTCTTTCTTTTACCCTTCTAATTGAATAAGGCAACCAATTAGTGCCATATGGGATATAATCAGATACAACAAATCCTTTTTTGCTAAGTTCTGGTTTTAACTCATCACGTATACCTTTTAGCATTTGAAATTCAAATTTTCGCTCAGATTTTTTTGCCAGTTTAATAGTATGCTTAATTAAAGCAGAATCATGAGTTGCAATTCCAAACTCATTTCCTTCCTTGAAAAGTAATTTCATTAATTTTAGATAATTCTGATCTACTTTGTTTTTAGATTTGTATGCAATCTTACTATTTTCATTATATGCCCCCTTGACCAGACGTATTTTTGCTCCATTTTTTAGTAAATCTTTTAGATCATTTTTAGATCTTTTGAGATTTGCTTGAATTGCTATTCCTATTCTTTCATATCTTGCAAATAGATCATTGTAAATCTGTAATGTTTCATCTGTATGATCAGATGATTCCATATCTATCCATACAAAGGTATGAGACTCTGTTGCATTTTTAATTATTTTTTCAAAATTTCTTAAACATTCCTTCATACTGATTGATAATCCTACTTGTGTAGGCTTTACAGATATGCCACCTCTAACCTTCCATTTTCTAAATGAAGATGAAATAATTTGATATTCTTTAACAGTATTATCTATAGGGGGTTTTGAGGTATGGTATTCACCTAGCTTGTTAATTATTGCATGTCTTCCCTTTTTGTAGGCATCTTTAGCTGAAACGAGTGCATCATCTATTGTTTCACCAGCAATCCACTGTTTTGCTACGCCAAGTAAAATCTTCTCCATTAATTTTGTTCCAGAAACCAATACTGTTATTGGTATTCTTTAGCCTAAAAAGATTCAACCGATTTGATGCTTTTTATACAGAAGTCAAAGTATGATAACTATGTTTACAGGAATAATTGAGGGTATTGGTAAGATAGAAAATATTTCAAAGAATACCAAGAATCGTAGTGCTTTTCAAATGATGGTGGATCTAGGAAAACATGCTAAGGGTCTTAAAGTTGGACAAAGTGTTGCATTAAATGGGGTTTGTCTATCTGCAACTAAAATTTCAAAAAATAAATGTCAGTTTGAAATGATTGACGAGACAATAAAAAAAACAGATCTTGGTAACTTAGTGAAAGGTTCCATAGTAAACATTGAACGAAGTTTAAAAGTTGGTGATAGAATGGAAGGTCATTTTGTTTTAGGACATGTAGACGGAGTAGGAACAATAAGTAAAATTGAAAAAAAACCAAAAGAAGTTAAAATTTGGTTTGAAATTCCAAAAAAGCTTTCAAAGTTTGTTGTAAAAAAAGGATCCATTGCAATCGATGGAATTAGCTTAACAGTAGTTGATGTAACAAAAAACAAAGCTTCTGTTTGCCTAATACCTCATACTATGAAAGTTACAAATTTTCAATCAAAAAAGATAGGCGACAAGATTAATATTGAAACTGACATTTTAGGAAAATACATTCTAAAATAAACCTAAATTATTACCACTTT
>JAHELB010000018.1 GCA_024644385.1 Nitrosopumilaceae archaeon | reverse complement strand
GGGCCCACGGGGATTTGAACCCCGGATCTTCGCCGTGTAAGGGCGACGTCATAACCGACCTGGACTATGAGCCCAGAAACCTACCTTGTTGAAAACCATTTAAACTTTGAGACAATTGAAATTCTAAAATTTAATGAAATTTTAAATGAAGTATGACCCATATAGAATTCTTCTCAAGTCCCATTGGTTTAGGTCATGTAACAAGAGATATTGCAATTGTGGATTATTTTCCAAATATATCAACTAGTTTTGTTACGGGAGATGGTGCAGCAAAGATTTTAAAAAATCTTAATTATAAAGTTGAAGATCTTTACACACCGCCACAATTCAGTATTGAGAATGGTTTTCTAAGACATTCTGCAAAGTGGCTTTGGAAGTATTACCAATATTATAAAGATTGTAAAAAAATCTCAACTAGAATTATTGAGAGCAAAAATCCAAATATCATAGTAAGTGACGAGGATTTTGCCTCACTTAGTGTAGCCCAGGATAAAAAAATCCCAACGGTTCTAATTACTGATATTTTAGAAACAAGGTTTACCAAGGGTTTAACATCATTTATCGAAAAAAAAATGAACAAATCAATGCAGAAAATAATAAAAAAATGTGATGTAGTTATTCTCCCCGAAGATGGGTCAGATGATGGTAATATTAAGAGAGTAGGACCAATTGTGAGGCAAATCAAATATTCAAGAGAAGAACTACGAGAAAAATTTTCTTTTAATAAAAAAACAATTGTTGTGGCAATAGGTGGGACTGATGCGGGTTTGTTTTTGATTGAAAAAATTCTGGAAATTTTGCCTAACCTAAAAGAGTTTGAAATTGTTCTGGTGGCAGGACCCTCCATAAAAAAGAATTTCAAAGATTTAAGGAATTTAGGTTTTGTAAATAATCTTCACGAGTTAATTTATGCAGCAGATGTTCTAGTTTCCTTGGCAGGAAAATCAACAATTGATGAGGCAAACGAGTATGGAACACCTGCAATTTTTATTCCAATAAGGGGACATTTTGAGCAAGAGGATAACGCTAAAGAAGAAGGGTTTGTCTTTGAAGATATTTACCGACTAGAAAAACTGATTCTAGAGAAGCTAGAAGAGAAACGAAATCCAGTTAAAAAAAATGGTGCTCTAAGGGCAGCCAATATTATCAAAAACTTGGTAAATTAAGTAAACTCAATCAAACCATTAATAGATGACCATTTTATTTTGAAACTGTGACCGAATTAGTTGTTGCAAAGTTTGGTGGAAGTGCAATTGGTCCTGATGGGATTTCAATTCCAATTATTGTAGATAGAATTAAGAATTTAAAAAAAAACTCCAAAGTTATTACAGTATTTTCTGCTCCATTAACAATTTTTGAGGGTAAAAAGCGATCCTTGACAGATATAGTTTTGGAACAGGGTAGAAATGCTGAAAGTGGAAAAAGTTTTTCGTTGGCAATTGTCAATTTGTCATACCAGAAAATTTTGGAAATGGTAAGCTCTGATAACCGAGATAAGTGCAGCCATGTAATTGATTCATTTTTAGAAAAATCTCGAAAAGCCCTTGAAGAGGCATCAGAGAAGAGAGAATTTGCTGACGAAATTCGTTCAAAGGCTTTAGCCTTTTCAGGAGAAATACTAATGGCACATGTGATGAATTTTATCCTAAAAAGCAATGGAATTATTTCAGACACGGTAAATTACGAAAATTGGCCCATAATTACCGATAATAACATAGAGTCTACTAATTTTCTTGCCTCAGAATCAAGATCTAGATTAGGTCCCACTGAAAAGCTTGTAGAGAATAATGATGTGGTAACCATTGGTGGATTTATTGGAAAGACAATAGATGATATTACTACTACTTTTGAGAGAGGAGGTTCTGATAGGACAGCTGCAGATCTTGGAATACTTTTTCATAAGAAATATGATACTAGAATAGACTTTGAAAAAGACAGTGCTGTAGTTTCTGCTGATCCCAAGATTGTTGATAGTGGTCTTTTTGATGTAGACCAATTGTCATACAACGAAGCAAGGTTGGCTGGAATGTTTGGGATGAAAATCTTAGATCCAATCGCAATAAAAGAAATTCTGGAAAATGGCGTTGATATTCCTATAATGGTCACTAACATGAAGAATCCAACCAAAAAAACTATAATCAAACGAATTACCGATAAAAATATTGGCCATCCAATTAAAATTGTAACAGGAAAGAAAAATTGTGCAATTTTTAGAATAGAAACTACCTATGTCCAAAAGTTGATTACATCTCTTGAAAAAGATAGGCGGTATAGCGAATTTATTATTTTATCACCCTTTACGAAAGATGGAACGGAATTTTCAAGAATGTTGTTTCTTGATGCAGATTATGTTAAACGAAATGAGAAATATTTTTTGGGGTTTGACGCATTAGCAACGATCACTTACAATAGAGGAGTAATTACTTTGATTGGCGATGAAATGTGGAGAGTTCAACAAGTTGCATCAAGGACTAGTGCAAAGATAGGGGAAGCTGGATTAAACATTTTGAATATGGATGCTCAAGAAGAAACCTCAAGAATAATTATTGTAGTTGAAGATTCTGGTGATAACATTAGTAAGGCCATTACTGCAATCCACAAGGAAACATCAAAAATAAATTTCATATAATTAAGTAAAAGTGGCCCCACTGGGTTTTCACCAGTAGCGCCATCATAGGTTTGTTCTTGGACCGTTATCTAGATTTAGTCCGGCGTTACCTACAACACGCGATAATTATTGTTAAAATTACTACTATATAGAGCTGATCTATATAGAATCCAGTTAGGTACGCTCAGCGGCATACCAAGAGATTATTCCTGCTCCAATTATTACGTACCATTTGATGTTTTTTTTATTTGTGAAAATATTTGCCGATGCTAGTTCCTCATCACGATATGTAGAGAGTCTTATTTTTCTCATCTCAAAGGCCTGACCCACTAACCCTATTACAAGTAACGCGATTCCTAAAAATCCAAGCACCCAATTCATAGTGTAATTATCATTTTACACAATATTTAGTTTTTAAAACATGATGATTTCATAGTAAAAAGATAATTCTTTAAATTAGCATATTATTTTCTCCCTCATATGAAGGAGATTGGAAAAATTTGGATGAACGGAAAATTAGTTCCCTTCAAAGATGCCAAAGTTCATGTATTAACTCATGCATTACATTATTCTACTTCAATATTTGAAGGAATAAGATGCTACAATACTCCAAATGGATCCGCTGTTTTTAGACTTTCAGAACATATAGATAGATTCTTCAAATCATCTAAACTTTATTCTATGAAGATGCCTTATTCAAAAAAAGAGATCTCTAAAGCTATTTTGAAAACAGTGAAGACAAGTGGGTTGAAAGAGTGTTACATTAGACCAATTGCATATTATGGATACGGTACGATGGGCCTAACTCCAACTGGAAATAAAGTGGATGTATCTATTGCTTGTTGGGAATGGGCAATGGGGGAATCCAAAGCAGGGAAGTTTTCTGGAGCAAAATGTAAAGTGTCAAGTTGGATAAAGATTGATTCACGTTCACAGCCAATGCAAGCAAAGGCGGCAGCAAATTATTCAAACGCAGCTCTTGCAAGAGTTGAAGCACTTGAAAATGGGTATGATGAAGCCATCATGTTAAATTTAAATGGTAAAGTTGCAGAAGGAAGTGCAGAAAATATTTTTATTGTAAAAGATGATATCATTCAAACTCCACCATTGTCCGCTGGAGGTTTGGAGGGTATTACTAGGGATAGTGTTATCCAAATAATTGAGGAAAATGGAGGATTTGTAATTGAACGAGACCTCGAAAGAGATGATTTGTATGGAGCCGATGAGATTTTTATGACTGGAACAGCTGCTGAAGTAAAATCTGTAACTCAAATTGATAAGGTAAAGATAGGAAATGCAAAGATGGGTAAAATTACCAAAGCATTACAAAAATCCTTTAAAGACGTAGCGATGGGTAAAGACGAAAGATTTCTTTCCTGGTTGACCTTTATCTAATCGTGAAGCTTTTTACCAACAAATTTACACCCTAAAATCATGGAGTCCTGTGCTACTGGAAATACAGAGGAGATTTGCTGGTTTTGCCAGAAAGGAAGACATGAGGATTGTATGGAAAAAATTCCAGTGGATGCAAAGTCAGATGGGCCACATGATTGTACATTTGACACAAAAATGATTTCTTGTAAATGTCAACACTAGACCAAGTAACAAATACGGGGGATATAGAAATTAACTTGTGAGTTATGATAAAGAATTTTGGGACAATTACGCCAAAGAAAATGAATCAAGATATAATGAAGAGTTTGCCAAATTTATCCGTGATTTGGCAGTATCCTTGCGCTGTACAAGTGTCTTAGAAATTGGATGTGGAACCGGTATAGATTTAAGACTATTTCCTGACACCCTTGAAGTTCACGGGGTTGATTTAAACGACTTGGCCTTATGTATGGCAAAAGAGAGTAATCCTAAACATAATTTTAAAAAAGAGTCAATCACAAAATTGCCTTTTGAGGATTCTTCTATTGATTTTATTTTTACTCATAAATTTTTGAATTGTCTTAGTGAAGATGATCTGAACAAAGGAGTATCTGAAATGTATCGAGTTGCAAAAAAGTATATCGCTAACTGTGAGGTATATGAAAAGTCAGAATCAAAAAATGACGATATCTTCAAAGGTAGAAATATGCTCAAAAAATGGAGTAACTATAAAGTCAAAATTATTAGCGATGTTGATATGCATGAAGATATTGAACCTGAAAAAATCAGATTTACTCTTGTAAAAAAACTTGAAAAGGTGTAGATTTTTTTGAAATTGTTTAATGAGTAGTTATTAGAAAGATCTATAAGTTAAATTCAAAAAATAATGTTAGTATGACAGAAAATATTTGGTGGGAAGGCCTACCAGAAGAATTTAAAATAGATTTAGAAGCAATGTCAGAGTCTAAAGATTTAAAATAAATTACTATTTTCCTTAATTTTGAATTTAATTTATTGAAAAAGCGGGTCTAGAGGGATTCGGACCCTCGACAACCGGATTAAGAGTCCGGTGCGCTACCTGGCTGCGCCATAGACCCACAAAAATAGCTGATCCATGTGTTGTTATTAATCTTAAGATTGTAAAAGTAAAATTTAGTTTTGCCTAGCTTCTATTTCGTTGTACTTTTCAAGAATTGCAGTAAGTACTGTTGAAACTGGCACATCATTCATCTTTTTCTTCTCAGTAAGGAGTTTTTGGTATGCATCCAAGGTGATGTAAACAGGAATTGAACCATTTCCTTCAAGCAAACCTCTAACATTGTATAGAGCAGTCTCCATTCCTTTTTCAGCAGACTTTGAAAACTTTGCCTTGTCTAAAATGGAACCAAGTGGGCCAAATGGCATTTCATAATCCACTGTCATAGTTACTCTTGTAAGATTATCTCCCAAAGATTTGAATTCGTTGGTAATTTGCCATCTTTTGAATGGTCCTTCAAATTGTTTAGCAGAAATTCTTTCATTTTTGATAAATTCCGTGGTTTCGCAATCCCACTCTAATCGTTTTCCGCTGAAATCCCCAATTACTCTAAAAGTGGTTCCAACGCCCATGCCCTCTTTGATATCCATGGGAACTACCGTCATTCCTACGGCATCATTTTTAATTTGATCAGAGACATGTTCTGGTCTTGCAAAATAGGTAAATACATTGTCTACTGGCGTTTTAATATCGATTGATTTACTTACGACAGTCAACGAATGAAGTTCTTGCCAATAAGAATTTAAAGGTTTTGTAGATTTTCCCATGGATTTGGATTAACACTATATTCTTGATAGACAGTCTATTAATTACATGGTAAAATTCCGATCGATTTCATTTTTGATTATTTTTGCGTTAACATTGGTGCCAGCTTTTTCTGAGGTTTATGGGCATTCAATGTTTAATTCAGCTGAATCAACATTGGGAGGATATAGAGTTCAAGTGGCTACACTGCCTGAATTTCCAGAGATTGGCGAATCTTCACAAATTCTTTTTAGAGTAACTGATATAGAATTTGAGGAAGTAGACCGTTTTACGTTGGGTGCAAGAATTTTTTACAATGGTCAACAAATTGATTCAATACCCCCACGCTCATATGAGGGAGGACATGTAGAGATGGATTTTGTATGGAAAAACTCTGGAAATCATATTGTTAGAGTTGATTTGTATGACATGAATAGAACTGCTGGAGTTTTAACTTATACATTTAACATGGGAACCCAAAATCCATTTGGATATATTTTCTTTATTGCAATAACGGTAGGAGCTCTAGCCTTGGGAATAGTTGTAACCTATATCTATTTTCCAGAGAAATTAAAATTCAAATCTAGGTTTTAGTTTTAATGGTAGATTTTGTAATTTTGAAAGCAAATAGTGTAGTAAGTAAGACCATTGCAAATAAAAGAATTCCAACTCCCAAATGTATTGCAACTAAAACAGCATGAAGTTTAAGATCTATTACCAATGCTCCTAAGGTAATTTGGGCAATTACTAGTGTAGCTGCAAAAGTGCTAGTGAATTTTATTTTTCTACCTGCATTTTTATTTAGCCAACTTCCGACAGAAGTCGCTATAACTAATGTTCCTGTAGTTGCTGCAACAAGTCTATGGACCCATTCAATAAAGTATTCTTCATTTGGAAGAATTCCATTTGGACATAAAGGCCATTCTGGACAGGTTAATCCAAGTCCTGCCGCTGAAACATACCCTCCGACAAACATTAGAGAATATAGAACTATTAAAGTGGATAATGCAAGATATTGAAGGGCCAATACTATTCTACAATAAATGATCCTTGCATACCTAGGGAAGCATGTCCTGGAACGGTACAGATGTAATAGTAAGTTCCAGGTGCACCTGCAGTAAAGGTAGAACGTCCAGATTCTCCAGCTTTTAGTGGGGCAGTAGGAGATGCAATTTCAGAACCCCAAAGAGAATTATTAAAATCATCAGGAGAAGCTACAATTCCAAATGCATGGAATCCTTTGCCGGCATTTGCTGCAGTAAAGGTTACCTCATCCCCAGAGTTAACAACAAAGTCTGGATTGTGTCCTGGTTCTCCAGTTAACGCATTAAAGGCCAAATCGCTGAATCCATCCTCGGACTCTACAAAGTTAACGGTGAAATCATGGCTCACTCCAGTTGGAGCAGCTGCTTCTGCAGGGCCAGCAGATTCACCAACAATAATTTCTCCAACCATTCCTAATTCTCGGTGTCCGGGAACAGTACAAATGTAGTAGTAAGTCCCTTCTTCACCTGGAACAAATTCAGATGAATCTGTTTCGCCTTCCTTTAATGGAGCAGCTGCGCTTGCAACCTCACTACCAGGGACTATTCCTGAAAATCCTTCTTCGTCAGGAGTCACACCAAATGCATGGAAACCTCCATCTTGGTTTTTCACATTGAAAATTATTTTATCTCCAACTGCAGCATTAATTGTTGGATTGTGTCCAGGTTCTCCTGTCAATGCATTAAAAGCCAAATCGGTAAACCCATCTGGAGTTTGAACAAAATTCAAATCAATTGTAATAGTCTCTCCAGTTGCAACTGCTGCAGGTCCTGTTTCTTTAGCACCACTCATCATAGCTACAACTGGGGGCGGTTCTGAAAGCCAATAATCCCACATTGCAAAAAATATTACTCCTCCGACAATACAGATACCTAACATTATTATCATCATTTTTCCTGTTCTTGCAGAAGAAGTTCGATATACGGTTTCAGTCTCGCTCATTTCTCAATTTCTCCTAATGATGTGGGTTCTTTGATTCAAATGGATAGTAGTATTTTCCTCCAAGACCAAATGGGTCGTGAATGTCTGCTGGTTTTCCTTTAGCAGAGCTGTGAATGAGGTTTATCAAGAAAATTAACATGCTTACTCCAATTATCATGGCCCCAACCGTTGCAATCTGGTTCATGACAATCCATTCAGGAATTTCAGGATAGTCAAAAATCCTACGTGGCATACCATAAAGACCAAGTACGTGTTGTGTAAAGAATACCAAGACGGTTCCTATAAAAGATAAAATGAAATGGATTTTTCCTGCGGTTTCATTATACATTCTTCCAGTCACGTATGGGAACATGTAATAGATGAATCCAATTGTTCCAAAGGCAATTGTTCCCATCACAAATAGATGGAAGTGACCAACCACCCAATAGGTATCATGGGTTGTAAAGTCTAGTGGCATTGCTGCATTTGCTACACCCCCTGCTCCAGCCGAGAAGAACAACGCAATTCCTCCGATTGACCACATCATGGGTGTGAGGAATTTAATTCTGCCATTCCACATTGTGGCAACAAAGTTAAAGACATGCATTCCAGATGCTGGCACTGCAGCCAAGGTTCCAAGCATGAATACTGTTTTTTCTGTAAATGACATTCCAGTAGCATACATGTGGTGGGCCCATGATGAGAAACTCACAACAGATAACAAAACAAATGCAAAGATACCTGATGATTTACTGAAAATGGGTTTTCTTGAGAATCTTGGAATAATCTCATACATCATTCCGATTGCAGGAATTACCAAGACGTAAACCTCAGGATGGAAAGTAAACCAGAATAAATGTGCGTAAGCTATCGGATCGCCGCCCATTACAGGGTTAAAGAATCCAGTTACTCCTAGTCTGTCTGTCAATAACATCAAAAGAGCAGCCGCAAAGGTTGGAATTGCAACAATTACGATTAGAGATGAAGACAAAAATGCCCAAGCCAACAATGGGACTTGCCCAATAGACATGTCAGGATGTTTACATTTTAAAATTGTTACAACAAAGTTGATAGCACCTAAAACTGAGGAAATTCCTAAAATTTTTAGACCAAATATCCACATGTCTGCAGCAGGACCAGGAGAACTAATGATGGAGTATGGTGGAGTGGCATACCAAGTAAAGTCCGCAAATCCTAACCAAATTAATGCTCCAGCTGGTGGAATCATCCAAAAAGCTATGGCGTTAAGTTTTGGATATGCCATATCCTTATACCGGACCATAATTGGAACAAAGTAATTACCAACTGCTGATGCACTAGGAAGTAAGAACAAAAAGATCAAAGTAGTTCCATGAACTGTAAAAATTCTGTTAAAGGTCATTGAATCTGCAATTATTTGTGATCCGGGGAAGAAGAGTTCTGCTCTAATTAGAAGAGCTAGAGTTCCGCCCAAGAACAAAAATGCTATTGACATGATAAGATAAAGCAGACCCACATCTGTGTGGTGCGTTGAGAACATTATTTGCCAAACTGGACGTGGTTTTTGAAGTTCTAGCACCATGACTTTTTTTCCTCACACACAATCGAATAATTTTTGGATAAAAGGGTTGGTATCATGTCAAAGGGTCCTCCACAACTAATTTTCCACGCATATTGTAATGTATTAGTCCACAATATTCTCTACATTGAATGTCGTGTTCTCCGGCTTTATCTGGTGCAAACCACACGGTGTTGACTCGTCCCGGAATGGCATCCATTAAAACGACATAATCATGTATGTTAAAGGAATGATTAACATCAGTAGAGACTACCTCAAATTTGTAGGCTTTTCCAGCTTCTACATGTAAGGTACCGACCTCTTTAGTTCCATCCTCATGTTCAAATGTCCAAAACCATTGTTGTCCTGTTACTATAATGGTCTCCGCATCAGCAGGAACATGTTCAACTAGTCGCTCAACGTTCCATGCTTCGGCACCGACCCAACACATTATTGCAATAATAACACCTACGTAAATCCACTCAGGCCAGTTTGAATGATGTCCCATTATGCTGGCGCTCCAAATTCACCGGATTTTTCATATTCAGTTGGCGTTGCCTTGGGATGAGATTCTCTAAATCTCCAACAAAGCCAAATCATTGTTCCAGAAACAACTGCACCCACTGTAAAGGCTGCAACCATCATTCTAAAGAATAAATTCCAAATCAAAACTCGACGATCAATATATTCACCTGGTTCATCAGCTGCTGCAAAAACATGATCAACTGTGGGAATAATAACTAAAATTGCCAATACTAAGAATAACCCAAGTAATTCCCTCATTATCGGTGACTGACGTGACCTATAATTTCTATTTAAGGGTTTTCAAGATTATTTGCTACCAGTCTTGGTGGAAACGGGTTGGATGCATTACATTTAATCCAGAAATTGAAAACTTGCGGTTGTATTCTCTAAAAATATTTAGCGAAGCATTTGCAATAATTAATTCAAACAAGTTTTCAGGAGAAAGCGAAACAACGGTAGATAGCATTGCCTTGATCGGATCCATGTGTGTTACCAATACAACGTTTTCATCGGGATGATTCTCAATTACATGATCAACCATCCCAAGTACACGTTTTTTTACATCTGCAAAGGTCTCTACTCCATTATGAGCAATTTCAAGTTCTCCTCTATAGAATTTCATGAATACATTTCCATGACTAGAAAAAATTTTATCATACGGCATCCCTGTAAATTTTCCCATATCAAGTTCAATTAATCTATCATCGATTCTTACATCAACAGAATTGTGTTTTCCAACAATATTTGCCGTGTCTTTTGCTCTTTCTATCGGACTAGAATAAATTGCAGATATGCTCATATCTTCCAGGAATTTAGCTGCTTTTTCTGCCTGATCAATTCCTTGTTCAGTCAGTGGAACACCGGGTGTACGTCCAGCTAGAATTCTTTGTGTATTGTTTATTGCTTGACCATGTCTCAGAAAAATAATGGAGCCCAACTAGATCGAACTTCAAATAGAGATAATAATAACATTATTGGATGAAAATCATGAAAGTGGGGATTATTGGGGGTACCGGTGGAATGGGAAAAGGTTTTGCCCTAAGATGGTCTAAAAACCATGATGTAATAATTGGATCAAGAGATGCTTCGCGAGCATCGAGTTCCGCTGAAGAATATACAAAACTAGCAAAAGAGTCATTTGGTGAGATAAACGGAACAATTTCGGGAAATGATAATACCACAGTTGCAAAAGAAAGTGATGTCTTAGTTTTATCAATTCCCTATGAGAATATTGATACTCTTTGCTCGGAAATTTTACCTGAAATTAAAGAAAGTTGTGTTGTGATTTCACCAATTGTTCCAATGGTAAAAACAGATGTAGGTTTTGAATTTATTCCAATTAAGGAAAATAAACCATTTTCTTATCAACTTGTTTCAAAATATCTTAAAAATAAATCAAAACTAGTTTCTGCTTTTCATGTAATATCTGAAAAAAAGTTAGTAAATCCAACTCTGGAACTTGATTACGATATTTTTGTTTGTGGAGATGACAAAGATTCGGTCAATGTTGTAAATGAATTGATAAATGAAATAAAGGGATTAAGACCTATTTATTTGGGACCGGGGGAATTATCCTATATGGCAGAAATTTCTACTCCGCTATTACTTAATGCAATGATTCGAAATAAAATAAAGAATCCTGGCATCAAAATTATCTAATTAGTCATAAATGAGTACCAATTATTATCGTAGAGGTAGAAACCCTACAACTGCATTAGGGGTTTTGTTTATCGTAATAGGAACTATAGCCTTGATGAGGCAATATTTTATCTGGACTGAGGATTTTGTTTTAGAATTTTTGTTTAATTCTGAATTTAACAGTGAAAAGATCTCCGTTGCAACTATCTGCGTCGGTGTTTTTATTGTGTTGTTTGGTCTAAGAAAACATGAATCGAAGAGATGAATTTTTAAAATCTCAAAAGGTGTTGAGACTTGCAACAATAGGTAATGACAGTTCGCCTCATATTGTGCCTGTTTGGTATTTGTATAGTTCAAAAAAAATTTACATTGGAACAAACACTCGCACCCAAAAAGTAAGAAATCTAAAGAAAAACAAACGTATTGCATTTTGTATCGATGTAGGAATTAATGCCCCCAATATTTTTGGTGTAAATGGAAAAGGAAAAGCAAATCTTATACTAGAAAAATCCAAGGTAAAAAAAATTGCAACCAGAATACTTTTACGATATTTCAATAGTATGGACAACAAATCAGCAATTGAGTTATTAGACGACACTGATTGTGTTATTGAAATAATTCCTGAAAAGTTTTCAATTTGGAATTACTGAGAAACAAATTTTTCAATTTTATTCATTGCAGATTCTAATACTTCCATACTTGGTAAATACACTAATCTAAAATATCCACTTCCATATTTTTCTCCAAAACCAGATCCGTGTACTGTTAAAACTCCTTGAGTTTCCAAAAGTTGCATTACAAATTCTTTATCTGTCTTATACTTGTTGTTTTCAATCTTTGGAAATGCGTAAAAGGATCCTTTGGGGTTTGAACAAGACAAGCCGGGCATTGAATTAAGTCTCTTCACAACTAAATCCCTTCTTTTTTTACACTCCGAAACAAATTCTCCAATGTAACCTTGGGGTCCACGCAAAGATTCTAAGGCTGCATACTGAACCGGATGATTGGAAGCAATTCTAACTCTTGCAAGTTTTGGAAGATTTTCACGTATCGATTCCAGCTTTGGTGATTGATTAAAGGCAATGTAACCTATTCTCCATCCAGACATTAAATGTACTTTGGAGAATCCATTGAGAACAATTACCGGAGAATCACTGGCTACTTTTCCAATACCTACAAATTTTTCATCAAAAACAATTTGGTCATAAATTTCATCACAAATAATGTACAGATTATTTTGATTAGCGATTTCAACTAATTTTTTAAGAGATGATTCGTTAAATACAACACCAGTAGGATTGTTTGGACTGATAAGACAAATGGCAACTGTCTTGGCAGTTATTTTAGATTTAATGTCATCAATGTCTGGGGTTGAATTATTCAAATCCACAGCAAATTCGATTGGAACCCCTCCATGTAATCTAACATATGAAGCGTAAGGTGGATAATATGGGCCAGGTAAAAGAACTTCATCGCCATCTTCTACAATTGATGATATAACCATATCAAGTCCTTCAGAAACTCCATTTGTAATTAAAACATCATCTGATGATATTGCAAGTCCTTTGCGGTTCTCTTTTTTTGCAATTTCTTCTCTGAGTTCTGGGATTCCCTCTGATTCAGAATAAAAATTATTTCCATTTTTTATCGCATTAATCAAAGCATCTTTTACATTATCAGGTGGTTGAAAACCAAACTGTACTGGATCACCTATGTTAAGATAATCAACTTTCATCCCTTTTTGTTGAACTTTTCTTGCGGCAATTACAATATCTCTTATAGCGTACTCAACTCCTACTACTTTTTTGGAAACTTTCAAAGTGTCTAGACAGATATTTAGGCCTGTTAAATTCTTAATTGTTTGGACTCGTTGCACAGTCTGGATAGTGCGAGCGGCTTCGGACCGCTAGGTCGAGGGATCGAAGCCCTCCGAGCCCTTTAGATTATCTTATTAAGTAAATAATTTCTCAGATTAGATAAATTGAGACTTTCATTGTTCAAAATAGGAATAGTTGTTACAATTTTAGGGATGTTTTGGCTCTCTGTTGTTTTTGAGGAGGGAGAAAGAATTTCAGAAAATTTTTCCTTAAAGTCATCAGAATCTTCTGAAATTGAATTGTATTTTGAGGGTAAAGATATAGGATATTACACAATTTTCATTCCAGAGTTTTCAGGAAAGGGAGTTTTTGTTCAAATCTTAGATCAGAATCGTAATGTAATCTCAGATGGAATTGTTGAAACTAAAATGTCAGTTGGTTATTTTGATTTTGAGTATGAAGGAAAATATTTTGCCAAGATTACAAACCTTTCAAATGATCAGCTTAATCTCGAATTAGAATTTGGTGATACTAATGGAAGGGATATGATTATTCCAGGAATTGTTACTTTAGCAGGAGGATTAATGTTAGTAATATCATTATACATTAAGTTACGCGATTATAGAATTGAACAACCTGATGAGAATATATCGTAAACCGGAATACACTGGATTACATGACCAAATATTAGAAATGCATTAAATGCTAACCAACTTGTAAAAAGTAAAAGTGCCAATATTGAAAATGGTAAAAATATTTTCAGTTTTGTGTGTTGTCTACTTTTAACAATAAGAAATCCTCCAAGAGTAGCCAAAACTATACCAATTTCCAATGGTTGATGAGACCACGAGATTAAACCATCAATGCCAAAAATTTCATGAGAAAGGGAATCTCCCAAACCAGATAAAATCTGAATAATAGAACCTATTATTACTAGTCGAATCCCTTTTTTTAAAATACCCCTTATAGGATTTCTAACTAAAAGAACAGTCCCAATTATTCCCGCAGTTGTTACTACAGCTACACCTGTATATACTGCAATGTGTTGAACCGTCCAAAATAGGTCTGGTTCGTTTTGAGTATGGGAAAAAGCATCCCATATTCCTGCTGACAAAATTATCATTGGACCAATAACGGCAAGAATGGATACAATAGAAATAAGATTATTTGGTTTTGTTATTGGTAAATTGGATAATTTTTGAATGAGGCTCAATCCTTATTTCATTTATAATTGAGTATTTGAAATATTGTAAATTAACTAATTAGACCAATTGTTCTTTATGGCTAATTTTTTGAATTAACTATATTAGACAAGAAAATTTAGTGGAATTATGTCTCCAGGAATAGGTCTTATGAAAAGAAGACTAGAAAAAGAAAGGGATGCCATAGCTCTTGCAGTTTCAGGGATTGCAAAAAAATACAACCAAAAACCAGGAAATATCAAAACTTTAGAAACAAAATATCATTCCGATGCTGGTGATTGGTACGTAGCCCTTGGGTGGGATGAAAAAAAGGCAATTGTAAAGATGGATTCAGTTCTGGCTACAATAACAGAAATTAAAGAAATTTAATTATCAAAATATTACATTAAATGACATGTCAACGGCAATTGTTCTTGGGGGTTCAAGAGGAATAGGCAGAGCAATTTCTGATTCCCTAAAATCCCTTAATTTTGATGTTTTTGCAGCTTCAAAAGAGGATATAGATACTTCAAATCTTGAAACGGTAAAAAATTTTTTAGATTCTCATAAGGAGACAGATGTTCTAGTTCTAAATACGGGAGGACCTACAGCAAAGGAATTTTTTGAGGTTACAGAGGATGACTGGAATAAATATCACAATCAGCTGTTCTTAGGATTTTGTTTAATTCTCCAGAAATTAAAAATAAATGAAGGAGGATACATTTTTTTGATTAGTTCAAGTGTAATCAAAGAACCTAATCCAAAATTAATTATTTCAGCAGCGTATCGTGCGGCATTTAGTGAAGTGCTTAAAGTCCTAAGTAAAGATTTTGCAAAAAAAAATATTAGTTGTATTAATATTGCACCTGGTCCATTTAACACAGATCGAACTAAAGAGCTGATTGAGAATGTAGAAGAGTTCCAAAAATCACTTCCTATGGGAAGACTAGGGGAACCAGAAGAAATTGGAAAATTTGTTAAATCTATAATTCAAAATAAAATCAAATATCTATCAGGAGTTGTAATAAATTTTGACGGTGCTAACTCTAATAGTATTTTTTAAAATTATTTTCTAAACTCAACGTTTGGAGTATTTGATTGACCAGCTATTGCAATTAATCCACCATCTCTAAGTTGTTGAAGTAGTTGCATTACTTCTTTTTCTACTTGTTTTCTTTGTAATCCTGTTTGTTGGGCAAAAAGCTCAACTAATTCGGTTACTTTGCGCTGACCATTACAAGATTTCCAAAAGTCGACAATAGCTTGGTTTACCATAAATCCCTGATCATGTTCATTAGCTAAGACCATTGAACCATCTTCTTGTTTTACAAGTTTGCCAACTCCCTGCGGTAAGGCAGTATCATAATTGATCGGTGCAGGTGTATTCAATCCAGCTCCCATATTTTTGATCTTTGTCTTTGCCTCCTCAGACATTTTTTCCATGGACCATGGAGGATCCCATACAATGTCTACTTTGACATTATTTACTCCAGGAACTTTTTTTACATATCTTGTAGCGTCTTGTACAAGGGTTTCATGAAGGGGACATCCTTGTGTGGTCATGGTCATTTTAATATTAACATCATTGTTGTCTGTAACGTCAATTCCATAAATCAAACCCATCTCAACAATATTTAGTGGAACTTCTGGATCCATACATTGCTTCAAAGAATCTTCTATTGCGGTAGGAGATACTGTACTCATAATGTAAAAAGCAGTTTTAAAAACAATAAAAACTTTCTATTAATTAGCTTCAAATAATTTTTTTATGGATTCCTTAAAAGGAGGCTTTGCAACTCCTTTTTCAGTTATAATTCCAGTAATAAGCTCTGGTGGAGTCATATCAAACGCAGGATTTATCACGCCTATACCATCAGGGGCTGTTTTCTTATCTCCGATTCCGGTAACTTCAGATCCCTTTCGCATCTCAATAATTACATCTTGGGCATTATTTTTCATATCAAATGTGGATAAAGGAGCTGCTACATAAAATGGGATGCCGTGTTGTTTGGCCATTGTAGCTACTTGGTAAGTTCCAATTTTGTTAAATACGTGACCTGTTTTTACAATTCTGTCTGCCCCCACTACTACCTTGTTTACTAGGCCATTGGCCATAGTATATCCAACTGCAGTATCAGGAATAAGACTTACATCAAAACCATCATGTTTTAATTCAAAAGCAGTTAGTCTTGATCCTTGTTGTATTGGCCGTGTTTCAGTTGCAATTACCTTAACATTTTTCCCACTTTCTTTAGTAGCTCTAATTACCCCTAATGCAGTACCATAGGCGACTGTAGCTAATGCTCCTGCGTTACAGTGTGTCATTATGGTATCATTGTTTTCGAATAAAACGGAGCCATATTTCCCCATCGTTTTATTGATGTTAATATCATCTTCTGCCATTTTTTTGGCTTCATCTACAATAGAGGTTTTAATTTGATTAACCGAAGTTCCGGCATGTGCAACTTTCATTATTTGTTCCAGTCCCCATCCAAGATTAATTGCCGTAGGTCTTGTATCAAAAAGTATTTTTTTTGCTTTTTCTAAATCTAAAATCAATTCTGTTTTTGTTGTAGTTTTACTTTGTAACGCAGCCAAGGCTAATCCAAATGCTCCTGATACCCCAATTGCAGGAGCTCCCCGTACAACTAGAGTTTTAATTGCATTTGCAACCTGGTTAAAATCATTGTATTCTACAAAAACAAGTTCATTTGGTAATTTGGTCTGATCAATCATCACTACTTTGTTATTTTTCCATTCTACTGTTCTTAATGAAGAATTAATTTTTGTTTGAGAATTCAATTTATGTTAAAAATTTCTTATGCCATATTTAAAATGAACCAGACTGTTTTTATTTAATAGAATAAGATTGCTTACCTTTTGTGTATTTTTTTGCTATTGATTTTGAATTCTTTACTTTTTTTGCATATAGGTTATTGATTTTGTCAATTTTAAAGAAATCATCCTCATTAATCAAGGAAAGGTTTGGGATAACGCAATGTCCTCCAATGAAACCAGGGAACATTTTTGGCCTGTTACCAAGATTTTTATGAATTTCTTTAGAAAATTCCCACATTTCATCATAATCAATATTATATTTTTTAGCTACCAGATTACTTAATTGTGCAAAATTTATTAACCAACCATAATAGGTGGTGTCTACAATTAACTTTGCAAGTTCTAAGGTAATGGGGGTAGACATTTTCTCAGTTTTCACATTACAATTTTTCAAAAGTTTTCGAAATTCATTGGTTGCCCATCTTTTATTTGGAGAATTTTTTTCTAACGCAAAAAATTTTGTATATTTTTTAATATCATTTAACATTCTTTTGTGTACACCTCGTGTAGCACTATAAATCACGGGTATTGAGAATTTTTTTTGTAATGTTTGTGTTGTATATGGAGCAACGGTACTGTGAATTACAATTATTTGTGGATTAAATTTTTTATATAATTTTTTTATATTTGAAGGAAATTTATTACTAAAAGGAATACATATGTGTAAAAATTTAATTGGGAAATTTCTAAATTTTTTAAATTTTTCTATATCCATTAAATTTTGATTTACATCGTAACCCAAAACAACATTATTTTTTGAAAAAAGCTTTAACATTGGAATACCTATTTCTCCTAACCCAGCGACAATATCGATTGTGGTCAATATGATTTAGAATAAATAAATCAATAAATTAGTTTTTTCAAATTCTTAAATTCAAGGTAAATTGGTTAATAATTTAATTTTAGTTTAATAATTAGCTAAATTTTCTTGAAAATTCACTTTTTAAAAAAAACTAAGATTTCCTTTGTGCGTGAAATATAGATTGTTTATTATTAATTGAATATTGTTTGATGGTTTGGATCATCTGAGTATTTGAATATAATTTAGGATATTGATGTATAAAATTGTGTGGCTCTATTTTTGGTGGAATTATTTTTTCATACCAGTCAAGATTAATTATATCTCGTTTGGAAAGATTGACCATTTTTGTAATTATTTGATCTATATCTCTAGGTAAAATATGTAAAAGGACCTCTACAGATAAAACGAGGTCAAATTTTTTTTCTGACTTAAAATCTTGTATTGTACTTACCTCAAAATGGACGTTATCAAATTTTTGGCAATTTTTTCTGGCATTATCAATCTGATGAGAGGACAAATCAAAAGCATGATACTCACTAATTGAAAAATTATCTAGAATTAATTTTGTTATTCTTCCAAATCCGCAACCACATTCTAGAATACTAACAAAGGAAAGTTGCTTTAATACATCTAAAAGCATTTTTTCCTGATCACGAAAATTTTTAGAGTATACAAATTCTTTTTCGTATACTTTTCCTCGTTTTTTCCAATATTCAATCGGCCTATACGGTCTAATATTTTTTATTTTTTTATATATTCCTAAGCCCAACGGTTAACCCTCTTTATTTTTCATCAAGTTTCTTACAGTGTAGTTAACTAATTAATTTTGTAAAAATTTCTTTATTATCTTTTAAAGAATTTAATATTTATAAAAATTTATTATATTAATTCACAATAATAGCTATGTAATTTTTCTATTACAAAATTAGGATCATGTTTTTGCGGAAAACCTGAAATCATTTTTCCATTATGGTATACATTACATCCACATGCTAAAGCCTGTAATGCAGTCGTGCTTAAATCATCTAAAATTTGTTCCCAAGGAGTTATTCTTATATCTAAATATGTTTCATATTTTGACAGAATTTTATTCATAAGTGGATATGGGATTTGTTGGATAGTGGGATCAATAATTTCTGTACTCATTACTTCTTGGATAGCCTCAATGGTTTTGTTTTTATCCAGATTTCCAGAAATATATGAAATACCTCCATTTTTTTTATTTTTAGTTATTCTAAAAAGATCGATATCAACAGGGTTTGGCAGAAATCTTTTTTTTACGTCACGGAAAGTAATTATTTTTGGAAGCATATTTTCTGCATTATAAATTATCATGTCCGCCAAACTTCTACAAAAAATTTTTTTTTTATTTAACGAATTACCTGGTTTTCGAATATCAGTTCCATGATAATGTAAAATAACTTTCTTTCCTAATATTTTGAAAAGCGGTACAAGATATTCTACAGAATGAATATGAATAATATCGTAGTTATTTTTTTGACGTAAACTTGAAAATAATAATTTTTTAAATTTTTTGAATGATTTACCTTCATAGTAATTGGATATAGTTGAGGAAAAATCATTTTTTTTATGGTAGAAAAGATCACTTTTTCCCAAATTATATTTATTTTGATAGTGAGAAATGATTGAAGCAATACCTGCTAAATCAATTAAATGAAGAACTTTCACTTTCAATAAACCATTAAAATCAAAAAAATATATTTAAACACTGTTATGTAAACTATTTCTTTAACACAGTATCCAAATTTATTTTTCCTTGGCGAATTTTTTTAGTAAATTTCTAATTTGTTTTTTTTGATTTTTGTTCACAAAATTTCTTAAATTATTATCATAAAGATCTACTTTACTAAACCATCCCTTTAAACATAAAAAGAAAATCTTACCATTACCAAAAACAATACTTCTTTTAATAAATGCACCAAACGCGTAAAGTGGATTGTATCCCAAAGCTTTACAACCCTTTCCAATATTTACAAAAGTTGAAGGAGTGTATTTGGTTCCTGTCTTACGTGCTTTTGTTGAAATATCAAATACATTAGTTTCGTATCCTAGTTCCCATGCCTTAAAAACAAAATAAGATTCTGCTCCATATTTTTGTGGCCAATTCATTCCTACCTCTTTATAAAATTGGGATTTTATCAATCTGCCAGAGCCTCTAGGAATAATGGAATTTTGGTATTCTTCATCCTTGATTTTTCCTGAAGAAATAACCAGCTTGGAATTTTTTTCCATTTCATTAACAATTTCTGAAATATAGTTTGGAGGAAGGATATGATCAGCGTTTAATTCCAATACATAATCAAAATCAGTGTTAAGATTTTTTAAACCGACGTTATAAACATTAGCCATTTTTAATTCATCCAAACCTTGAATTCCATCATAGGGTAAATCTATAACTTTACATCCTAAAGAAAAAGCTATTTGACTAGTATTATCTTTAGAACCATCATTTACCACAATGATTTTTTTTGGTGGAAGTTCTTGATTCAATAATGCAATAATTGTATTAGAAATAATTTTTTCTTCATCCCTTGCGGGAATTAAAACATCAACTTTAATTTTGCTTATTTTTTCTTCCAATTCTTTTCTAAAAATATTTGATTAACATACAGGTAAAGATATCATTAATAATATTTTAGAGCTCAGCATAAATTTTTTCCATTTCAGATACCACATTTTCAGGTTCAAATTGATTTGGGAATTTATCAATTAATTTTAATTCGTAATTTAACACCGTTAATCCTTGAGCAAGTGCTTGTCTTCCAGTATTACTCATTGCTGGGATTATTTTTCCATCGAATGAAAATTTTAAATCTATATAAATCCCATATTTAGAAAATAGCTTAGGCATATCTCGATAAAGGATAGGAGAATTTTTAGAATAATTTACATCGAATTGAATATTATAGTTATTTTTTAATAAAAAATTTTTTATATCTTCTAACTTATTTTCCCTTACTAAAATTGTAAAAGCTTTTTTTGATATGCTGACTTTATGTTTGAAATGTTCAGTATCTATTGGATTGGGTATGTAAGTTCCTTCAGGTACAAATTTTTTTAAATCTGGCGTACTGACTAAAACTCTATTTGATAAATGTTCTGCCTTTAACCTCTTTTTTAGAGGAGTTAATCTACAATCACTTCCGTGATAGTGTAAAATAATTTTCTTTTTAGGATACAGTCTTCTTAAAATTGGAACAAGCTTATAGATACAATGGATGTGAATAATATCAAAATTTCTCGATTTTAATATAGCATTTAGATAGAATTCCCCAACTGATAATATTGTTTTTTGCTCAATTCCTCCGTAAAATTCAACAATTCCATAAGGATTGTAACCTGCTCTTTTAATCACCTCTGTTTGGTGGCCAAGTTTCTTTTGATATTTAGCCAAAAGATAAGAGTCACCACCTATATCCCAAATATGTAATATCTTCATTAAATTATTCAGCTAATTTCCAAATTTTAACTATTATTGAAATTTTGTTTATCGAATTGAGAAAAAAATTATTAGTCTTGAAAAGAGAGGATATATTTACTTAAATTAATTACAACATCCTCTGAAAAATTTTATCATTGTATAATTTAATTACAAATTGGATATACGTTAATAGATGACTGGGAATTGGACAAGGAGAAGATGGCTTGATTTCCGGTTAGGTCATGTAACGTATTTGGCTTTTGCCATGGCCTTTGGAAATTTTGTTTTAATTTTTCATAGGTTATTAATTGAAAGAGTCGAATTTCTGGATAATATATTTTCAGATTTATGGTTTTTTACAATTATCTTTATTTTAGCCTATTTTCCGGTTGCTATTCTAGTTGGATTCTGGCACAGAAAAACCCAGTTAAAAGTAGAGACAGAATTAACTTTAAAACAAAATCCACTTTTTGCTAAATGGTTTAGAACATTAATCGATATTCAAACGGGTAAGGCCACTAAAGAAGAGATTGAAAGTGTTAGAAATATGCTTAAATCAATTGAAGGTAACAGTAAATTAGATTAAATTATAATAATTTTAAATTTTCAAATATTTTTAACAACCGCAAAAATGGTGAATGTTAATTAGAAAAACAAGATTATTAATGGATAAATGAATTCCTCCATTATGGAAATATCAATTGAACCCTGGAAAAAATTGGTAATTCATGAAATAATTGAATATGACTTTGATGACTGGGTAAAACAAATTGCCTTTAGTACAAGATCATCTGGGGGTGGCATTCCTACAATGCAATGGACAAATGGGATAGTATTTTCTCCTTCCAATTTCCCCACTACGAATGTTACAATTGAGGAGCAATTGAAGGGAACTCTTCATTGGTCATCGGTTTCTTTTGCATTAAAGGAGAAATTTGAACATCAAATTGTGAGTGAAAATGCCACAATTAATCTTGTAAATGTCAGTGTAAATGAAATTTTCAAAGAACTGGCTCAAAATTTAAAGGCTAGGTCCAAATATTTAAAAAATTAAATTCATTAATTTTTTATCTAGATTTTTTTTAGGCCAAAAATTGGATGTTCGTTCTTCAATTTAATAATTGAAAGATAAGAAAATCCATGTTCAAAACTATCAGATAGTTCAGGCTCTTTACCCTCATGACCATGATATTTTACAAATGGTTTCATTGGTTCTGAATCTAATTCAACATAATTGAATTGATAAAAAACATTGTCCATTTCTAAAGAGGTTGGATAGCCAATTACCCAAGTTTTATTGTGGGGAATCGCATACAATGCAAGATCTGTTTCATCTGGAAGTTCAGGATTGTAAGTTAATCTGGCAAGGCTACCCAAATCTTTTACTCTAATTGGATGAAATTTATCTGCTATATTTTCTGTTTCGGTCGATAGAGGAGAAATTTCAGATTCAAGATGGATTATTGGAGCATAGGTTGAAATATTTTTAGTAGACTCGACGATATCAGAATATTCTTTTCCTCTGGTTGCATTATATGAGATGTACCGGCCAAATTTTGTCATTGGTGTATAAAATAACAACAAAGTATTTGCAAGAGTTAAACCACTAGAAAGAACACGTGTTCCTTTGAATTCATGAGAATAAACTCGGAGTGGATATTCCCTAAAGGCACAAACAAATCTAGCTAAATCGTTAAAAGTAGATAATTCCACAAAACTTTGAGATTGTATTTCCAAACACCTAGATTGTGATATTGTATATGGAGTTATTAATTCTAGGGGTTTTTTACGGAAAGAAAATTTAATAGATTAAACTTATTTTTGAGGCCACATTGAAGTCCACGTTTCGGCAAATTTTTTCATCATTTCACCATATGCCTCCATTTGTTCCATTCCTGGACCTACCAGATTTTTTTGCCAGTTTTCGGCAAATTTCTTGTATGCATCTGTACCTGTTGAATTCATAGCTTGTTGCCAAGCATCACTAAATTCTCTAAAAGATTTCATTCCTGCATCGTTCAAGGCTTTTTGCCAGTTTTCTCCAAACGATTTCATAGTTTCCATACTTGATTCTTTTGTTGCTTTTTCCCATACTTGAGTGAATTTTGCCTGCATTTCACTATTGGCTTGTTGAACTTGTTCGAAAAGATTCTTCCAATTTTCAAGAGATTTTGAGTATTCTTGCCAGAGCGAATCCCACTCGTTAGGTTTTTCTTCTTTGGACAATAATTCTTAGGAAACAAACACCCTCTTAAACTGATCCATGAAGTTTAAGGGGATTTTTTACGGCGTCTTAATCTTTCTTCCATTCGGATTTTTCCCTCCTCAAATTTTTTTCTATCTTCATCAGTCTTTAGAGCTAAACGGGGAATATGTCTTGGCTTACCATTTCTATCCAATGCAACAAAAGTAACAAATGCCGTTCCAGTTACAGTTCTAATTCCAGTTACAATATCCTCTGCTTCAGCCTTTACCTCGATCTCCATTGAAGAATTATTTACATAATTTATTCTAGCATTTAGTTTTAGAACATTTCCAACAAAAACAGGTTTTATAAAATTTACACTATCCATACTAACAGTTACCGCATTTGATTGAGAATGTCTTTGTGCGACAATACCTGCGACCATATCAATGTGTTTTAAAATTTCTCCACCAAAAACATTTCCTGCGGGATTTGCATCAGAGGGAAACATTCGTACGATTACTTCGGCATGAGATTCTGCGGGAGTCTTCTCAAACTGATGGTTTTCGGATGACATTTTAAATTCTCTTCAAGAGTTTTTTTTTCTTTTCCTGGAATTCTTTTTTTGTAATTATTCCTTTCTTATTTAATTCTCCTAGCTTTTCTAAAATGGTTAAATTTTTCTCCGTGGTGTTAAATTTAGTATTGCCAATGGATTTTGTAAATTTTTTTCCTTTAATTTTTAAATTTTTTGAAATTTTAGAACCACGACTTTTTGCAAGTGATTGCAATTCTTTAGCCCTTCCTTTTGCAAGGCCTGCCTGAGTTTTCAGCTTTTGAACCACCTCTTTCTTATTTTGGGTTTTAAAACGATTTTGATATTCTTTAATTACGAGGACCGGAAATGCAGTCCATTCAACATCATCATAAAATTGTATCAGTTGTTCATTTGGGATTTTTTTTAGGTATTCCTTGAAATGTTTTTCTGATTTCTTTTCCAAGGTTTTTTTCTAATTTAATTAGATTAAATTAGTTTCGGTGAGATTTATTTTTTAAAATAATTTTTTAGTTTTATTTTATCAATTTTTGGAATTTTAGCTTTCTCAAATCCTTCGGGTCGTTTTTTTAGTGATTTGGTGGCGTCAATTCCCATTTTTGCTGTTTGTAAATTTTTTTGGTCACTTGAAGGGTCAAGGCTAGAGCCACGTACCTTAGAAAGAATAATCAAATCTTTATCTGCTTGAAACCTAGTAGCCATAGCATATTCTACATCTTCAGCATTATTGGGGTCAATATCATCATCCACCACTGTTACTTGTTTTAAGGATCGGTGGGCTTGGAATGTTTTTTTAATAATTTTTTTTGGGTCTGCTTCATTTCTCTTTCTTATTTGAACTACAGCGTGTAACCATTTACATCCACCATTTGTCATTGAAATTTTCTTAACTTGTGGAAATTCTCTTTTAAGTTCTCCATTAAGTTTGGATTCTATTGGCATTCCCATTAGTAATCTATGCTCAGAAAAACCTGATAAGACATCATGAAAGATTGGATTATTTCTGAAGTAAAGGTGCTCCAACTCAAAAATCGGTTGTTTACGTTTATGGTCATAGGTCTGAAGCATTTCTACCATCCATTCTGATTGTGTTTTATCTTGGAGAACTTTTCCTTCCATTACAATTTCAGTTCCTGATGGAATCATTAATCCAGTATAGGGAAGTTTGGTTAGGGCTAATTTTCCTTCTAAAAGAGAATTTGCGATGTTTATTTCATCAGCACCCCATTCAGCTTGATAGGCTCCCGCAATTGATATAGCAGGATGGACACCGATAGTTACCGCAATTTTAAGATCTTCTCCATGTTCTTTGGCATCAGTAAAACATCGATGAAGATGTCTTCCTTCAACCATCCTAATTGACAAATGTTTTTTGTCAATTGGCATCATCCTATGAAAAGACGAGTTTTGATTTCCACTTTCGGGATTTTTGACATAAACTATTGATGAGGTAATGAATGGTCCGGATTCTTTCTCAAAGTGAGTTACTATAGGAATTTGGGATATATTTTTTAATTTATTTTGCATAAATTTTCCAGAAGAAATGATTGTCGGTTTTTTCGATTTTTTAATTGCAGAAATAATTTTTTCGTGAATTTTTGTTTCTTCCGTTCCAATAGCCTGAGAAAATCGTTTTCTTGTTCCTACAAGATTTGCAATCAGATTAAATTTACTTTCTCTAATATTTTCAAATAATATTGCAAAAGAACCATCAACTTTGGCAGTAATTCCGGCAATTTCATATTTTGTTGAAACCGGGTTTTTGATGGTTTTAAGGTCTCCACTTTTTTTGATTAAAGAAATAAAATTCCGTAAATCTGTCAATTTTGAATTATCTCCATTATTTCGGTCATTAAGAGTTTTGCCGTATGAGGATCAATTTCTTTTTGAACAAAGGCAGATACTATTGCAATACCACGCATTCTAGTACTAATTTTTTCTGAAATTAATTTTAAAAAAAGAGATTCAGTTTTAGAGGGAATTACAGTTGTAGTAATTGGGTTTTGACCATTTGTCAGAGAAACAACCATAGATCCCAATTTTGGGGTACCCTCAGCTACAGAAACAAAGCATCCATTTTCAAACTTTAGTATCTGTAAAGAAAAACTACGACTCTCCAAATCAACGGTTTTCGCTGAAAACCCATTTGGAGAGTTCAATAAGTTTTGAACAGGTCTTATGCTTTTATTGCTATTGATTCAGTTTCGGGTAGATTCTCTAATTTGGTTTTTATAGTTTTAGCGGCTTTAGCTTTAACTGTTTTAGCGGCTTTAGCTTTAACTGTTTTAGCGGCTTTAGCTTTAACTGTTTTAGCGGCTTTAGCTTTAACTGTT
>JAHELB010000058.1 GCA_024644385.1 Nitrosopumilaceae archaeon | reverse complement strand
TTAACACACGTGTACCAATTACGGTCGCCACAGAATTCGCAGAATCATTAAATCCATTTACAAAATCAAAGATTAGGGCTACAATAATTGCTCCAATCGCGATTTCTAACATAAATTTAACCTACGTATATTTTAAAACTATATCTTCAATAACATCTGCAACATCTACACATCTATCAGATGCCGTTTCCATGGTTTCGTAAATGTCTTTGAGTTTAATAATGTGAATTGCATCTGTAGACATGAATAGTTCTTTCATAGCATCTCTGTATAGATCATCAACTTTATGTTCAATGTCGCTTGTGTTTCTACAATGGTCTATCATATCTTGAGGGTTTTTGATCCTTTGTAACTTTGATACCATATATTGTACCTCCTTTGTAGCCTTTACCAACTCCTTTGCCATTTCTAAGGAATATTTAGGAGGTTCAGAAATTCGATAGCTGTAAATTCTGGCCGCTATACCGTCGGTAAAATCAATAACATCGTCGATTTTTGACGCTATTCTTTGCATATCTTCACGGTCAAGAGGGGTAATGAAGGTTTTATTTAATTCCGAAAAAATATCACGAGTTAATTCATCTGCTTCTTTCTCAAGAGCACGAATTTTCTTTAGTGAATTTTCATTTTTAAGATCTGATAATAGGACCACTAGTTCTTCAGACGTTTCTACTGCTTTTTTAGCAAGATCATCAAGAATCTTTAAAAGTTTTTTTTCATTGGATTTTACCCAAGATAACCATTGTCCCATAAAGGTACCAAAGTTTAATGACAGTTAATACTGTTGCATATACAACCTATGGATCTATATAGGACCATTAGAAGATTAGGTACAATAAATTACAAGAATTTGTTTAAAATTTGATTGTATTTTGCGATCAATAAAATAAAAAAATAAAATCTAAGGATGAGTGAGGATTTTAAAAAAAATAGTTCGATTTAGTTCTGTAAATTTTTAAAATGGTTTGTTTACTTCACGAGTAAAAACATAACTTGCAAGAACAACCATAATTAAAACAAATACCACAATAACCCCAATACTCAAAATTACAGAAATTCCACCTTCAGAAACTCCAGTCATCATTTCTCTAACAAGTAAAACGGTATAGGTAACAGGATTTAGTTTTGCAGCTGTTGCAAGCCAATCAGGAAGCAATTCAAGGGGGAATAGAGCAGGACTTAACATAAACAAGGGCATTCCAAGAAAATTGATCACTCCCCAGAATGTTTCTTGAGATTTAGCAGTAGCAGCCGCGACTACAGAAATCCCGGAAAATCCCAAAGAAAACAAAATAACAATTGCCATAATTGGAATAATCATTATTGGATTTGGAAAGGTTACACCAATGGCTAAGGCAATTCCCAAAATTAAGCTAGCTTGAAGTGCAGAAATTAAAGAGATGGCCGACATTTTTCCAAGGGCAATCGAAGACCGAGATATTGGAGCAGTTAAAGCCTTATTCATAAATCCGTACCTTCTATCCCAAAGCGTATTTACCCCGCCAAAAATACTTGTAAAGATTGCAGTTAGGATTATTACCCCTGGGGCCATAAACTCAATGTATTTACCCTCAAATCCAACGGATTGAATTAATGGTTGGGTTCCAGAAAAAGTATTTCCTATAACAATTATCCATATGGCAGGTTGTATTAGTCTGATCAAAACACCACTACGAGATTTTTTGTATCTTTTTAGTTCTCGCCAAAAAATAGTGTAAGTATCATAAAATAATGAATTCATGCACGTATCCTCTTCATTTTTGCATGTTCTCTTTTTCGATTAAAGCCACCCTCTTCATCTCTTATTTCATGACCAGTGTATGAAATGAAAACATCATCAAGTGTAGGCCGGGTAAGTGAGATTGAATTAATTTTTATTTCCAATTCAGCAGATATTTTAAATATTTTCGGAATAACTTCTGTTCCCTTTGAAGCAAAGATTGTAATCTTGTTTTGATTCTCGTTTATTTTGTTAATTAATTCAATTTTTTTCAAATGTGAAAGAAAATTTTTTTCACTGGTCACTTGGTCAATTGTTAAAGAGATTACCTCGTTTCCCATGGCGTTTTTCAAATTTTGAGGTGTGTCAATTACCTGAATTTTTCCCCCATCTATAATCCCAATTCTATCGCAAAGTTGATCTGCTTCTTCCATATAATGAGTCGATAAAAAAATGGTCATTTTAAACTCCGTATGGATTTTTTTGATATACTCCCAAATCTTCCTCCTTGTTTGAATATCCAGACCAACTGTGGGTTCATCTAAAAACAAAACTTCAGGTCTATGTAAAAGACCGCCTGCAATATCCAGTCGTTTTCTCATTCCCCCAGAGTATGTTACTACAGCTTTGTGTTGTTTGTCAGATAATTCAATTAAATCTAAAACTTCATCGATTCTCTGGTTGATTATTTCCTTGGGTATATGATGCAATCTAGCCTGAAGAAAAAGATTTTCTCTTCCAGAAAGATACTCATCAACAGTACTCTCCTGTTGAACATATCCTATTTTTTGTCGTACTTGTTTTGGGTGTGTCCTCACATCAAAATTTGCAACTAGAGCCTGTCCTGCTGTAGGTTTTAACAGAGTGGTTAGAATCATCATGGTAGTAGTTTTACCAGCCCCATTTGGTCCAAGAAATCCAAAAATTTCACCACTCTTCACATTAAAGGAAATTTCATCTACAGCGTTTAGATCTCCAAAAGTTTTTCGAAGAGACTTTGTTTCTATGGAATACAATACTTTGATCGTTGATATCAATTATAAATTGCTAAGGTTTAGGTAAATTCGATCCTCATAAACAATTTAAAGGACTACAAAATTATTTTTTTCATGAAGGGTCTTTGTCAAGTCTGTCACTCATCTAATGTCGAAATAACCGTTGAAACAGGAATTCCAATATGTCCTGATTGCAAAAAACACAATAATTAATTTTTAATTTTTTGTTTTTAAAAAAAATTTTTCAAAAAAAATGCTTGTGATTGAAAAGTACAATTTCTTAGCGTCGGTTAAATGTAATGACAACTCCGATTTTTTAATGACAGGCATAGTGTTAATGATCAATATTACAGTTGATCGGGTTTAATAGGAAATTTACTCATGCAATTTTTGGCGATAGAGAGGATTAGATGGATGCATTAAGAAAAACAATACCCGTAATCTTTGGAATTTTGATCTTGACTGGATTCTCAGGATTTCAGTTGGTGCCCTTAGCAATACAAACGGCAGAAGCAGAACCTTCCAAAAGAATAGTTGGTAATTTTCCGTGGTGGGAATCAGAAGATATTGATTCTATTGATTATTCTAAATTAACAGATATTTCCTACTTTCATATTTGGCCGAACTCTGATGGGAGTCTTGACACAAGTTCAGTAAACATTAATGACCTTCATACCATTAGGGACCGAGCTCACAATGCAGGTGTTAAAGTAACTATCTCCGCTGGCGGCTGGGGGGCATCAGATGGGTTTCCTTCAATCGGCCAAGATGCTTCAATCAGGGCAATTTTTATTTCAAATATGGTAAATTTTATTTCAAATAATGAATTGGATGGAATGGATCTTGATTGGGAGACACCAATAGATCAGACCAAGATTGACCAGCAAGATATCCTACTATCAGAGTTATCAAATGCGTTACATCCACTAGGTAAAATCGTAACTGTTTCCGTAAATGGGGATACTTTGGAACTAAAACCCTCTGCAGTCAATTATGTAGATTGGGTAAACGTTATGGCTTACGACATGAATTGGAATAACGCAGAGCATTCTACCTTTAATGATGCAGTAGCCGCACTCCAAAGATATGAAAATGCAGGAATACCTAAAGAGAAACTAGAGATGGGAATTCCATTTTATGGTAGGGATGATACCTGGAGTAGTGCAATGAAATACGAAGAAATTATTTCTGCATGTCCACTTCTTCAAGCTGATGATAATTATTGTAATGGTCACTTTTTCAACGGAATTGATTTGGTCCAGCAAAAAACACAATATGTTTTAGATAATGGGTATGATGGGATTATGATTTGGAATTTAGGTCAGGATACCTATGATTCCACATCTCTTCTTAACGCGATAAATGTGGTATTAGATACAACACCAGTTTCCCAAGTTATTGCAGTAAATGATTCATACTCTACCGATGAGAATATTACTCTAAATGTCACAACACCCGGCATACTTGGAAATGATTCAGATTCAGAAGGAGATCCCATGACTGCCGTACTAGAGAATAATGTCGCCAATGGATCTTTGACCCTTGACGCTGATGGCAGTTTTTCATACACTCCTAATACAGAGTTTAACGGAATAGACACCTTTAGTTATCATGCGACCGATGGAACAATAAACAGCAATACAGCCACTGTTACAATTACCGTTAGTCAGGTCAATAATTCACCAATAGCTTTCCCTGATACATATTCTGCATTTGAAGACATCACACTAAATGTTTCAGCACCTGGAGTGCTTGGAAATGATTCAGATTCAGATCCACTAACTGCTGTCCTTGATTTGGATGTGGCAAATGGCTCATTGAATCTTAATTCAAATGGTAGTTTTTCATACACTCCAAATCACAATTTTAATGGAGCAGACTCTTTTAGTTATCATGCTAATGACGGTACAGATGACAGTGACATTGTTACAGTAGCAATCACAGTTTTTTCAGTAAATGATGAACCATCCTTTACAGCTAGTAACCAAAGTGTCGAGGAAAACATTGGACCTGTAACAATTCCAGGCTTTGCCATTTTTAACCCTGGAGCACCCAATGAGGCAGGACAAACTGCAACCTACACGATATCAAATGATAATAATGTTTTATTTTCTTCCCAGCCATCAGTTAGTCCAGATGGAACTTTAACATTTGAGCCAGCTACTGATTTAACCGGCTCATCCATTGTAACAATATCTGTACAGGATAATGGGGAAACGGTAAACGGAGGAGATGACACCAGTTCAGATCAAACATTTACAATTACAGTTAATCCATTAAATGATGTTTATGTTGAAGAGTTTGTTGTTAATACCAGCGGTAACAAACGCTGGACTGGATATGTAACTACAATTGTTTACAGTGGGGTTTCTCCAATAGAAAATGCAACTGTGTTAGGATCCTGGTCTGGCGGAGAAAGTGGTACTGCAAGTTGCACCACAGATGAAAATGGACAATGCCAAGTGCTAAAGGCCACTAAAAATGATAGTCTAACCTTTACCGTTGACAGTATTGCCGGGGATGGTTTATTTTATGATCCATTGGAACCTGACTCAATTACATTTGATAAAAATGGAAATATTCCTGGAGCCAATTCACCCCCTGAGGCCGTAAATGATTCGGCTAATGTTCTGAAAGGATCTTCAATATCCATAAATGTTGTATCAAATGACAGTGATGATGGTTCTTTAGACTTGTCCACAATTACAATTACCCAAACCCCATCTAATGCATTTTCCTTAATAGACAATTATGATGGAACTCTCACATATACACACGATGGGACAGACTCTATTTCAGACTCTTTCAAATATACCATAAAAGATAATGATGGTGTAACTAGTAACGAAGCTACCGTCTCAATTTCCATTGATGAACTCCCTCAAGATACTATAGTACATTTAAGTTCCATCAATGGAGAGTTATCTTCAAAAGGCCCATGGAATACATTTACAGTTACAATTAAAGTTCATGATTCAACTCATAGTGATCAAGGTGGCGTGACAGTTTCTGGAACATGGTCCGGAATCACAGGTCCTAATAGTTGTACTACCGATTCAAATGGAACCTGTTCAATCTCTACTCGTGACAAAAATGGAGGCACCATATCATTTACAGTAATAGATATGTCTGGATCCGGTATCGAATATAATTCTGCAATCAACGAGGAAGATCCTGAAATCACGTTTACAGTACCCTTAGGAAAATCAAACGGCGCTAATAAATGAGCATTGAAAATTTTCCTTGCCGATAAATCGACCATCGACGTTAAATAGACATTTTATAAGAATTGACTACCTAACACAACATGGTATTGGATTTATTTCAAATACGTCCAATATCATGATTTTATAATTCATAAAAAATAACAGGGAAGGTCGTACTGATAAATTCTACGCGGTCTTTATAAGCACCGAAAAGATATTTTATTTAAGGAATCAAGCCCTTTTACTATTGCCCGATATTAGATTTGGTTTGATCTCCTTTTTAAAATTTAAAATCAAAATTTTTCGGTTGAAAATTTTTGAACCCATTTTGTAAAAAACAATTATACCAAAAATTCTTATCACAATTAAAAATTAAAATTTTTACATGGAAAATGATGCACAAGATGAAGAAGAACGACCAGAATGGGCATGGTTAATGAAAAGAATGACTAAAGAAACATAAAAAAAATTATTCTAATTTCTAAAAATAATCTTTGGCAAATCACTGAAATATCCTTTTCTGGACTTATTAGATATTGAATTAAAAATAATATAGAATACCTCAGAGTAATTTCAAACTAAACCCATTTGTTCAAAATTTATGAACCGGATTCTTTATTGAAATGATAGAAATTCCTTTCAATGGGATTAAATTACAAAAAAGGTTCACCAGAACATGCCTATAGACGCAGATCTTTTCAGAGCCACCTTGACCACAACCGGAAGAGTTTCTCAAAATCCTCATAGCGTGATATTGCGTGGGGTAAAATTTCAAAACAAAATCTACTTTTCAAGACATAAACCCGATTCAGACTGGTTCAAAAATGCACTAGAGAATCCTGTAGTGGAAATCAAATACAAAGATTGTGTTCTCAAAGGTATTGCCAAAAAGGTAACAGATGAGAAAATAAATGAAGAGATATCTCATCTGAAATATCCTGGTGAAAAAAGGGCAAATGAAAATAGGGTATCGATTGAAGTTACACTACATGAATAATTGTAGTTAGTCCTCGTCGATCCAACTCTACATCATTGTCTATTTCACTTATGG
>JAHELB010000017.1 GCA_024644385.1 Nitrosopumilaceae archaeon | reverse complement strand
TTGCGCTCAATTTAGGTGTACAATCAAGAATAAGCATGCTAGAGGATTTAACGGGATATTCTATTGGATGGATGGCAGTAGGTGTTTTTTTAGTTGTCTATAGTTATATGAAAAACAAAAAAGAGAACACATCATGAAAATTTTATCTACCTCTCCAAGAATTAAAGAAAAAATCTACAATCTAAGGATAGATGAAAATGGGAATATCTTCCAAATTACTACCTATTTTCCATTAACTTCAAAAGAAAAAGAAATCATAAGATGTGAGAGTAATTCTACTGGGAATTCGATTGAATTTAAATCAATTTTTTCTGATGAAATTTCGAATAAAGAATGGAGCGACTCTAAAGAGCAAATCATAAAAAAGTTCAAAGACGAACTTGTCGATATAGATTAAATTTTGCATTTTGTAGTTGGATATTTCAAAATCAATTCTAATTGATTTCTTTATTATGGTGAAAATTTTAAACTACAGCGTCAGGTTAGCCAAGTGGTACGGCGGCCGTCTCGAAAACGGCTACGCGCAAGCGTGCAGGGGTTCGAATCCCTTACCTGGCGGGTTATTTCCAAAATTCCATATTTTTTGAATTTAGAAATTATTTTTTTTGGGGAGGGTGAAAAATCGAAATCTTTAATTTACTGATAAACAATAAGGGGCGTGAGTAAAATAACCCACAAATCAAAAATAGTAAATGGTGTGAATGTAACTCAACTTTTTGAAACCATTGAAACCATTAAAGGAAACACGGAAATTGCCAAGTTCAACTTTCGTGCAAAAAATAAATGGATTGGAGGAACAGAAAACCATACAACAATTAATGAATATTATGGGGCCTGTCAAACCCATAACCGGAATAATCCCCACACATTTGTAAAAGATGAACCTCCAATTCTTTTGGGGGCAGACAAAGGTGCAAATCCTGTCGAATACCTTCTTGCAGGTTTGGCAGGATGCATCACCACTAGTTTGGTTGCGCATGCAGCAGCTAGGGGAATAAAAATTGATTCAATCGAATCAACGCTAGAAGGAGATATTGATCTTTTAGGATTCCTTCAATTAGATAGGAATGTAAATCCCGGATATCAAGGAATCAATATTTCCTTTAAGATTGAATCAGACGCCCCTAAAGAGACTCTTCAGGAACTAATTGAACTTGCAAAAAAGGCATCACCAGTAGCTAATACTGTGTCAAGACCAACTCCAATAAACGTAAAACTAGTACAATGATGAGACCCTCCATTCTCTCTTTTATTTTTCTATTCAAAAACTAAATTCTATAACTGTATTTTTTAAATGAATTACTATATGCAGGAGATCTAGTGGGATAGTGTCACATCTTTGCCTTAGCCCTCACCTGGATGGTTTTTGAAAAAATGATATTCTTAAAGATATTTTTTGGTAAATGTGGGAATTGTTTTTTAAATTATTCCGTTATTGACTAGATGCTCTAAACCTGTTACAAATTCTGTGTCAGATACTAATCCATCTGCCCACCATCCCGCGGTGTTTTTTACCCAATGAGGAGTTTGTACATCTAAGACAGCCTGAGAAACTTCACTTTTTGATACTGTTATTACATCTTGTTCAATTAAGAATTTTATTCCAGAAGCAAATTCAATGTCATTTAATTGACCACTAGCCCACCATTTTGCATTTGATTTAAGCCAACTTGGAAGTTGTTGCTCAGTTAGTGATGTATTGGATGTTTTATCAGGTTGATATTTTTGGGAATAATCTACTCCACTTTTGTATTCAGATTTGTCTCCTTTGAAAGGACATGATTTAGAACCATCACTAGAATCTGCAAATGCGTTTGCCTGTAATCCTATCAGGAGCACTAGAGACAGACTTAGAATTCCAGTTATGCCCCACGCTTTCATACCCTACTAGTAAGCGGTTTTGATTTTTAAAGGTTTAACTTTTTTTAAAATGTATTTGAAACCTTTACATTTCAGACATTCTCTGAATCAAAAAAATCTCACCTCACATTTCAGACATATTTGGGATTAAAATTTTTTTGAAACCATTAGAAAAATTTAGCTTGTAATTGTTGCATAAAGTGTTCCTAGGTCTATAGGTTTTTTCAAACAACCATGAACTCCTTTTTTCTGTAGTAATTGGTGAGTTTCACTATCAGTAAAGGCGACAGCAGAAAAAATAACTATTTTCTGATCCTTTAGGATTTTTTCTCTTTCCAATGCATGAATAATATCAATTCCACTAAATTCAGGCATGGAAATATCTAAAAGGACCACATCAAAATTCTCTTTTCTAATTCTGTTCAAGACATCTGTTGAATCATTAATAACAAAATTGTCAACCCCCTTTGCCTTTAGAAATTCTGAGATCATCCCTGTAATTTCTTGGTTATCATCAACAATGAGAACTTTCATAATTTAAAACACTGAATTGATTCATTTAACAAACTGCACGTTCATTTATTTGAACCATGTCTTAAAGATAACTTTCCAAATTTGGGAAATTATATGTAAAGTACCTCGGTTACAAAGTGAACAGACTCTATTTTAATTTAAATTCCATCCAGAATAGATTTGGAAATCCCAGTACTGCTCCCCATCTAACGATGGTTTAATTTACTGGGTTCCAATTTTTTTATTTTATAATTAGATGTAAATTGTCCCAATATGTCCCGTATAGTTCTGCATCGGGTCAATATGCCTTTGCTACAAAATAATGTTTAAATGAACAAACACCTTCCTAAATTAATACTAGTGTGTAGTTTATTATGAAAATATTTGTAATAGATGATGACCAAGATACCACAAAAATGCTCTCAAAATTCCTCACTGAAATGGGTTTTGAGACCACTGTTACAAATGATCCGACGGTTGGATTAAAAAAAATAAGAAGAGAGCACTTTGATGTTATTCTTTTGGATATCAACATGCCCGTAGTTAATGGGTTTGGGATAATAGAAATGCTAGCAGTTGCTGATATTCTAAAGAACCAAAATATTTTCATATTTTCTGGAACTCAAATCCCTGAAATCCAGTTAAAGAATTTACTTAGAAGAGATGGGATTACAGGATTTTTGAGTAAACCCGTTGATCTCGAAAAACTCGTAAATGTAATTTCCAATTAGATTTTTTTACCAAAGTACAATGGGGGATTGACTGAGGATAAAAAGTGAGCACATTAAACGCTGTAAAGATTGCGTAAATCATAGATGTATTTTCAAAAAATACAGTTGTGAACGCCATAAATAAATTGGCTTTAGAGGAATAGATATCCTTTATTTGACTGAAAGGCATATTGTGATATATTGCATGAGAAAACTGACACTATCACCATTCGAGTCCCTGAATCGTTGAAAAAAAAAATAGAAGAGTTGAGTGTTAAAAATAATCTAAATCTAAATCTCCAAATTAACCAAATAATATCTAAAAATATTCATTGGGATGAACATGTAGTCCAAATGGGATGGCTGCAATTTGATCCAGCCGCAATTAGAGAGATATTCAAATATTTAAACGAGGACGCAATCAATTCAATTGCAACATCCATAAGAAAAGATATTGTAAAATCAATCAAATTCATTTATGGGGATGCTAGTTTTGAGCATACAATAGAATTTATCAATTCATGGTTGACTTTTACTAATATTCCTTTTAGGCATTCCAAAGAAACTGATTCTCATAAATTTTTGGTAACTCACAACTTGGGTGAAAACTGGTCTAGGTTTGCCGTAAAAGTATCTGAGGAGTTCATCACAGATCTTGGGTTTAAAATAGTCAACATCACTTTAGATAAAATGTCCTATGGCTTTACTATCAGGGTTTAAAAAAACTGTGTTCAATTGTATACAATAACATAATATTCTCTTACCTTTTTATTTTATTAATATGGCAAAAAGAGTTACAATAATGATCGATGAGGATATTGATAAAAAATTGCGACTGGCTCAAGCAAAACAAATTTCTAAATCTAGTAGCTCAGTATCGTATTCAAGAGTCCTAAATGATACTCTAAGAAAACAACTCAAATAGAATTTTTATTCTTAATTTTAGGTATTATTACTTTTTTAGAAGAAAACTATAGGTTGGTTTTATAAGTAAGTATGAGAATAATAGGAGATGAGTCAATCCGGTAGCAAAGAACCACCCAAGGAAGGAGAAATAATTCAGAAACATTTAGAGAATGTTTACATGGATCCTTGGTACATAATTTACAAAGTTTATGTAAACCCTTCAGTTAAAAATGAAAAAAAGAAAAAAGACTAGTTTCAATTCCAATTAAAAAATTCTATAAAAATATACAAAATTTTTGGAATTTTGCTCTGAAAATTTGCTAGAATAACTTATAACTTCTGCAACATGCTTTTTAACCATAATTTCCATCCTGCTATATGGTAAGGGCTAGAACAATTACTATGTCTGTTAGTCGTAAGACTGGTGATGTTTTTGATGCCATATTGAACTCTCCGCCAAAAATGATGCCTGATGCAAGGAGAACCGGTGATGACTCTTGGACTTTTTCGACACCACGTGGAAATGCCAATCTAAAATTTAAACATAATAAGACCTTTGGAATTTTAGATTATTTGTATGTAGACGAGGAGACTTCATGGGATGTTCCTATGCGGGTTATTTCAAACGGAGAGGAATCAGAAGTAATAGTTACAGTTGTAAAACCAAGCATACTTAGCGACGAACAATTTGATGAACGAATGAGTGAATTAGAAATTCTTTTTGAAAATTTAAAAAAAATTGTAGAAAAAGAATAATACACCAAAAAATACCCTCATTTTAGGAATACCTTAGTGTAGCTATGAACAATTTCTCCCTTAAGGTTAAATGTAAATTTTGCAAGGAATTCTTAGCAATGCCATATGAAGAAGTTTATTTGCAAAGGTTAGAGGAGGACTCTAATTACAAGAAAAAACAAAAACAATTCTCTAAAAAATCTTAACACTCATTTCTAAATATTCTAAGGGTTGTTTCCATTAGAACGGTTATCCCTGCTTGGACCCACCATGTCTTGAGGTTTGACTCTACTGTCCCAGTCTCCTCTAACTCCCTTTATGAGAGCTAAAATTCCACCTATGATAAAAGCCATTACAAAACCTAAAAAGATATTCCTTTCAGCTCTTTTTGCAGAGCAATCTACTAGTAAGGGTTCGCTATCTGTTGAATATTCATAACAATTTTCAAACTCACTAACCTCAATATTTGCTATTTGAAAATCTTCTCCAAAAATTCCCAGAATTAAAAATCCTGTAAATATCATCACTATTCCTACAATTACAAATCTAATATCACTCATATTCTAAATGAAAATTTACTGTATTTACACTTTAATATTATTTTTCCAACAATCTTTTTAGATTGTTTAAAGATGACTGGTAAAAAGTTCCCATAAACACCAAAAATTCCAGAAATTCATTTCTTGTCATTTTTTCACTATTTACATAAGATTGCCAAGTTAATTGAACAAGGTTTTTGCTTTTCGGAATAATAGAAATTGTTGCAACATAAACTCGTAAAGGCAAACCTTCCGTTGCAACATATGTAAAGGACTTCCCGCTCTCCCAATCAATAAAATGCTCCTCTATTGTATTGCCGTCCTCGAAGGTAATTTTTCTAATAGCTCCAACCCCACTTTTTTTCTTGGATAGGTAAACTGTTTTTTTAACATTAATCAACCAAGATGGTAATCCTACAATGTCGCTTATCTTCCTCCACACTTTCTTCTGGGATGCCTTTATGTTGACAGATTTTTTAACCGTACCTGTATGAAATGATTTTGAATCTTTTTTCTTCATAATAGCAAATTTTAGTTCTTTAGTTTAAATTTAATTACTCAGAGTGCTTTTTTAAAAAAAACGATTTGGTTGATTCTATTTTTGCTATCAACTGAAATAATCTAGGTACCCCTCCAAAATAATAAAGGGTGAAACCCAGACTAACAAACTATCGGGGGATAGAGCGCAGGGCCTGGAGTTTCATAATTATTTGACTCAAAATGAACTTAAGGATATGTTTGTTTTTCCCTTTACACCAGAACTCTAATTAAAATGAGAACTCACGTGGTTAAACTCTCTCAGTAAAATCCTTTAAAAATTTATTAAAATTTTAACACATTTAATCCCCCAAAATCCAACGAAAACAAATGGTGTTTGGATGGGGTAAAAAAAAGGCAGAAACATTCCAAGAAGAATTTCCAAAATCTAAAGAAATTAAATTAGATGAAGTAAAAAAAATAAATCACGAACTTCTCGAATTGAGGAAATCTCAAACTCTTTCACAAATAAAATCTATTAGAAATCAAACCCTTCCTCTGATAAAAGAACTCTCCAACATTGCCAAAACTCTTGAAAAAGATGATCTTAAAGTTGAGGATATTGATAAACATCTTAGAATCATTGTTGTTAGAGGAAAAAAACAAGTTATTGATGTAATTAAAAAAGACTCAGAAGATTTACCAAAGATATCTTCAATTGATGATATTTTAAATGTAAATAATGCCTTGAATCAAAAGTTAAAGAAAATTGGAGATGTGCTAGGAAGACAGACTAGAGTCATTCATATTTTTGCAAAAAAATATGCAGGAAAATTAAAGGAAATTTTATCTGAGATGGATTCAAACCACAAGGAAATTGAAAAATTGATTAAAAACTACCAGACTACTAAAATCGATTCAGATGGAATTACAAATTTGTTAAATAAAATAAAATTGTTTGAAGATGGATCTGTTTTAAAGAATAAGCAAATTTTAGAACTTCAAAAAAATTTAGACTCTCTTAACAATCAAATTAAGGATTTGGAAGAATCAATAGAAAAAATAAAATCAAGTGAAAGATATACGGAATTTGCCAATACCAATAAGAGTTTAAGCTCTCTGGATGCTGAAAAAAGTAAAATCAAAGATGAAATCGATACTCAATTTACAAAGATTTCCAGACCTTTGAGTAGATACGAATACGTATCATCTTTGGATAAGGAACAAAAATCTCTATTATCTCAACTAACTAATCATCCATTTGATGTTATATCTCCAAAAAATAAGGACTCTATTATAGTAATTTTGGAAAATGTTAGGAAGGGAATTCTATCAGGTGCCATCTCGGTAAAAGATGTGGAAAAATCACTATCCTATCTGACAGAAACTGAAGAGATGATCAGTGAATATATAAGAAAAATAGATAATTTAATAGAAAAAAAAGAAAAAGCCAAGGAAAAGTTATCCGGCCTTGAAAATAAGGAATTATCGGCCCTAAATCGAAATTTAGAGAAATCTATGGAACAAAAAAATGATGTCCTGTTAAAAATTTCCTCACTTCAAAAAGAAATCGAAGAGAATCACCAAACAATTCCAAAAATGGCCTTAGAAATTGAAAATAATCTTAAAAGATTTTCAAACACCGATTACAATGTTGTATTACCTGATTAAAATTAATTAATACATTTGAAAAAACTTTGGTATTGTTTAAGAAGAAAAAATTCGAAAGAAGTGTTTCATTAAAAAAAGATGTTGTAGATAGCATATCCTCATATTGCAAAATAAAGCATCCAAATGAGAGCATTTTAATCCTCAAAGGGAAATCCAAAAAAGGAAATATTCTGATCGATGGTCTTGTGATCCCACCTTTTAGTCATACCGGCCCTACTTTTGCTGGATTTCCACATTCCTTTTTACCCTTTGACATGAGCTATTTGGGCATTGTTCATTCTCACCCAAGTGGCTCAGCTGAGCCTTCTCTTACAGACTTGCACAATTTTTTTGGTCTGGTCTCCTTAATTGTCCAATTTCCATATGGTGATGAAGATATTTTTGCATGGGACAGTAAGGGAAATCCAATTAAACTAGATATTATTTGAAGTAAATATTTTAAAAATTATGGTGCTAATTCCCAGGGATTTGGAGGAATTGAGCATTAACTTTATAAGGATTTTAAAGGTATTTTCAATCAAATGTTTAGCTTTAAAATATACTTAATCTTCTTGTTTGCCTCTTTGGCAGTAAGTATTGGTTTACAAATGATCCTTCCGTTCCCCTATGGTTTGGCTGCCGCCTTGGGAATCTTTATAGTATTTCCCTTATTGTTGAGGAGACGTGCTATGAGTAGGATGGGGGGATATGGTGAATCAGGTACGGGGGGAGGTTTCTTTGGAGCCAGCTCTGGAAGTACCAAAGTTCGTTATGTGTGCTTGGTTTGCAGCAATAAGCACAATGGTGGAGCTTGCCCACGATGTGGTTCAAAAATGCAACGCGCAGATTTTTAAAAATCTATTATGACCTTAGAGGATTTAAGGAAAAAGGTAATCTTTCAAAATACACTAGAAATATGGATTAAAACATGTGAGGAAAAAAAAATCAATTGGAATGATATTGATAACTATAAAAAATTCATAAACTTTCTTCAAACTCAAAACCTCAGCATGAAAAAATTTCCCTTATGTGTAAGTGAAAGTGATCAAACTGAAAAGGTTAATCAAGAAAAAATAAAATTCTCAGAGATTTTATCTTCTTCCAAAGACCCAAACTGTGCTACTTTTACCATAAGGCTAAATGATTCTGCAATATCCTTGATTCGAAAGTTCAACCTAAAAAACTAACTATCTCCTAAGTTTAGGGTTTACAATTACATCTAACGCATTACCAATAAATACAAAGGCAAGCCCTGTGATTGCAATCATTATTCCAGGTGGCATTATCCACCACCATAATCCTCTTGATGCGGCACCGTAAACATTTGCATCATGTAATATTTGTCCCCACGTGGGGAAGGAGGGGTCTCCTAAACCAAGAAAACTTAGTCCTGCCTCTGTTGTAATAGCTGCTGGAACCGAAATAGCAATACTTGCAAATGCATAAGGAAGTAACTGAGGTATGATGTGTCTTAGAATAATTTTAGATTTTTTTTGACCCATCATTTCAGCAGCATCAATATATCCACGTGTCTTTATTTGCAGTGCCATACTCCTTGAGACCTTGGCTACTCCCACCCAACCAAAAATGGTTAGAAATCCTATCATTACAAAAATATTGTTGCTGATGGTTACAGACAAGATAATTAAAAATGGCAAAGCAGGGAGAGCGTAAATTACATCATTAAATCTCATCAAAACCTCATCAGTTTTTTTGCCCTTGTATCCTGCATATACTCCATAAAGTAACCCCATTGTAACTGATGCAACTGCAACAACTATCCCAATAAACAACGCAAGAGGTGTTCCCCAAAGTAAGCCAACAGCTAAATCACGTCTAAGTTCATCTGTCCCCATGATTCCAAAAGCTTTTCCACCTACTATCAAATTGGATTCGGGGATTTTATTTTGAGAATCAATGCCATACAGGTTTATTATAAAAACGTAATTTCCTTTTAGGGGTGTATGATTATCTGTTTGAGAGAATACAATATCCTCTGAGGACAACCTATCTAGAGAAAAGTCAAACTTGTCAGACTGTAAAAAGAGCTTTTTTCGAATAGATTCGTCGGTAGAAAAAATTCTTTCAGTATGAGTTGTACTTGTGGCAGAATTGGGCAAGGAAGTAGATAGCAACTCTAGTTGTTTCCCATCTGGTCTGTTCACTAGGAATTGTAGTAGAGGGGCGCCAGAATATTCGGCTGAATATTCGTAAATAAAATCATTTGGAAAATCATCATAATCAAAATTAATTCCAAATTGATGTGATATGGCAGAAATATTACCAGATTTTTCCATTTTTATAATTGGGTCATCTAAAATTTTATGCTCTGGAATCTTTTCCATCAAAAATAAATTAACCCAACCGGGAATGGCAACTTTGGGATATGAAATCCAATTACTTGGATTGTTCCATCCACTAAAAGTTTCACTTGGGATTGCAACTATGGCAACTATTGAAATTCCTACAAGGATAGCCAAAATACTAATGCCAGCAATTCCCATTTTACTTTTAGCAAATTCATTTTTAATTTCTTGTGGTGTTATGCTCATTGCCCAGTTCTCACTCTAGGATCAAAATATCCGTACAACAAATCTGCGATAAATATGCTAATCAAGAAAAACACCGTCAAAATATAGGTTGCACCAATTATTATTGGCAAATCCATTACTGTTATTGCCTCAAAGTACAATCTTCCCATTCCCGGCCAGTCAAAAACGGCTTCAGTGATTATTGCTCCTCCAAGAGAACCTGAAAGACTCAAGGCAAGTATTGTGACTATAGGTGGGGCTGCATTTTTTAAAGCATGTCTATAAATAATTTTTTTCCGGCCAATCCCCATAATTTTTTTTGATGTGATAAAGTCTTCTTGCATTATTCCAACCATGAAATTTCTAACAAGGTATGCCCAAGCCCCAAAACCGATCATCACGATTGTGATTAGAGGCAAGGTCATGTGGTACAATAAAGATATGAAATAGTCAGGATCAGATGACGGAATTGGTGGAGTAGCCCTGGCTGGGAAAATCTGATAAACAAAAGCAAATAAAAATATCATCAACATTCCAATCCACCAAACCGGAAAACTAGAACTGATGATTGCAAAGCTAGATGTGAGTCTATCTATGACGGATCCAACTTTACTACCCGAGAGAGCTCCTAGAAAAACCCCAATAACTGAAATGATTATCGTTGCAGTAGTAAATAACAAAATTGTCCTAGGCAATTTTTCCAAAATTATTTCTCTTACATCTGATGATCCAGAATCACTTGTAAGAAATGTGGCATTTCCAAAATCCAATAATAATATTTTGTACATTGTCAGGCCAATTCTTTGAGGAGAATACCATGGTTCATCAAGTCCTAGACTCTCTACTCTTTGCTCAATTTGGCTCTGAACAAATTCTTCAAATTCTTCAGAAGAGGCAAAACTATTTGCAATTGAGGGATCCTCTGTAATCTCTGCTCTTACTTGAAACACCACCCCTTGTTTAAGAATAACATCCATGTTAGATCCAACTAGAGAAATAGTAAGAAGCAAGGTGATCATCAAAACACCAAACATTGTGACTGCTCTTGTCGCAATGTACTTTTTTAGCCCCAATAACCTCAAATAATAAAATCAGTTTATAACGATTAACTGGTCAAACATAGTCATTTATACTTCTGATCTATTTGGTTTTACTAATATAGGAATTTATGATTAAACAAAGTATTCGGTTGGAATATTTCCACATTAGGTTTTATGGAAAAATCTAATGTAGTATGGCTTGGATTTTATTTTGTGAAAAAAACTCCTTTTGAGCCCGATAGATTGGCCTTGGATAAAAAGGACATTTTAGATTTTTGCGATAGGGTTATCAAAAAATGGAGTAACAGCCCAACAAAAAACTCGAGTAATATTTTAGCAATGAATGCCGTGAAAACAAGTGTAATTTGGACCGATGAAGAATCCCTTAAAGCCATTTGGAACGAGATTCTTACTTGGACGTTTGATTTACTCTATGAAAATGCTTTAGCACAAGGAAAGAATGAGAATGCGGACTGGTCAAGGGTAATGAAAAAAATAAAGAATAAAAAATAACTATAGAAGAAATATTTTATGAGTGCAAACACTATTAGAAAAGCCAAAAAACTCGTTGAAACAGGGGGTGTAGAAAAAATCGATGATGATTTGTATCAAATCAAGTCTTCTTCTGATCCCAACAAATCATACTTTGTTACTTCAGATACTTGTGATTGTCCCGGTTTCAAAAATTTTTACAAATTCCACCATGGAAAGGGACTAAAAGCTAATTGCTCCCATTTAGAGGCAATAAGGCTGTTTCAAAAAGAAAAATAAAATTTACTTTAAGTTTTTTAGATCAATCTTTCCAACGTGGACTTTCTTCTGTTTAATAATTATAGGTCGCTTTATTAGCCCTGGAAATTTAACCATTAGCTTTATGATTTCCTTTTCTGTGTGGCTTGTTCCTTCAAGGTTCAACTCTTTGAACATTTTATCTCGTTTCCTTAAAAATTGATTTGGACTCAAACCTGATAATTTAATAATTTTTTTTAATTCTATTTCTGAAAATGGGTCTTTGAAAAAATCTCTTTTTTCAAGATCCACCTTCATTCTATCTATTTCTAAAAGTGTTTTTTTACAGGTAATGCACGATGACTTGTGGTATACGAAAAAATCTGAATTTTTATTTTGCATTTTATAAACTTGATGGATATCTAATAAAATCTAATCTCTTTGCTTGTCTTTTAGGGAATTGTGCTTTATTCAGGCCCAAAGTTGAATATACTTTTAACCCCAAAAAGTCTCTTATGGGAGAATAGATTTACTGAAAAAATGCAGAAGTGTCCTTTATGCCATACGGAATATAATGACCTGACTCAAGTATGTCCATTAAGACATTGCTCCAACTGCGGATCATTAAAATTGAATTCTCATAAGAACCGAAGTTTTCAAACATCCCGTGCAAAACAAAATTTTGTCTTTATTTTACCTCCTTTAGGTTTCTTTGTTTTAGTTTACGGATATCTATTTGTTCAAGGAGACCTAATTTTATTTCTTAGCATCGTTGCAATCTATTCAGTATTTTTTATTAGCATTTTATTTAAAATTACTATTAAAAATATTAATTGTTTGGACTGTAATGCAAAAAATTTTCCCTTTGTCAGTGATATTAATTTAAACCCAATAAGAACAGAGAGCCCGACAATTGAAGATGAGGATTTCATAAAGAGAATTACCAAAACTGTTCTGGAGGGATTGTCAAAAGAGCAAAAAAAACACAACAAGAAAGACATTATAATCAGGACAGTTGGTGCAATTTCTTTAATAGTAATAGCAATCCTTGGAACTTTTTTTGTAAATCCAGATGATGTTTTGTTGGGAAAAATTATTGAAATGATAGATTCGTTCAAATAATTTGAAGATTACTAATATTCCAAATGGATCAAAAAACTAATCTATAAAACTTGATTTACCTTCAGTTATTATTTTCTTTATGAATGTCTGTATTAGACCTGCACGAAAAAACGACATTCCCTTAATTTTGGGATTGTTATATGAGTTAGGTAGACCAAAACCTGAAAATAATTTAGAATTAAAGATATTTAGAAATTTAGTTAAAAAACAGATATCTGATTCAGACAAACAAATTTTGGTTGCAGAGGATAAAAATGGAGATATCATTGGAATGGTAAGCATAATCCTGGTTCCAAGATTAAATCGGGTAAATCCTGAACTGTACATTCCAGAATTAATAGTCACTAAAAAATTTCAAAAAAAAGGTATCGGGGCGGAATTAATTAATTCTTCCATTTCCTTTGGCCAAAGGTACAAGTGTAAAAAATTACGATTAGAGTCTGGAAATTTCAGGCTTGAAGCGCATCAATTTTATGAAAAATTAAAATTTGAATCAAACTCCAAGTCTTTTACTAAATCCCTCGAGTGAAATTATAAAAAAATAGGAAAATTACTGTCAAGCACAGTAAATCGTTTTTTTAAAATCCTCTGTGTTTCTTTGGAAATTACATTCTTTACAAACTTGCCAACTCCTCTCTTTTAGAATAGAAAATGATGTTTCATAATTAACCGAATACATCTTTCCTCCACAAGAGGGGCATGGCAAAGGGATATTGATTTTCATCAAATACTTTTGAATTTTTTTAAATATAAGACACTCGTAGAATTGATAAATCGTTCATTCAATTTTTTCAGAATTTTCAACTAGAACAAGTTCTGTCCCATTAACAAAAAATTCTAAAATTGTTCCATTAACATTCACTGAAAATATTGATTCTAGATATTCTACTTCGACGTTTATCCCATTCACATTTACAGCTATCGGTGATTCTGAAATTGAGTTTTTGATACTAGAATTATCATTGTTTAATTGTAAATCTACATTGTTATTTATTGTGGAAGAGTCTTTAAGATTTCCAACAGATGGTTCTTCAGTATTTGAGGTTGAGTTTGTATCTGATATAGAGTCCAAATTTTCTATCATTTCTCTGCTAGTACTTAGTTTATTCAAATAGGCTGATTGTGCTTCTTCAGCAGTCCCACCATTTTCTAAAATTTCATTTTTTAAAATATTTGCCTCTAAAAATAAATTTTTTGTAAAATTAAGATGCTTTACCACGGTGTCCTTTACATCTTCATCCAAACTATTAACATAATTTTCATATTCTGGACCCGAAAAAATTCCAAAACTAGGATTGTATTCTTCTATTGCTGCAAGACGTGATTCATATGCTGCTTCTTTTTGTTCTTCTAAAAATACCTGTTCCTGAGATAATTCAATTTCAATTTGTTCCTCTTCTAGATATTCCTGGTAAATTTTTTGATAATAATTATAGAGCATAAAACCAATGGGATCGTTTTCAAAATCATCAGGATTAGAGGCAAGGTATTTTTGTGCCTCTGGGGTGGATAGTTTTAGTTGGGTTACAGATGTCTGTGTTAATTCCCCTTTAATTTGAAATTGAATACTTGCAATTCCAGTTTTACCTTCTACGCTTGTAGCTGAGATATTTACAACATAAATGCCGGGGATCCTCTCAGACTTTCCTAATTCTACTAGAAATTCACCTGTCTGGCTTGTTGTTGTAAATATTGACATGGAGCCTGATTTAACATTTACAGTTGCCTTAGGGACAGGTTTTGACGCATGATCTAAAATAACTCCTGACACAATTGGTCTATCTCCAGACATGAGAGGTGCATTTTCTACATTGGCCTGAATTAGTAAATCCCAGAGTACAGCCTCAGAAATTGAGGCTAGAGGTAGAAGAAGTAGGAGTGAAAAAAATACAAAAAATACTTTATTACTAAACATAGATCTAGATTTTGAATTTTATTGTTAAGACAATGTATGAATTAAAACTAATTTCTCTTCAAATATTTTTGAGTAATTTTTCCCATCTAGTTCTTAAAATACCGAATTTATTACTAATCATTAAATGGATTTAGAAAAATTTCAAAAGGACGTTTATGAAGTAACAGGCAGGGTAGCAAATCAATTATCTCCAAAAGATTTGCCCAAGCTAAATTTTGTGGGACGGCAACTTATAGAAATGTATCAAAAAAACTTGGTAAAGATTAATCACTCTGTCCTGGAACTTATCTGTGCTGCAAATTTAATTGCAAATGGTTATGCCGTTGAGGTAGAAAAAAAGGTTTCAGAAATTCTGGTTTGTGACCTTTTTGCCAAAAAAGGAGATGGTGATACCATTATTGAAATAGAAACTGGCTTTACCCCTCCAGATCATGCAATGGATACAATAGATTACTCCACGGCAAGAATTATGAGTAAAATCGCAAGATATAGTAAATATTGCTCCAAATTCTCTCTGGCCACCCCCGTAATGGGGATAATACCAATCCCAAAAATTTTCTTAATTCCGCCCCATGCCAGGAAAAAGGAAGATGTGAAAAAAGTTCAAAATTTATGTGATCGTTACTATAAAAATCCCCCAATAAATTATGATGATATTTTGAATGCCCGACTTCACTCAATTTACCTGATTAATGTAGACAAAAATTTTGCCAAAGCCTTGGATCCTCAGGGCTATGTGGATCTTACTGAGAAATTACTAACTAGGAGCGAAGTAAGTTATTAAAAACCCAAGCAATTTAAATCTGTGAAATTTTAAATCAGAATAGGATATGATTTGCGCTGCATGTGAAACCAGAAAACACTTTGAGTGTATAGATTGCGTAAACAATCATGAGACTCATCTATGTACGTGTGATTGCCATGATGAAACCACTCCCCCTCATCCTATTGACAAACCTCATTGAATTTAGAAAACAATGAAATACAAAGAAAGATATCTATTGATATGGCCCCCGTGATAATTATTCCACTAACAGTAGTTGCAATTTTAGGAATTGTAGGATATTTGATATACCGATATGTTATCTTTGATTATTTGAGTACAAAATCAATCAACGACACCTTGAGGAGGTACAAAATAAAGAAAACTCCATTTGAGATTATTAAAGAATATTATGAAAAAAAGGGGGAACCTATTTCTGATCAAGAAATTTCAAGATTGGAAAGGCTTTACAAACAAAAGGAACCAGAGCAGTTTCTTGTCATGTATGATTCAATCCGCGAAGACTCTAGAACCGATTAATTTTTTTTAATTTATGGTTTTACTGGGATTTGAATAAATGGAGTTCCACCTTCACCTACAACCAAAGGTAATTTTCCATCCCATGCTTGGGTTTTAAGCCAGTCCAAATAATTAGGATTTTCAGCAAGGGCTTGATTGATGATTTTAATTGCTTCAGCTTCTCCGTTTGCTTCAGCGATATTTGCAGCGGCAAGCCCCTTTGCTTGTTGTTCGAGCTGTCTTGCTTCTACTTCTATTCTTCTTAGGTCGTTCTCTGCCTTGAGTGCCTTTTGTTCTGCTTCCACCTTAGATTCAATGGCTTGAGCAAATAAAGATGAAAATTGAAAATCTGTAATTGAAATTACATCTGTTTGGATATTGTAAACATTTAGACGAGTCGTAATTTCTTGTTCAATATCCCCTTTAACAAGAGGTCGTTTTGTGATGAGTTCCTCTGCATTATATTTTGCTGTGACTTGTTTTACTACCTCTTCTACAGCTGGCTGAATAACTCTACTTTCATATTCTAGTCCTACCTCTTTGTATAGTGTATTGACCGAATTTGGTGATGGTCTGTAGTTTACAGTTACTTCTGTTGTAACTGTTTGCAGGTCTTTTGAAGCTGATGAGGTGGCTTTGACAAATTTAAGAGTTCGAACTTCCATGTTTACAACTGAATCTTGGAAAGGGACTACAAAATGAAGACCCTCTTCTAATGGTGGAATACTGGTGTCTACTGCATTCCAGTGTAACAACACCCCTCTGTTTCCTGAATCGACTATTTGAGCTGAAGAAGAAATAACTACTCCTATTATTATTAAAACAATAATTCCTATAATAATGCCCTTTGCCTTTCCAAAGTTTACATCCATTCTTGGCTGTTGATATTTTGACAACAATAATAGTTGTCTTTTACCATAATTATACTATGTCATCCTTGGAATAAAATTTCTTAAATCCCTTATTTGTAAGAATTAACTCTACTTTTGGTCCAAACAATCCTGGCTTGTTCTGAACCTTCATCAAGCCTTGTTCTTCTAGATTCTGTAAAGTTTTATCCAATGTTTTGCCATCAATACCCAGATTTCTCTGAATAGAGTTAAAATTTTTTGTTCCTCTATTTAGTTCTCCCAACACCAACATATCTAATGTTTTAGGTTTCATATCTCTTGGAATATCGGCTTGGCTTGAATTCTGTGGGGATTCTGTAATCATCTCATTTGTTGTCTGAAATGTTTGTTGCTTAAAGGGCGTAGATTCGCCAAGTTTTTTTCCTTTCCATTTTTGAATTAGTCTAGGAAGAATTCTTGAAAGGGGAATTATTAAAAAAAATACCAAATAAATCCAAGCGAATCCTTCGTCTGCCATGTATAATCACCTCATTTTTGCCTATTTCATTATTTTCTTTTAATTCACTCCATTGGAGGTTGCAGTGTATCCAACAAATTTTGAAATTTCATTTTTTAATTTAGCCTATATTATAGATTCACTTCATATTTTAACTATTACTAATTTCCCAAGATCTGTGCGTAGATCTTTGCAAACGTGAAGATTCATAAAGCAAAAAAACTTTCAATCGACAAATTATGGAGACATCAATGGAAAATTTTGGGACCCTAGAGTATGTTCTTGACAAGTATTCCAAGACGTGGAGTTGGAAATTAACTGGATCACGGGCAGTTAGCATGATTTCTAAACTCGTGCCTGAGGCATGGTACGGCGAAAACATGAATGAGGTTATCGTTCCTGATGGTAATGAAAGTGTAAAACAACTAAAAGCCATGATGGAAAGATACCCTTTAGAGATTTTATCCAAATCTGCTTGGCAAAGGAAAGTCGTAAAGACTTATCCATCTAAACCAAAATTTCCGCCGATTAAACATAAACTTAATCGCGCAAAATCCGGTGAGCAATTTAGGGGAAAGTTGTTAAATTTTCAAAAAGAGGGGTTAGATTTTCTATTAAAATCCTCTGGAAATGCCCTGCTTGCAGATGAGATGGGTTTGGGGAAAACAGTAGAGACATTATCATACATTTCAACTGAAAAACAAACCTTTCCGGTCTTGGTTGTAGCCCCATTGGTTACTTTACAAAACTGGGAGCGTGAAATATCAAAATTCGTAAAGAAAAAAAGTAAAAACGGTAGGATACTTGAAAGTGAGTCACCATCAACTACAATTATTAGAACTGGCAAATTACACGAACTACCAAAAACAGATTTTTACATCATAAATTATGAATTACTTTACAAGCGCTTACCTGATTTATCAAAATTAAACAATAAAACCATTGTTTGCGATGAAGTACATAACCTTCGCTCTAAAACCACACAAAAATACAAGGCAATAAAAAAACTGGCTGCTCTACCTTCAGTTTCATACCGTATTGGCCTTTCAGGAACTCCTATATACAATCGCGGATCTGAAATCTGGCCAATAGTTGATATTTTAAAACCTGGGTTACTTGGAAGTTTCAAAGAATTCTGTGAATACTTTTGTTATGTAAATGAAAAAGGAAAAGCAATTGTCCTTGAAAACAAGCGAGCATCATTAAGAAACGAATTACAAAAACATGTAATGTTGAGAAGAAAAAAATCTGATGTTCTCAAGGAACTCAAAGATAAAGTTCGCTACAAGGAGGTGATAGATGCTGATACTGATTATTATTTAGAAGAACTCGATAAGATATGGACTAAACTAGAGGAAGAACAAAAAGATGCAGAAACGCCATTCAAATTATCTGCTTCCTACCAACGGGCAATCCAAAGCGAACGGCAAGTTGCAGGAATCGCAAAACTTCCTCACGTAATTAATTTTGTTAAAAATATTATGGAAATAGAAGAAAGCGTGGTTGTTTTTTGCCACCACAAGGTAATTCACAAATTACTACATGAACGTCTTGAAGAATTTTCACCGGTTTCAATAATTGGTGGACAATCCGACACTTTTCGCCAAGACCAAATTGACAAGTTTCAAAAAGGAGAGTCTAAACTAATGATTGCAGGGTTACGAGCAGGAAATGTTGGCATTAATTTGACACGAGCAAAATATGTTATTTTTGCTGAATTAGATTGGAGCCCCGCAATTCATAGACAAGCTGAGGATAGATTGCACAGAATTGGTCAAAAAAATACCGTGTTTGCATATTACTTGATTGGAAACGGTACATTAGATGATCATGTTGCAAGTATTTTGGTAGACAAAAGTTATGAAATTGATTCTATATTGGATGAAAAAACTGATTCGTATGAAAACAAGGACAAGGCAAAACTAATTCTAGCTCAAATTCATGATAAAATAAGCTCTAGATAATTAAATTTCTAATTTTTCTTTAACTTTTAATAAATTTGAAATTAATTTCTCTTTTCTTAAATTTGAGATTTCCTGAAGTTCTTTGATTTCTTCTATAGTTTCATCAATAATTGACAATATTTCTATTTGAAATTTTCCCACTTCTGGGGGTTGGTTAAATCCATCGCTTTTAGTTTTTGAGATTTGATCAATTCCATCTGGTAAAATCTCATACATTTTTACAATTCCTGTTTCGATTCTTAAGGGGGACATTAGGATCAGGTGTCTTTTCCGTAAATTTTCAATCTCTGAAATGATTTGGTCTTGGGATAATTCCAAAAACGAGGATATTTTTCTAATATCATTAGATTTAATTTCCAAAAGCCTTAAGATTCTTAACCATAGGGGAATTTTTTCATCCCAAAGAATATGCCTTGCCATATCTGTTACCAAAAAAGAACCGTCTTTATTTGTCTCAATTAGGTTTCGTTCTTTTAGAGATGCTAACTGGTCTAAAATTTTTCCTATTCCTAACTTTTTTAATTCAGAGTTTTCAATATTATTTTCATCAAATCGCCCATGATTTTTAATACCTAAATAAAGAATTTGTAAATCTACATAGCTTAATTTGGTCAACGGATAATTTTAAAAGTTTACCGTTATCATTCTTTCCCTCCTGTAAATTATATTTGGAAGAAAATTAATTTTACTTATGGTGCGATACCAACTCCCTAAACTACCATATGGATTTGATGAACTTGAGGATTTTATTGATGCAAAAACTATGGAGATTCATCACCAAAAGCATCATCAATCATATGTTGATGGATTGAATCAATCCCTTGAAGAAATTGCTGGTTCTTTTCACCCTAAATACATTACTTCAATTCTTTCTGATTTAAAATCAATTCCAGAACAATCTAGAAAAAAAATTAATTTTTTTGGAGGCGGCTTTGAAAATCATCGATTATTTTGGGAAACCATGATTCCAAATGGCGGAGGGAACCCTGGTGGAAATTTGGCTGATTCTATAGATGTGTATTTTGAAAATTTTAATAAATTTAAAAATTTGTTTTCAGGCATTTCAAATTCTATAGAAGGGAGTGGATGGTGTTGGTTAGTGTTTAACCCAACCTTTAACAAAATAGAAATCATCTCAACAAGAAATCAAGACAGTCCATGGGTCCTAAACAAAATTCCTCTTTTGGGATTAGATTTATGGGAGCATGCTTATTATCTAAAATATTACAATAAAAAAGAAGACTATATTTCATCCTGGTGGAACGTAATAAATTGGGATTATATAGAAAATAGATTCTCTGAACTTTTGTAAAAAATTTCTACGATTTGTAAATTTTTTTGAAACTATTGATAATACAAACAAATGTTTATTTTTTTAAAAAAATAAAAACAAATGTAAAGAAAAAAAGACACCTATTTTATGTGTCGGAATAAGCATATTACATTATGAGCAATATGTACGTCTTGAAAAAAGAAGGGTTCAAAGAAGAAAAAATCAAACAGGCTTTAGAAATGCTTTTGATCGACAGAAAAAATGAATTTCGAGAACTTTCCAATATGATAATGCCTAAAAATCACTCTGGACCAATTAAAAATTGGGAACAATTTGTAATGAATTTTTGTTTGGACGTAAATGATGCATTTAAGACCTGGTCAGGTAAATCTGAATTAAATACCAATTCTCCTCAAAAGGCTTTGACTATTCTAAGGCAACTATCAAGAGATAAGACAAGTATGACTCAATTATCTCATCTTTTGAATATTTCTTATGATCTTGCAGAGGAATTCAAAGAAATTTATCGAAGAATTTAGGTGTGGAAGAAAAAATAGTTCCACAGCTCAGGCTGTGAAGAATTTTTAAAGAAAAGCATTTGCTAGATTTTTTAAAAAATTCTAGCCTCTGCCAATTCTGAAAATGGCTGTACTGCATGATGGACATGTGCCCTTGATTGCAGGCTTGCCATTTTTCATAGTGTATGGACTTGCTCCTGTGATTTCTCTTTTATCACGGCATTTTACACAATAACCAATTGTCATATAATTTCTAGGCGTGAGGTTCTATTAGCGAGACCTTGTTAAACTTTTTTTACTTCAAGGCAAATTACCGATCTTAATTTTAGGTTCAAAAGCGATTAATTTTTTTTTGATTATTTGGGTGAATTTTTATCTTTAACTGGTTATTATCTCCAAAATAACAGGCTTCGTTAATGCTCCTTGCGTAAGGAGACTATCCCAAACAAAAATTTCGGCATTGTATACTCCTGTTTTTTTAGGAGTCCAAGATAATGAAGGACTAAGATTCTGATATTCGGTCATAGAGCCAGAAATCCACCCTAATTTGACAACAATATCGTTTTCATCTTTTATTTGGACTATGTATACGAATGGTTGGTTGTTTTCTTGTGCATTGGTAATTTTTGCAGTTATCTGAACTTGCTGATTTACAATAATGTGTTTTCCTAGAGTTGCTCCGCTAAAATTCACAAGTCTTTCATCATTTATCACGGCTCGTTCTAAAGGCTCTATCCCAAAAGCTGAATGTGCCATAATTCCCAAACCAAGAAAAACCGCAAATAGAAGGAAAATTCGTTTTCTCACGTGTCTGTGATTTTTTTTTTGTTAATAAAGCCTTACTGCATATATATTCTGACAATTTTAAATAATTTTCAAAAATTTTCCAGATTTTTAAATGGTGAATGATAACTAGTTATTTTCCCAGGATTTAGGATGTTTTTAGGATCAAAAATTCCCTTTAATTGTTTAAAAACACGATAATTTTTTTTACCATATTGATTTTTTATGAACATTGATCTTGCTATTCCATCCCCATGTTCACCTGTTATTGTTCCCCCCAAGTTCAATACTTGTTTAAAGTACATTTTGGAAATTTTCTCTAAATCCTGTATTTTTTGTTTTCGCGAAATTATCCTTACATGGATATTGCCGTTACCAGCGTGTCCATACATGATTGTTTTAGTTTTAAACTGCTTGTTAATTTTTTTTATTATAATAAATAAGGACCCCAGTTTTTCCAAGGGAACCGCTGCATCTTCAATAATGTGAGGATTCTGATCTTCCTTTTTTATTGATTTTAAACTATACGAAAGGGCCAAATCTCTATATTTCCACCATTTCTCAATTTCTTTTTCCACTGTTATTTTTTTTACAATTTTTCCGGTTGTTATATTTTTAATTTTTTTTTCAATTTCTTCGAGTTCAGAATCATATTCTACAAAAAGTAAACAATTTGTATCTTTTCTGAATTTAAATTTAATATTTTTTAAGGTTGGCTTGTCAATAAATTCTAAAGCCGAAGGCGCCAAATTTTTTATCGTTATACAATTATTGGCAGCATTTTCTATTGATTGATACTCCACAACAAACAATATTTTTTTAGGGGGTAAATTTTTCAAATGTATTTTTGCCCATAACACAATTCCTAAGGTTCCCTCAGAACCTATCAATATTTTATGAGTATCTTTTAAGGATTTTATGCAGTCAAGTCTATACCCACATGAATTTTTTGAAACTCTGGGAAATTGTTTCAAATCAATTTGCTTTGAAAATCTAAAAATTTTTTTCCCAGTTTTTTGATTCTTTGGCAAGGTAATTTTTTCCCCCCTTCCGTTCAAAAATGTAATTTCCTTGACGTTATCTATTGTACTTCCATACTTCAAAGATTTACTACCACTTGCATTATTGCCAATAATTCCGCCTAAAGAACAATAGGGACCGATAGATGGATTAGGAGGAAAAAATTTCCCATGATTTTTTAATTCTTTATCTAATTTCCCTTTTGTAATCCCTATCCCTATGGTAGCATGATTTTTAAAAATTTTAACTGAATCAAAAATTTTTAAATCCATTATAATGCCATCATTTAACGCACTTCCTACCAACCCAGTTCCAGAACCTCGCACTGTAACAGAAATTTTATTTTTATTTGCAAATTTAACGACTGAAATTACATCATTTTCAGTTTTTGGCATTACAACAACTTTTGGTATTATTTTATACATGCTTGCATCCACGGAGTAAAATTTCAAAATTTCTGGGTCCCAAAAAACATCACCGGAAATTAATTTTTGTAAAGTGTGACGAATTTCTAATAATTTCATCGGAGACTTCAATTAAATTTTTATTCTATAGTAATCCCATCTTTCTGGATCAAATAGGGTGACAAATTCAGCTTTTTCTTTATCGACTCTTGCCCTTATTACATCTCGAAGTGCAAAACTAGTTAAAAATTTGTATTTTTGAGCATGGGCTTGCATGATAAACAAATGCCTCATCTCACTTCCTCCTTGTAATCCCCAATATCCCATTTTCAAGGCCAATGGTTCAAGAAACAGTGTATTGTTAAAGCCATAGTTTTCATCCTTAATCTCTGGTCGGAGGTGATATGTCTCTAGTGGGCCCCCTTTTGCAAATCCTACAATTTCCCCTTTACAATCATTAAGGCGAAGCGTATTTAGAGTGACCTCTGGATTTTTAACCGACTCTTCAAAGCTATCTCGTGAAAATTGAAGTGGCCTAGGCAATTCCTCAAAAATGGATCGAAGAGTTTTGATAAACTCTGGGTTTGTTCTAATGTGCATTTTTTCAATTGTTGGAACAAGTTTTAAATTTTCATATGCATAATTAGCTTGGACTGTTATTTCTTGTTGTCTCAGATTCATAAACGAGAGGACCGTATCGAAAAAATTTTTTCGCATTTGTTTTGGGAGGGATTTTAAAATTATTTTACACATTTCAGTTTCTCTGTTTAGCAACTCTTCAAAATATGCAACCGAACTACGAACAATAAGTGATGGTCTCCATGCCAATGCATGTGCATTCATTTTTGCCATTTCCATTGCTTTGGAAAAATTCCCTAAAGTGTATCCACTAACTCGATCTACAACAGATAAATACCATCCAAGATACAAAATATGTTCTTGATATTCTACATTATCTTTTGTTAAGTTTGAATTTTTAAAACACTGGGTAATCTGTCTTTCCGCATTTTTTTTTAATTCGCCACTCCATGGATATGTTGTCCTTAAAATCAATACTTTGATTATCTCCAAGTCTAATCCAGCTTCATCTAAAAGTTGGCGCAGCTTTCTATCCAACGAAATGAATCGTAATACGGCTTCTTCATGCGGTTTATCCACACTTTTTTGAGGGTCAAAATCATGAAAAAGAGCAGAAACATAAAGATACTTTAAATCATCTATGGAAAATTGATTTGAAACAAGGTTTACATTTGCAGCTAATAATGATACATAGGTTACTTCAAGTTCATGATTAATATTATGATATCCATAATAATCTGATCCTAAACCTTGAGTTTCAAATAATTCTATTGTATAATCCAACATTTCATTATAGCAATCCTCATCTAACCCACATTCAACAATCAAGCTCAGGATTTCGTTTCTCAAGGTGTGTGGATTGGCAAATTCTTGCAATAAAATGAGGTAGAATTTGTTATTTTTAAAGATGTTCAGGAAATTTCAATTAATATAGTAAAATTTTATTCATTTTTTTTAATTTTGGAATTGTGCCTAGGAAACACTCAAAAGAATTATGAATTTTATAATTTGTAATGCCAGTTGATATTGGATTGCTTGAAATTCTTATGGAAGCAAACATGACCAATTCTTGTAAATATACTCTTCACTTAGCCAACCGCAAGTACCTCTTGGAGGATGTTTCCATTATTAATTCTCCAACTCCTGTCAATTCCCCTACAACCAGAGGAGGTGTGTATTTTTCTGACAAGTTTGCCTATAAACTCAAAGGAAAGGCTGATAATTTGTCTATTATCCCATTGCTGAGTAAAAAAATGCTGGGACCAAATACTGAGTTTGGAAAAATAAAAATCACTGCAGAAGTAAAAAATAATCACTCTCGAAGGGATTTTGTAATTTATACAAATTTAACCAATAGTGTTCAAAGATCCTCGAATATTGAGCTAAACATGATAATAGTGAAACTCGAAGATCACTAGTTGACACCAAGGTGTTTATCATATTTTGCTTTTCTTTCAGGATGGGATAAAATCTCATATGCTTTGTTGATTTCAGCCATGGTTTCATCAGTTTTCTCTCCTTTGCTTTTGTCAGGATGTAATTTTTTTGCTAACTCCCGATATCTTTTTTTAATTTCATTTTGTGATGCAGAACGAGGGATTTCTAATATTTTGTAATAGTCAGGCAATGTAGAGTTTTTTGCTGCTTTAATAAATTCTGCATCGTCTTCAGTATATCGAGTATAAGAAAAATCTACATAGTCATCAGTCCAATCCGAATGATATTTTTCATATGTTTTGTCTTTTTTTGATTCGTGCTCTTCCTTATCATAAGATGTTTTTCTTTGCAAAATAGTGTCTCTTGCAAGATACAAAAAAATACCTAGTACGGCTAATGCAAACCCCCCAAATAAAATTATACTCTCTTGGGTTGTCATGGTATATTCTAAATTAGAACTAGATTCTTCTACTTGGGCAAAAATACTTGGAAATACCCCAATCATCATAATGGTTAGAATAAACATGCTTATTTTTTTCATTATTTTTCTTAGGTTAATCTAAAATCTTCTTTTACAGTATTTAGAACTACGTGAGTAATGGTATTTTCAATATTTGCCATTGATGATAATGATTTTACAAATGAACTTAACTCGTTTCTTTCTTTAAACTTAGCCACAATGATTGTATCGGTGTTTCCTGTAATGTCGTATACTCCACAAACATTTTCTATTTTTGATAATTTTTCTTCGATATCGATAATATCCTTCTTGGCGATGATTTCTATTATTGCAGTTAGATCATATCCTAACTTTTCATGATCAATTATTGCAGTATATCCCTTGATGATTTTTTCATTCTCCAATTTTTTAATTCTTGATAAAATGGTTACCGTTGACATTCCCAATTTAATCGCCAGTTGTCTAGCCGAAAGCCTAGCATCTACTAATAAATTTTTTAAAATTCTTTCATCTATTTCGTCTAATTTCATTTAATTTCCATATGCTAAAAATCAATTTAAATTTTCAGATATTTTTTAAATACTTGTTTAATTATCCTAATAAATAACACGCATATGGGTTAAATTACTTGAATCCTTAAACATAGAGAACCACCTAAGATGAATCTGAATATTGTTGAAGAACTTGTTAGAAAAGGAAAAAATTTTCTTGAAATTGCTCAATACCATGAGGCCCTAAGTTGCTTTGAGCAAGCACTCCTTTTAGACCAAAACAACCCTGAATTGTGGAATTTTAAGGCCGTATCTTTAAGGGCTATTGGAAGATATGAGGAGGCTATGGAAAGCTTCAACAAGTCACTAGAAATTGATCCTCGGGACAAAGATGCATCTTAAAACATAAAATTTTACCGTGCTATCCTAACCCGTCTTTTTTCATTTTAGGATAAATGGAACTAGATAATTTCAGTTTTTGAATTTTTAAATTTCTTTAAATAAGGTTTACCCGAAAAGATTTTTGTGACATTTACTACCCCTATCATAGAAATTGTAAATGTAGTGGCTTCTGCTACAATAGATCAAAAACTTGATCTAAACAAAATTCAAGAAAAATTTCCCGATGTAGAGTACAACCCTGAACAATTTCCTGGTGCTGTTTTTCGATTAAAGTCTCCAAAAACGGCAACTTTGCTTTTTAGAACTGGAAAAATGGTTTGTACAGGTTCAAAATCTGAAGAAATGGCAAGAAAAGCAGTGAAAACTGTTGTAGATAAGCTTCGAAAAGGAAGGATCAAAATCGCAAAAGACGCTGAAGTGACTGTTCAAAATATCGTATCTTCTATTAATTTGGGAGGTAAAGTCCACTTGGAAAAAGCAGCAAGAACTGTCCCACGAAGCATGTATGAGCCTGAGCAATTCCCTGGATTAATCCATAGGATGGTAGATCCAAAAACTGTCATTCTGATATTTTCATCAGGAAAATTGGTTTGTACTGGTGCTAAAACTGAAAAGGATGTTTATCGGTCAGTTAACAATCTTCATAGTCTACTTGAAGAAAAAGACTTGATGTTATATGATTAACATTTTTTTCCTATGATTCCATTTTGTTTCCCCTAATAATTGATAATTGTAAAAATCTAGCTGACCGTTGGTTAATCTATATAATTAACAAATTATTATCTAAAACATATTGAACAAAGAATCTAAAGACATGTTATCTCAAGCATTTGATTTTTGTGAAGATGGAAATTTTTTAGAAGCCATAAAGGTATATGATGATGTAATTAAAAGTGACCCTAAAAACATTAATGCTCTAATTGACAAAGCAGTAACTCTACAAAATCTAGGAAAGGCAAGGCAAGCTATACCACTTTATAACAAAGCGCTAAAGATTAATCCCAAAAGCCTCGATGCTTTACTCAATAAAGGCTCGGCGTTACACACTGTAAAAAACTATCGAGATGCCATCAAATGTTATGATTTGGCTATTAGAGTTGACAGGAAATGTGTGATGGCATTAGCGTACAAGGGTCTTTCTTTAGGGGAGTTGGG
>JAHELB010000016.1 GCA_024644385.1 Nitrosopumilaceae archaeon | reverse complement strand
TTCCTCCATCATAGTTTCCTCCATCATAGTTTCCTCCATCATAGTTTCCTCCATCATAGTTTCCTCCATCATAGTTTCCTCCATCATAGTTTCCTCCATCATAGTTTCCTCCATCATAGTTTCCTCCATCATAGTTCCTTTGTTTTGCAAATTCGATGGATTTACTGCACCTTGAGGTAATGGTTCATCAATTGTTGATTCAGTCAGGTATGGTGATAACGCAAGTGCCGTAATGGTACCAACAGCAACAACAAGAATAATAGCAAAAATAGATTTTCTCATAGGTGAATCTTGTATTTATGGTATAAAGCATCTTCTCCACATTAGACCCCAATCTTTAGGTAAGAAATAAAATCAAAATATTATTTCAGTTCGTCAAAATTTATCAACTGGATTTTCAAACAACAGATCTTTTACTTGGAAGAATATAGAAAAAATATTTTTAATTTAATCCTCGAAAAAATCGTCAAGTTTTTTATCTACTTGTTCTTGTTTTTCTTTGAATTTTTTATATTTTTTATCCCATTTAGAAATGGATAACCACTGCTTAATTCCTATACCTAGCCAAATTATCGATATTGAAAAAATAACTAATTGGGCCGGCTGCAACAAGATTTTAGGGGTATCCCTATCAAGAATATTATTTTTTATTTTATTAAATTCCTCTTGCGAAATATTCCCACGTCTTAATTCTTGTATAAGACGTTCTTCTAGTCTCTTTTCAAATCTGTCCATAAAGGGTGAATCAAAAGTAGTTGTTAACGCTACCAAAGCTATGGGAGGAATTATCAGAGTAGTCAATATCATAATCATGAAAATCTTTTTTGTTTTACTTAGTTGAAACATCATTCCATCCAATATCTCAAAAATACTATCGTGTTTCTTGTCTCGGTTTGATTTACTCACGATATTGAACCTCCAATTTTGTCTTAAAACCTTTAGATAACATTGTTACTCGTCTCCATCCACACGAGGGAACATCTCCTCATAAGGCTCCAAGATCATCTTGCAAAATTCATGTCCCTTTGGGCTTACCTTGTATTTTATGATGGTCTTTTTACCCCAGGGCTCCTGCTTTTTTTCTATAAGTCCCTTTTGTTCCATGTCGTCTAAAATTTCTTTATGCTTTACAATATTCAAACCGCAATAACTCAGTAATTTTGTTTGATTTAGTTCACCATATTCTGATAAAATTAGAATTAAGTCTTTTCTGATATAAGTGCGGTCTCTATATCCCTGTGCCAGTCTTTATCATTCCTTAAAACAATTAATGCTATTTTTTGTTTATTTTAAGAATTTCCAGTAAAACTCAGGTAACATTGTTAGCTAACAATGCTTAACAAGGGCTTTTATTCAAAATGTTCTCTTCTTTTCAATGACAACCAAAAACAAAACAATCTTTGCAGGATTGATAATGATGGCAGCAATGCTTTCAGTATCTTTTACCTACAGCACTGCCTTTGCGCAAGAGTCTGAACTAAGAGTTGAGAGAACAGACCGGCCAAACTATTTTGGCACTTTTCTTGTAGGAAATGGCGCTGCAGTAGGCGAAGATGATAGTGGATGGCGTTCTCATTTTAAAATGGGAATTTTTGAAACAGAAACTGATGATTCAGGACATACTGAATATGAAGTAAAGCGTGGGGTTTTCGCTGTTGGAAAACAGGATGAACGCCGATTTTACTCTGTAATTCCAGATACTTGGGAGGTTTCGGTAAGTCCAAACATGAAATCATTTGATGCATCCGGCAAGGTAGAAAATCAAGAAGGTGAAATCTACGATGTAGAGATTTCAGGCGATGAAATCTCGAATCTGCAGCATGGAAACTTGTATTATGTTACAGGTAGTGCGACAGGTAGTGACGGTGAAGAGTATAATCTCTTTTACATATCTGCTTTAGTAGAAAGGAACCCTTCAACCCAAACCACTTCAAGTGGCATATAGTGAGTTTATCTCACTTTTTTTATTTTTTAAAAACTATCAGGACCAATAACATCAAAAATAATGTCACTAAAAGACAAGCTAGTTTGTTATAGTGATTTTTTCAAGTTTAGTCTCACTGACAAGCTCGTCAATGCCTGCTAAAACACCTCGAACCACATTGTCTTCAAAGTTAAAGATTGGATTGTGTTTTTTATTATGAACATCCTTGAATGTAACTCTAATCATTCTATCTGGTGTTGCATCTTTGGTTTTTTTGGAAATAATTTCAGCCTTTTCGATTCTTTGGGCAGGAATTTTAATTTCCTTATCAAAACTCATTTTAAAAATGATGCTACTATTTCCTTTTTGGTGTTCTAAAATCACTTTTCCATTGGAGATTGGCTTATCCCATTGTGAATAACCCTCTTCATAATTACATGAGTATTCCTTAATGTGTGTAGATTTTCCGATGATATGTGTATCTTGTAATTCTTTTACTTGATCTGAAAGAAATGACCATAGATTGTCATCAAATTTTTTTGCAGTGTACAATTTTGCTATAGTAGCTGCTATTCCAACAATTGGAATTACAAATAATGGAGCTGATGTAACAATATTCTTACCCCATTCACCAGTTCCTATAGATACTTCAAAAGAATTAGGGGTACCAGTTAAAGTAATGTCGGTACTTCTCCTAGAGCCTGATGCTGTTCTCAATAATCCCGCCTTTCTGGCTTGAATTAGATAAGTATTATTTTCTCCTGTTACATCTCTAGAAAAACCAACCTCAAATTTACTTTCTGTTAGATAGTTTTCTATTCTTGTTGCTAACCTTTCCAGTTCAATATTTTTTCCAACTATTTTTTGAATTTTTGCCATTATTATTTTTTAATTAATTAATTCTTCTATATTGAGTTGTTTTTTTATTTGTGGCATGCCTTATTTTGGATTAAAATTAAATCAGAATCGATTTAATTTTTAGATTTTGCGTTTAAACATTCAATTACCCGAGGCTCGAATTTAGTTAAAGATGGTAAACGAATTTAAAAATATTGCAGTTGCAATCATTACTCCAACCCACACAAAAAAATCATTTAATATTGGTTTGCAGTTTTCTAAAAAATTTAACTCAGATTTAACAGTCATCGAATGCATGTACAAGATTCATCCAAAATTGTATTTTTTTGAAACAAAATCAGATAAAAAAGTGGCACAAGCACAAATCTCTAAACTAAAAGCAGAATTAGCAAATTGGAAAAAAATTGCCCAAAAAGAGGGAGTTCATATTAAAACCAAATTTGTATTAACGGATTCAATTGCCCATGAGGTAATCGATTATGTCAAAACGAATAAAATCGATCTTTTAATTGTAGACTATCCTAAACTATCAATGGTGGAAATGACACTTTACGATGACATCATAAATACTATTCATCACGAATCACATTGTCATCTTTTGACTACAAAGCAGTAACCACTCAAAAAATTTCACATGAATTTGATTTAATTTCTCAGAAAAATTACAATTGTAAAAATTTTGTACGACTAGAAAACAATGGTAGTAGTTAATTACCAAAGGAAAAAAGAAATTAAAGTGAAGAAACTTTTGGAATCTTTGATCTCACCACAGGAATGGCTATCAATAAACCAATTTCTTTTGGAAATTAAAACAATCAATTCCGAATGTATTTCGGTCTTTTATCCTTATGATAAGGGACTCGGAACAATATCCTTACTGCAAGAAACCAAGAGAAAGGAATCCTTTGAGAAAATAGAATCTGAGATCGAAAAAAAAATTAAAAAACTAAGTAAGAAACCTCCCTCAACACCCAAATTTACAAAAACCGTTTGTGTTTTTGGGTGGATATCAGAAGACAAGGTAATGACAAGAGAGATTGGTATCTCAAAAAAACTTCCGTATATCTACATGGCAAGTAAAAAACCATACATTAAACCCTTTAGAGATATTCTGAAAACCAATTATGACGTTTTGGTTATAATACTTGATCAAAAAACAGCTAAATTACAAAGGTTTCATGGAAATCAAATTACTCATGAAGCTAAACTACGAATTGACTTGCGCGCAAGACATAGAAAAGGAGGCCAAAGTCAAGGAAGATTTCAAAGAGCAAGACAAACCAAGATTCATGTTTTCTTTAAAAAAATTGCAACCAAAGTCAAAGAGATGGATAAAAACTCCGATGTAATACTCTTAGGTGGAAATGGTCCAGCAAAAAAAGAATTTTACAATGAACTTGATTTGGAATCCTCTAAAAAATGTAAATTTGTTGAGGATTTATCATTTTCCACAACCTTGAATGAAATTCACAAGAAAATAATTCAACAACTATATCAGCATAGAAAAAAATTTGTAGCTGATATTGTCAAACGATATGAAAAACTCGTGAAAGAGGGACTAACAGCAAAAAGAAATAATTTTATTTACAAAGCTCTAGAGATTGGGGCAGTAGAGACCCTAATAGTTTCAGCGGAATATCACAAAAATTCTCAGTTTAAAAAAATTATGAGAATGTTAGAGATTGCAAAAAATACCTCAGCTAGAATAGAGTTTGCAACATCTCCCACGATAATTCAGAAATTAGATATTCATAATTCAGTTCTTGCTATACTCAGATACAAAATAAAATAATTCGTTATTGGAAAATTCCTATTTTGGGAAAAATTTTTAAAAAACTTACATTCAAACTCTTTTAATGAATAAAGTAGTTCATTTTGAGATTCCATATGATGATCAAAGTAGAGCACAAAAGTTTTACCAAGACGTATTTGGATGGCAAATAATGAAAATGCCAGATATGGATTACCATATGGTAACCACTACTCCAAGTGATCAAAACATGAAACCAAAGGAGCCTGGAGCAATAAATGGGGGCCTGTTAGCCAAAGATCCAACTGGTCAGCATCCAATTATTGTAATTGATGTTCCCGCAATAGAAGATCACCTAAAAAAAATAGAATCTTCAGGCGGAAAGATCATAATGCCTGCAGTTAAAGTCGGAGAATTTGGCATGTATGCTAGAGTTGCAGACACTGAAGGTAATACAATTGGTGTTTGGCAGATGCTAGGTCCACATTCCTAGCTTTTTATTTTTTTATTATCTATATTCAGATCCGCAATCCCCAATATTCTCAAATAGATCTTTTGACTTTTGCGTAACATCTTTTATTTTTGATTTATCATCTGAATCCAAACATAGATCAAAAACTCTAGAATTATCTTGTCGATGCTCAGAGATCCCAAGTCTTGCACCAATAATTACTCCAGCTACTTGTGGTCTTTCCAAAATAAAGGCAGTGGCTACATTTGCAATACTACAATCATGTTTTTGTGATATTTGCGATAATACTCCAAGTAATTCTTGAAATAAATCCCATCCGCCCCAAGCCCGTATCATGTTATAGTATTTTTGGAGACTAGCCGTAGACAAATCTCCTCCCAACGGTTCAGGAGAGCCCAGATATTTTTCTGAAATAAATCCACCAAGCAACGTACCATAAGATAACATCTGGACATTATTTTTTCGGCAAAATTCTGTCATTATTTTAACAGGCCGTTGATCTAAAATGGAATATTGAACTTGGTTTGACACAATTTCGATTCCCTTCTCTTTAATTATTTGTAATCGTTGAGTATCAAAGTTTGTAAGACCAATCTTTTTTATTTTTCCTTTATCTTGAATGTTTGATAGGTGAACAAGAGCATCGATATAGCTAGGATTATTGTAATCCCACCAATGAAATTGAATTAAATCAAGGCAATCAGTATTCATTTTTTCTAGGGATCTATCAATGTAATGCTCTACAATACTTTTAGTCATTGGTCCTGGATTTGGAACAAATTTGGTTAATGCTTGGGAATTTTTTAATTCGTCGTTACCTTGGAGTTTTTCAAGGGTTTTTCTAAATTTTCCAATAAAGGATTCTGCAGGACCATAAATATCTGCCAGATCCCAGGTAGTGAATCCTGAATTATGGTATTCTACCATTTCATCAATTGCTTTTTTTGGATCAATAAAGCCATGGGTTCCGGAGACTTGCCACATTCCATTGAGTACTCTACATATTGACAAACCCTTTCCAAGTTCTCGGAATTCCATCATGAATCAAATTAATTTTTGTTGCTAAAAACCATTTTTTATTTTATTGATCCTAAAACCTTAATGTATTGTCTCAAATGCCTCTTTGAGAGTTTTCTTAATGCTAGTTAGATCTTCTCCAGGGGTAACTTGAATTTTGATCGGTGTTTCTTTTCTATGTTTTTGAATTTTAATCATAACCGAATCTTCTTGGGGAGCTACATCAGCAAACCATCTAAATGTCATTGACTTGCAAAAAACAATTCTATGCATTCTAATATCTTCAACTACCTTGTCCCCAAGTAACAGACAATAATCTCTAATTGAATCATAAAGTGGGAGAATTTTTATTGGAATTTGTTTTTTAAAATCCTCATAATTTCTCTTATTTCCAAATGAAACCAGATTATCCATATCTCAATTACAAAACACAATTTAATTTGTATCTTTTGACGCTAGTCCTAAAATTTTTTAGATTACAAGACCCTAGTTGTAAAAAACTATTCAATTCTGTTCAAGTGTTTATCGTTTTAATTCATAGTATTCCACGGGATGGGTAAATTGCCTATTGTAATCCACTTCGATCCAGAATTTTTCCTCGTCGATTTCTTTTCCTTCTTGAATCCAAACATTTAGAATTTTTTGCATAAACATCTGCGTAGTATCATCAATTTGAGGTCTAACTCCTGTCTCTTTTTCTATTCTATCTCGTTCTTCTTTGAATTTTTTTAGTAATCCCTTTAGGTTCTTTCCATTAATTTGAGCTGCCTTGTTTCTTTTTGCGTTTTTAAGGTCTTTTTTAAATTTCGATAGAAAACCCATGGTAATGATAAGTATCTAATTTTTAAAAACAATTTGTTTAAAAAACTAAATTTTACACAAGAAAAAAATTGGACGTGACAATACCACACACACAAAGAAAATCGTCCAATTTTCTAGTTAATATTATAGGTTAACATTGAATTTAAAGAATATTACGTGTCATATTGCTTTGTTACAGTTTTATTCTAAAAGAAATTTCACATCTAATATTTTTTGTCTCTATAATCTTGATTCAGCACCACACTTTGTGCAAAACTTGTCACCCTCATAGATGATGTGACCACATTGGCCGCAGTATACAGCTGTAGATGAACCTGGTTGATCCTCAATTGTTAGTTTTCTATCCCAATTCTTTGGCTCATAGAAACGGTCCTTTTTCTTCTTAAAATTATCTTCACTCAACGAATCATAATGTTTTCCTTGGAACTTAAGTTTTAGCTACAACCAAAAAGAACCTATTGGTTATATTTGGGGAAAAGTAGTCATTAATTTTATATTCTTTACAATTCTGGATCGTCTGATTCCGTTTCTCTGCCACAATTTGGACAAACCCTTTGATTTTGGTATAACTCTTTTCCACAATTTCTACAAGATTGAGGTTTCACATGTATTCTAGGTTTTTTTAAAACTTAAGTTTTGAAATATTTTTCTTGAATTTTGCTTGTCATAATAATCCATTATAAAGTGAAATAGGATTAATTTTGCAAAAACTATGCTTGATATCAAGGCTAGGATTGGTTGGCCAAGATAAAGCAAATAAAGCGTAACCCCGATTGCAGTCAAAACTTCAATTCCAGTGCATGTACAAAGTAGGAGGATTTTATTTTTCATAATCTCTATAAGAGAATCTGGGATTTTACTATTTGTAGACATATCTTTATTTTTTAGAATAGAAAATCCCTTACAATTGAAAACAATCGTAATGGTGGGAATTGTACTTGCAATATCAGTCGGGGTAGTTGCAGCTGTTTTGGTATTTGGTGGGATGTATCAGCAGGAGTTGTTTGAGGATTACATGGAAGGTGTTGAAAATCCACCAAGATCTGAGAAAAACCCAAATTTACCTTCCTATGATAATTTACCATAAATTATTAATCTAGTTTTCATAGAAATAGCCTGAGATGACCATATCCTGTAACCATGAAAACAAAAAACCAGTAGACATTATAGGATTAGAAATTATGTTATGCGACAAGTGTGCTGCAAAAATAAGGGAAGACGAAGCAAAATAAATGCCGATCTAGGCACAATCATAATAATCTAGAATCTCTTCAGTGTGGTCTGAATCTAGAATATTTAGATGATAAAGAATTGAATTTCTGTGAGACATATCTATGAACTTAGTATTTTAAGGAATTAATAAACTATCGTTTGTGAAATATTGTTACACTTGAATAGTATTTTGTTTATAGTCATTTTTTCTCAAACTAAAATTATGTAATCGAAAGCATTACTTTTTGTGAATTGTGATTTGACAAGTTCTTGTGAAAGGCTGCGTGTGCCTCCTCTTTGAATGTTAATTCACATCTATAACATTTCCACATTGCAAAATTTGTCATACTAATTGTACACCTTTTATGTATTTAACTTAGATGAACGAATCATCAGTAATTTAAAATTTTTTCAGACACTATAATTTTTAATTTTAGGAGTGTCTAAAGCCCTACAATCTTTTCTAGATAGGCCCAAAACCCGACTAGACTCGCAATTGCTGCCAATACAAAACCTATTGGGCCTAACATAGGGGCAATCCTAAAAATCTTTAATTTATTTTTAATTCCAGATTGTTTTTGACTAAAGCTCAACAAAGAATTTACAAAACCGATTTTCTCGTGACTAAACCGTAAAATTGGTAATTATTTTTTTAAAAAGTTTACAAGAGATGCCTTTTGATATAGTTGTAACACTATGAATGACACAACTTGCATCGGAGTTTACTGCGAAAAGGTAATTTACTCTGTGGTGCTTTCTGATTCAGGAAAGATTGAGGTAAAACATACAGAAAAACACGAGGGACGGATGAGACATTTTAGATTTATCAAATATCTAAAGTCACTTGACAACATTGATCTTTGCGTGATTGTGCAAAATGACGAGGCAAAACCAATTTCAAATTATCTTAAACGGGAAAAAAAGAGGCCACATCTTGTTATTGAATTCTCCCCAATTCCAAATCAGGCAAATTACATGGAAAATCCAGACTTGCCAACCATTGCAAGAAAATTAGATTATAGAAAAAAGCAAACTGGCCTTGTTTTCTCTGAATCTCATACTAGGCTAAAAGATATGGTTGATCAACTTGGTTTAGGAGATAAGGCCATTCATATGCGCACCCTGGATCAATTTGTTTTGGCCTTTTTGGCAGCTTCTCATGGAATTTTTACCCTGGAAAGTGAAAAATAACCTGATTTTGGGGAAAATCTTTACTTCAAATGTTAATTATTGTAAAAAAGATGAGAAAAAATATTATTCTTGGGGTGGGGGCTGTTTGCTTTGTTGTGGTTTTTGTTTTAATGACAATTGGTGCTGTGGCTATTCAGCAATTCACCCCCGAGGACAGAAAAACCGAGCAAATAATAGCAGAAAAACCAGAGATTGACGTTATATCTGGTCCATCAAAGGCTATTTCAGACAAGCAGAATTGTTCAGGAGATGCCAGATGTATCTCTGGATTTGTAACCAGAGTAATAGATGGCGATACTATTGATGTTGATGGTCAATCAATAAGATTTGCTCTAGTTGATACTCCTGAATTTGGAGAAAATGAATACGCCGAAGCCCGAAATTATATACAAACCATTTGTCCAATTGGATCTGCAGTCATAGTTGATGAAGATGACTTACAAACAAAGGGCAGTCATGGTAGAATTATCGGAGTAGTTTATTGTAACTACTTGAATCTCAGCGAGGAGATTTTAGAGGCAGGACACGCTGAGATTTTAACCTCGATTTGTTTGAAAAGTGAGTTTGCTAATGAACCATGGGCTAAGAAATTTGGCTGCTAGCAACCCAGAAATTTTAATCGACCCCTTCAGGTATTTATAGGAATCTAGAGTTTTCAATAGAGGAGATACTGTTGGAAGAAATTAATGTTGACCGGGCTCTACTGGAACGCTTTGAGCAGGATATTTGGAGCAAAGTTCCTCACATTGATAAAAAACAGGATGATCCCAAGATTGTCAACGCAACACCATTAACTGATATTACACAAGACTTGATAGAGTGTGCAAAAAGTGTATACAACCTTAATCTTGCTGGAGCAGACTTGAAAGTTTTTGGCAAATTTGATTCTAAATTACCTACAGGCTCCATCAAAGTCAGACCCGCAGTCCATATTATTCATGATGCAATTGTTTCAGGTAAATTAAGAGAGGGACAAACAGTAATAGAGGCAACCTCTGGGAACTTTGGGATTGCACTTGGGCAGTTATCAAAACTTGGGCTAGTTGTAGTCTCCCTTGTTTCAAGAAGGTTACAGGAAGGAGTCTTTGAGGAGTTGCGAAACGAGAATATACGAATAATGGATCTTGATATGGATATTTGTCCAGCTCCAGGAATGAAAGACAATCCAAATTTATTGGCTGCAAAGGCAACTGCTGCAAATATTCGCTCACAACTATCAGAACTTGGGTTTGATGTAGCAATTTTTGATAAGGAAAATCAAGAGATACAATCACTTTTAGCTAGTCAGGACATTATTAATTTAGCAAAGTTCCTAGCCAAGATTTATGATTGCTTTTGCCCTGAACAATACGACAATAATCTCAATACGGATGTTCACCAAACAGTAACAGGTCCTGAGATAGACCAACAACTACACGAGCAGGGAAACTCACTTGATGGCTTTAAAATAATTTGTACATTTGGTACTGGAGGAACATCTGGTGGCTTGAGCAGATACATGTCTGAAAAATATGGACAAAAATCTGTACACGTAGTATTTCCAGCTGCAACTCAGGACGTTGCAGGAATTCGAACCAAAGATAAAGCATCTGGTCTTACATTATACGAACCTGACATTTATGCAGGACAACACGAAGTTGATTATGAGCAAGCAAAAAATCTTTTAAAATTCTTCGTGGCAAAGGGTCATGATATAGGAGAAAGCAGTGCCCTTGCACTTTATGCAGTTATGCAAATGGCAAATTTTGGTGGAGGAGGAAAGTTCATAGTTATAATTGCAGATGGAATTCAAAAATATAAAAAGAAACTAGAAGAAATGGCAAAAAAGACCAACCGTACCCAAGTAACCCTTTCTGAAGCTGCATCAAGCGTAAATGACTATGATAAAGTAATCTGGATTCATACACAATTTACCCCTCGTGAGGAGGGAATAGAGCTAATAGCAAAATCACTTGGAGTTGATAAATCAAAAATATCTGTACCAACTGCAACAACCGTTGGGACACTTCTGGCAACACAAAAAATTCCAGAGGAACTAAACAAAGACTTGAAGGGAGATAAAGGAAAAACATTGCTTGTTTGCATGGCAGGAAATACTTCTCTTATGGCAGCCAAAGTTTTAGCAAGTAAGGGTATTGTAGCTGAGAGTTTGAATGGCGGAATAACAGAATTGCCTGAAGGAAAGGGCAGACAACTAGGAGAATTAATCCGACAAGCCACTGAATAGAATTAAAACTCTATTCTGAAAAATTAACCCCAGGGGATCGTAATTTTGATAAATTCGTAGTAAGCATTACTTTCTACACCTCCATCACAAGAAATAGGTGAAAATTTTTCCTATACACTTGTTAGAAATCCCACTAACTAGGACAACCTTTGAATTTTTTGGAAATTTTTTACACAATAACCCCTTGATTATATTTTACAGATCCTAGAAAAAACATGACATCGTATTGCATCTTTTGTTCTTTTTCTGGCCAGACTCAAGATGAACTTTCTGATCACTTTCTTACTTGCCAAGGAAAACTAAAGAAAAAAATAATTTGGTAAATCTTTATTTTATAAAAAATTATTTCTTAGAAAGAAAAAAACGATGATTAATGAATAGAGAAAAAGATTAGGTTTAGTTATCTGGCTCTTCATCAATATCTAATAAAATACAAACGGAATCAGATTTAAAAAAAGCTTCTAGACGGCATTTGTCAGAGCAGTGAGTAAGTAAAGAATCTTTTAGTTGTTGTCCACAATTTGGACATTGCCCTTCCACACTATCGCCCCAAAAATTTTTTGATTTAGCTTTTATTAAGTCTTGAAAATTGTAAATCCATTTTGTTACAATCACTGAAAATGTTTTTATAATTTTAAATTATTTTTAAAAAAAAATTGTATCACTAAAATTGAAACAATTTAGATAGTGATTCATAAATTGTATTTGTTACCTTGTTTGCTAAATCAGTAATAACTTTGACTTGTTCCATTAGTACTGCATCTTTTTTTACGATAATTTCTTCTTTCTCCTTTAGGCTTTCTTTAAGTGTGGATAGTTCTTCTTTTAGCTCTGATATCTTCTGTTTTTGCTCCTCTAGTTGTGCCTCCATCTCTGCTACTTCAGTTAATGATTTATCATCACTAATCCTATCTACCGACGAGCCAAACTGGACCTGAATAGAGTCAATGTTATCTGCATAAATCTCTGCGGAATGAGCAAAACAAGAATTCAATCCAATAACAGAACCCAATGCAGCTTGTGTTTCATCAGTATCAGAGAAAACAATAATTTCTGGTGCAATCAGTCTCTTGTTTCCTGCACACACATCAAAAAATGCAACGTACTTGCCTTTGATTTTAGCTGAAAGAATGTCAGTGATTATTATTTTCTGCTCGTTAGATGGTTTTATCGGTTCATCAAGTGTTATGGATAAGGACTTTGGATCTTTGGCATCTATTATCGAAATAATGGGTTGACCTCTAATATCAGAGATGCACTGGTCCTGATACAAAATAAATTCAAGATGAAAAGACTCCCACTCTAAATCCGTAGTTATCTTGAAATCTTGACCAATTTTTTCTACTAGAGAGCAAGCATCCCACGATACTGTCCACTGGTCTGCCCTTATAGGTTCAATAGAAATAACCTCTATTGACACTTTTTCTTCTGCAAATGCCAAGGGCATAAAAAATGCAGTAATAACTGAGAATACTGCAATTGACCAAATGAAATGATGGTTCACTAGGTTTTCTTTTCTTGCCAGTCTATTAATGATTCTAAGCTTTGTGACGGATTCAAATTCAATTCAATTTAGGTTGTTCCCATTTGGTATTTTACTAGAAAAAATTACCAGTAAATTTTTTTATGATATTTTCCTAGCCTCCTTTTAATGAAGCGGACGTGTTTGAATTGTGGAAAGCTACTTGATGACTATCGTCTTACTCAATGCAATAATGTATGCTAATTTAAGATCTATCTAAATTCAAATTCTGATAACCTTCCTTCTGGAGAAATTGAGATAAATGTCACCTAAGTAAAATCCATATTTTTTTCAAGGGAAAAACCTATATCTGATTTAATATATTATTTACATTTGAATAATTTAATGTAATCTTTTTGAATATTTGTTAAGAATCCTTTGCGAATCCTTTAAATTATAATTTTGTGTATTGTTTATGACGAGGTAACTATCACACCTACTGAAATTCAGAAAGTAATCTGGAAGAGTAGAAAGATGGGAAAAGAGGAAAACGCGAAAAAGATGGAAGCATCTTAAGTTCGATTAGGATTTTCCAGCAAACCCTCGTTTCCTATTTCGTAAATTATTTTGAATTAATTAAAAATTCACATTGCAAATTATTTTCTAAAAACCGAATACACGGAATAATTATATTTAAAATCCAAATTACAATCTCCCTTTGATGAAAAACTATAATCAGGTAGCTTTTTTACAACTTCGTATAAATCCCCTCCAATAACAAATTCGTTTTTTGATGCAAAGTGATTTATTTTGACACACATGTTCATTGGTGGACCAATCATATCTAGTTCATCCGATCCATTTTGTTTCATTATCATAACTGGACCAAAATCACAACTTACTCTATAGTTAATGTTTGGAAGTTGTTCTTTTTTTGCACACTCGCTTACAAAATCATGAGCATCTATCATTGCAAGACATCCTTCTATACATGTCATGTATCCATACCTTCTACCCTTTGATGATTCAGGGAAATAAAACATTAGACTGTCTCCGATGTTTTTGATTATCATTCCCCCAAAACGATTTATCACTCTTGCCATAGTATTTAGAAAAATCTCATAATATTTTGATGTCTTTTCAATGGATAATTGAGATGAAGTTTTAGTAGAGTTTACCATATCAACTATTCCCACACAATAAGAATTTGTTCTACCTGAAAAGGCAACCATGTAATCTTGAACCTTCATACTAAGGAAATTATTCGGCAGTTGTTCTGGTAAAGTTTCTAATGGAACAGGGGGTAGTTGTTCCGGAAAAGATTCAGGTACAGATGAGTCTGGATTGCTTAAAGGATTTAATAAAATACGAAAATCATCAAATTTTTCCGTAAATTTTTTGGGTCTATTATCAATTTAAATGATATTAAGAAGAAGTTTTTCGTACATGGAAATGTAAATCTTGTAACAAATTTTATAAATTTTATATTATTATTTGAATATTTTATTAAATTACGTTAGGATGCCTCAAGAACAATTTTTTTATTATATTAAGCTGTAATAGTTTTTTGTAAAAAATCCAAAATTATTGAACTTTTTAAATAAACTAGGTTTAAAAACACATAATCTTCCTCTTAGGCGTGGGATCACAGTCAATTAATGTAAAACAATCTGTAGAGGATACTTTTTCAAAGATACAGCATGCAATTGGGAATAGTGACTACAAAATTAAAACAATCGAAGCTAACAAATCTGTTATTGCCGAAGGTAACCGTGAATTTAGTTGGGCAATAGTGATAATATTGGCAATTTTGATCTGGCCTGCAGCGATAGTTTACTATTTTACCCGTCAGAGAAGTAGCGTGACTATTATTATTACGCCAGGGTCTGATTTGGGATCCAAAGTCACAATAAATTCCCATGGAAAAACAGGTGAAACAGTAATGCAATCTATATTGGATGATATTCAGTAAGCGAATTTACCCCAAAATTTGAAATTTTTTTTTGAAATTCAGTGTTGATAATCGAATTATTTTGTAATATAGAGGAAAACTGGAAATAAAATGAATTTGCATTGGTTTTAGAGTCATTCAAGTTTCAAACTCCTCAAATTACATATCTCATTAAAAAGAAATTATGGGCACAGGTAATCGTTGCTCTATTTCTAGGATTAGTTTTGGGTATATTTTTAGGACCAGAGGTTGGAATTGTTGATAAAAATATAGCAGAACTAATTTCGGATTGGTTATCAATTCCTGCAAATCTATTTCTAAAAATTATTCAAATGATAATTATACCGTTAATATTTGCGTCAATAATTCGGGGTTTAACATCTTCTGGTAGTATGGAGCAACTTCAAAAACTTGGATTGGGTGTGGCCTTGTACTTTGTTGCAACAACTGTTATAGCTTTAACAATTGGCATTCTTGTTGTTAGTGCCATTGGTCCAGGAAATTTCATTGATAGTTCTTTAATTCAAGAAAATTTTGGAATAGAAAATTCAGATCCTGTAGAAAAATCTGAATGGAATCTTCAAGATATTCCTCAAAGTGTTGTGGGTCTAATACCTAGCAATCCGCTTGCGTCTTTTATGTCTGGTGAGATGTTGAGCATTATTGTTTTTGCAATAATTGTTGGCGTCTCTATGATTTCATTACCAAAACATAGCTCAAAGCCAATACTTGACTTGTTAGAATCTATACAAAAAATCACCATGAAGGTAGTATCATGGGCTATGCGTTTGGCTCCATTTGCAGCCTTTGGCCTTATGGCAGGTATCACATCAAAAGTTGGCCTTTCTGCACTTACAGGACTTGGGGCATACATGCTAACTGTAGTAATTGGGCTTTTGGCAATGATACTCATTTACATTGTCATAATCAAAATTTTTGCAAGAAGACCAGTTTTCTCTACCCTTAAAATAATGAGAGATGCTCAACTCCTTGCATTTTCAACCTCTAGTTCTGCTGCTGTAATGCCACTTTCAATTAAAACTGCAGAGGAAAAATTAAAGGTAAAACCAAAGGTTTCCCAATTTGTGATTCCGCTAGGGGCCACAATAAACATGGATGGAACAGCTCTTTACCAAATTGTAGCAGTATTTTTTCTTGCTCAACTTTTCAATATTGATTTAGGATTTACCACGATTCTGTTAGTAACACTGACTGCACTTGCTGCATCAATTGGTGCGCCATCAGCTCCTGGTACTGGAATAGTAATTCTTTCTACAATTCTAATTGCCGCAGGGGTGCCTCCTATTGGTGTTGTACTGTTACTTGGAGTAGACAGACTGTTAGATATGACGCGAACCATGGTAAACGTTACAGGGGATCTTACTGCTTGTCTATTTTTTGACAAGAGATTAAAAACAGATGAACTACCTGAAGAAAAACTAAACAAACCTACCTAAAGAAAAAAATCTTGCTTAAAAAACAATTTAAAATCTCTTTTCTAGGCACAATTTTTACATTTGATAAAATACAGATTTTAATTAAACAAGAATTAACTTAAAAAAATGGAGTTTTTTCAAATAGAAGAACCCGACGTTGAAAAACCTATAGTAATTGCAGCCATGCAAGACATGGGGAATGTTGGTAGTATAGTTGTTAATTTTATCAACAAGAGTCTGCATACAAGAAAATTCCGAACAGCAAAAAGTCCATTTCCTGCCTATGTTGTAGATAAAGGAGGTTACATTGACGTTCCAATAGAGATCTGGGAATACAAATCTACGGAGGGGTTGATTATTTTTGGGGGTGGAACTGGGCAACCGCAAAATAATCAGGAATTACATTCTCTATGCCAAGATGTAATTGATATTTCAAAAAAATATTCTGCCAAATTTATCTATACACTAGGGGGCTTTCATACCAATAGAAAACTGGATAAAAATCCCAAAACCTTTGTTACTACCACCTCAAAGGACCTAACTAAACAGATGACTCAAATGGGAATTGATACGACCCCACAGCAATCAGTCATTACTGGCTTTAACGGATTGATTTTGGGTTTTGCAAAACAAAACGGCATTGCCGGCATTGGTATGTATGGAGAATTAAATGAGCCAAAAATTCCACAATACAGGGCAGCAATTAGTATTATTAAAACACTTGAAAAACTGACCTACAGAAAACTTGGGGACACTACTAGCTTAGAATTGATGGCCCAAGAGATTGAAAAAAGTTTTGAGGGCTAGTTTTGTGAGTTCCGTGCTTAAAATTTTTATTAATTTTAAGATGATGAACAGTCTTCATTAGATTTCTAAACTAAAAAAAATAAGGGGAAATTTAATTTCCCCTTGTTGGTTGTATTGGACACAAAAATGCCGATACGTTTCTGTTGATTGAAACGTCACCTGCATTTTCTGCATCAAGTACTGCTTGCTCAGAGTCAAGTAGATATGGAGCAACATTGAATGTTACCTCATTTACTATCCAATGGCCACCATGGTAGTCACGATCACCTGGAGCAACGGCGGCAATGCCGAGTTGATTCGCTGCAGGATTTGTAACCAAATAGAAATCATCTAATCCTTTTTTGATTTCAGATGGAGGGACTACAGTTCTTACAATTTCTCCTTCATAGTACAACATTCCAAATCCTGGAGTTGCAGCAAAGGCAGAACCTGCAGGAATTATCATTAAGGCAACTATTCCTGCCATCACTGCCATAGGTATGATTTTTTGCATATTTGAAAATTTTTTTTAAATAATAAAGGCAATTATCCAATTTTCACCCCAATCTTTTTTTGTAAAAAATACTTCTTTTTCTAGTAATAATTTAGAATTGTAATTTTTTTTTGAGAAATTCTAGTTATGTTTAATACCGATTTCCATAAATAACTCCTAAATGATTAGGTCTCTTTTTGTTTTGGGGATATTTTTTTGTCTGTCCTTTGGTGGAATTAATGCGTATGGTCAGGAGAATAATACTGGCGAATTTGGAATTTCTATAGAAACTGATGAGAAATTAGTCGAAAACTTGACTCCCATGCTACCCTATATTGCAATTATAGTTGTAATAGTTGTCGTTGGTATTATTGTGGTTTTAAAAAAAATTGTCAGAAATGATGAGGACTACGAAGACGATGAAGTTGATGATGATTCTGCAATGTTGGATTCCCTTATGGAAGAAAAATTCCAAAAAATTCAAACAGGCACAGAGTCAGATGATACAAATGCTTTAGACCCTGATTATTTAATTCAAAACAAGGTTAGAATGATTTCCAAACTGCAGGAAAATAAAATAGGCGACCATGAAAAGCTAGAAGAGATTAAAAAGACTTTGGAAGATTTTGGTACATTCACCCAAGCTGATAACGAATACCTTGAGGAACAATTCAAAGAATATGAAAAAATTGCAGAACCAAATAGTGAAGAAAAATAAAATTCTTTTTGACTCCGTGGAGAAAATATGAACATGGTGAAAAAATTCGGTATGATTTTGAATCATGTAGATATTTCAAAAAATAATTTTTAAAAAGTTTAGATTCGAATAATTTCTTGTCTAACTAAATATTCGATTCCATATGCAAAATCTCCATCTGTGATAGAGCCTCCAGACCACCAGCAGGCATTGTTTTTTACCCAAAGGGGAATTTCTTGAGATTTAATAAGACTTGGCGAGGTTGGAGGAATTACAATAATTCCATTATTAATCAGATATTGGATTCCTTCTACAAAAGAATCATCATCTATTTTATTTTCACACCAGAAAGCTGCTACATTTTTTACCCAATTTGGAATTGATGTTAATGGAGGGTTTACTGTAACTGTAAAGGAGACAGGAGTTGCAAAATTTCCTGCAGTGTCTTTTGCGGTGCATTTTACTACTGTATCTCCTATACCAAAAAAGTATCCAGAACTTGGCTTACATATTGGCTTTATTTTTTTATCAATGTCATCAATTGCTGACACACTAAAGGTAACTTTGGTAACTCCATCACGTGTTTGGGCCTCTACTACAATATCTTTAGGTGCTAAAATTTTTGGGGGTGTAACATCCTTTTGAATAAAAGTCCCACCACTAATGAATACAATTGACAATTTCTTTTCTTGCTCAGCGAAGGACAATTGGATTGGATATTCTCCACTTTGGGTATAGTAAGCACCTCCTGCAAGGAATTTAAAAGTAAATGCACCTTTAGAGTCTGGATTTATCTGTCCCAAAGTTATAATATTTCCAGAAGGGTCTGAGACCTGATATGATAGCTTAAGGTCAGAATGAATTTCAGAATTATAATTTTTTATGGTTCCACTAACAATGACCATTTCTCCATTAATATAGGAACTTTTGTTGGTATGGGACTCGATGCTCAGTTTAGTTTCCCCAAATGCTGAAAACCCTACAGTACTTGAAACTAGTATAGTTGCAATTATAGCAAAAATTGCTTTAGTTATGGGTTTTTTCATTATCTTTTTAGGATTTTTGAAAAAGTTAAGTGTGTTGAATGCCTCACGTGAAGTTTTTTTGAAAATAATTTCAAATTTACTATGGTTTAACCAAGATGTTTTGCAAAAAGTCTGATGAACCCCAGAGGAGAACAAGTCCTACAAAGCCAAAGATGATGGTATACATAACTAGTGATAGTAATCTATGTGTTCTTCTTCTCCGTGGAAATCTTCTCACTATTCACAAAGAAATGAATTATTATTAAAACATGTTTCAGTCTTCAAACTTCACAAAACCATTAAAAAAACTTAGATTTCAAATGATCTTTGGTAAAAACCAATTTTCATCAAATAATATTAGACAATAATTACCTTTAGTAAAATTATGATACAGAAAATTTTTTCAATTGCAAGTTTTTTACTAATTCTTTTAATCGGGACAAGCCAGATACAATATTCCTACGGCCTAAGCTGTGCTGGACCTACTTTAGAAGAAGAGTTTTCCAAATCGCAATGGGTCTTTTTGGGGAAATTTATTTCAGAGACTGATGCAGGTATTTTTTCAGAAAATACAATATTGGATTTTAAGGTAATTGAAAATTACAAGGGAGAGTCTAATCCTATCATGAAAGTATTAAACAACCCAAATTGGCGTCATTCATTCTCCTCAGAGGCAGCTATCATTTTTGCAGGAGCAAATATGTTTGGGAATCCAGAGTTATTCTTGTGCACAAATTCTGGGGAAACATCAGATCAAGAAATTTCTAAAGTTAGGGAATTGAGTGAATTTTTTGAAATTAATTCAATTATACCTTCACCTAGGGCTCAAATTAAAAATGGTGTAGAGCCTGGAAATATTTTATGCCGAGAAGACCTAGTATTAATTTTCAAAGCTGCAGGTTATTCCCCTGGCTGTGTAAAGCATTCTACAGCTCAAAAGCTCCTAGAGAGAGGATGGACCAAATTAGGAAATCCCTGAGAAAAAAATGTCAAATTATGCAAAGAAAAAATGAGGTGTGAATTAAAACTCTATTTGTTCCCCTTCATTCATCGAGTAGGATTGATAATGTCTTTTACCTTTGACATCAAACCAACTAACTTTCATGCTTACCTTCCCTCTTGAAACTTTCTCAATTTTCATAGTGTCGGCCATTTTGAGATGGTCACTAATTTGTAATTTACTCATTTTTTGCAAAATCATAAAACTAGATTTAGATTTTTAGAGTAAAATTTCCTTACAAGTTACGTAAAAGAGGTTTTGTCTTATTCAAATTCTTTCTAACAAAAAAACCAAATTAATCACTCGAACAAAAACTATAGAACTAATTTCTTATTTTTGTGGCGGTGGTTGTTGATGATGTATTTTTTCAGGCTGGATTTTTAAAATAATCCTTTGCTCATTAGGAGTTCTAAAGGGGTACTTGTCTGCACCAAAATACTTTTTGGCCATCTGGTCAATATGCTCATCAGCACCCTCCTCTGTAATATCAGTCACCTTTCCTCTGACTGCTACCATGTTGTATGGATTTTCTTGGTCATAAATTGAAAGTGCAATTCGATTATCTCGTCTGATATTTTTTTCCTTGACCCTTCCACCTGCTGTATTTATCAGAATCGTATTTCCATCCAAATCAACCCAGGTAGGGGCTACATGGGGAGAACCATCATTCATCAAGGTTGCAAAAGATGCAAAGTTTTTTCCTTCAAATAGTTTGGCAACCTCAGGTGTAATTGTTGCTAGAGCCATGACCATTTTGTGATAATCTCCAATTTTAGGATACTGGGAGATGCATTTACTCTGCTTTTCTCAAAAAAATAATCTCAAATTGAAAAATTTGAAATATTCTTATGTTCGGCCTCTACCTTGAGGATTTATGGAAAAAGTTTGTTTTGATTGTGGAATGAAGGACGAAACCTGGACTGGTCCAGTCTTCACCTCGGCAGAAAAACTGCGTGAATTTTATCAGAATCTAGGTGTTTCTGATCCAGTAGTTGAAAAAATGCAACCAGGTGACTTGCTATGCTCAAAATGTGTAATCAAGGCAGAATGCAGGCACGCCATAAAGTGTTATGAATACTATCAGGAAAAATGGAGTCCAGAACAATATGAAATTTGGGCAAAGAACAATACAAAACTGATATCCATTGCTGAGGATGAAATTAAAGAACTAGATAAAAGAGATTCTGGTGCTTCCACTGCAAGTTATGCAGCAAGTACACCTCAAGGAACCAAAACAGGTGTAGAAAAATTTGCAACCATTGAAGGTAATCCAAAACACCAAGGCCATCCTGACTCTTCAGGGCACGCAATTATCAATGGTGAACTGGGTAAAAAATTTGAAGCATTTTGTGCAGCTCACAAGGGAAAAATTATTGATTGGAATACAAGCCAAAGTAATTCTGGTAAGTGGTTTATCTTTATTCGATATACTGACTGAATTACCTAGACGATTTCAGAATGGGTTGTTTCTTGTAAATTAAAATCCTTTCCTACTATTTGTAAAATTTCATTGAGGTCCATTGATTTTTCCAAACAACCATTAATTCCATCTCGGTTTAACAAGTCAATTACTTCTTTATTATGACCAAACGGTGCGGGCAACATGAAAATATTTTGATCTTGTAGTATTTCGTCTGTTGCTAACAACTTTATGATTTGCAATCCACTAAATTCTGGTATATACATGTCTAAGAGAATTATATCGAATTGCTCTTTTTGGATATGAAGAAATCCTTCCCATGGATCTTTTGTAACAGTGGTTTGAAAGCCATGGGAACCAAAAAACTTTGAGAACATTGTTGTAGTCTCTGGGTGGTCATTTATGATTAACATCCTTGGAGTGCCATTCCTTTCTTTTTTGTTTACTTTTTTATGCAAGGTCTCGATTTGTTGAAAGCTTGAAGGTTTTCTCTCTACAGAATGAATTCCAAACTTCATTAATTCTTCGGCTTGAGTTTCGCTAAAATCAAGTAAACTTGTTACGACTATTTTTTTTAATTCTGAGGGCCTTTTTTCCTTTAAATCTGCAAGAAAATCCATCCCAGAATATTCTGGCATACGGATATCCAAGAGAATCAAATCAAAATCATTTTTGACTACAAGTTCCAGGCCCGTTTTTCCATCATTGACGCTTTTGATAGTATTTCCCTCACCAGTGAACATTTCTGCAAACATTTCACATATTTGTGGAGAGTCGTCGATTTGGAGTACCTTCACAAATAATATTTTGAGGCAAAAATCATTATAACAAATGCGTGTTCAATTTGAACAGAATTTGTAATATATGTTAGAAACATTTGTTACACTCGATTTTTTTATTTCAAAAAATATTTTTTAACCTTTCAAATATTCTTTCTAATTATATTCAATCCTCTAGAGGAGTCAAACCTGAATCCTTTTTCCTAAACTTCCTATTTACAAAATAAATCATGACTATCAAAACAACTCCAATTATGATAAAATCAAGAAAATATGCTGAAAGATGAATTTCATTAATCCCATCCTCCCCATACAAATTAACAACGGAATTTACATCATAATCTGTAATCTTATAATGAATCTCACCTGGGATATTGTACTCATAGGGGTCTATCATTATTGATGGTGAATGAACACCATTCCCAAATTGATCTTTAGTAAAATCATTTAATTCGAACTTTGGATGGTCAAGACCCAAACTGTGACCAATCTCATGACGTAAAGTACTCTGAATGTCTTGGGCAAGTTGGTTTTTGAATCCTACAATTTCAGCTTCTTCCCAAATTTCTCCCTCGACTTCAATTGTTTTTCCACTATACTGGTAGGAAGGTTCTAGATAGAAAATTACGATATCTGAAAAGGTCAGATACGAGTCAGCATATCCAGAGTACTCCCATTCTCCCTTTGGTGGATGTCGCTCAAAGTAAATATTTACAGTACAATCCCTATCAAAAAAAAATTCTTGTTGTTTTTGAACTGACAATTTAACAAATTCAAAATCCCATCCCTCGGGATTTTTTGTGGCCTCTACCAGTTTTGTTTCCCAATCAAAAACAGCATTTTCTGCCATTTTCATCAAATCCCGTTGGGCCTCAGGCATTTGAGTATCCTCAAACTCCATAGCGCAAAAAAGAGGAGGCTGTTCCAACAAATGGTCTGGTATATAGTAATACTCTTCTGCAAATACAAAGGATACAGAAAACAATGCAGGAATAAAGAGCAATCCCAATGAAATTAGTTTATTCACTGTATCATGGTGTTGTGGGAAAAATTAAGTGTGTTGTAACTGATATCCAAAAGTTCCAAACTCCATCAGATTGCAGAGATTAATTATCTCTATTCTATGAAAATTTTGGTGACTTTGAACAATAGATAATATTATCAATATTAAATTGTTTAATTAACATGAAAAGTAGTGCGCAAACTCCAACTGAATATATTAATTCAATAGACGAGCCACGAAAAACAGACATTAAAAAATTACACAATTTTATTCGAAAAACAGTGCCAGACCTAAAGCCACACATGAAATTTGGTATGCTAGGATATGGTACATATCATTACCGATATTCTTCGGGTCGGGAGGGTGATTGGATGGTAATTGGACTGGCAAATCAAAAAAACTACATTTCTCTTTATGCTTGTATGTCTGACGGGAAAAAATATGTAGCAGAAAAACACAAAAGGGATTTACCAAAAGCAAACATTGGTAAAAGCTGTATAAGATTTAGGAAATTAGCGGATATTGATCTTGGGGTAATAAAACAACTTTTGCAAGAAACCAACCAGATTGCCCAAAAATCGAAAAATAAGTAAAATTCAATATTTTTTTGATTTAATCTAGACAAGTCAATATTCATTTAATACAAAGAATAAACCAGGAGGAAAACCATATGCTACAAGGATTTATTATACTGGAACAATAATTCTTTAATGATGATTTGTTTTAATTTGGTAAGCGAAATGGTAATCCAAGCTAAAATTGTCTTGGACAGTGTGCACAATTTCGTATAGTGAAAATAATCAAGTCTCTGAAATTGACAAGTTGTTGCAACAAAATGTTGGAAAAGACCTTCTTATCAAACTAAAAAACAACGTTACTGTACAAGGAAAACTAAAGAATTTTGATCAACACATGAATTTAACGCTAAAAAATGGAAATGTAGAATTTAGCAATGAAACAAAACCCTTCCAAGACATGTTGGTACGTGGAAGTGAAATTTTAATGGTGTCACTATTATCCAATGCTTCTTCAAACCCCAAATGAAACCCTATTCGAGGGATGCCTACCCATTTATACTCACAAAAAAGACAATATTATGATACAAACCAAGGAATCCAGTATTTTCAGGCAATTTGTGCTATTCCACCTAAAAACCCAAAATTTTGGAGGTCTATTCTGATGCTTATATGCAACAAGTGCTACAATGAACATCATGACCAGTGTATGGGAAAAGCAGGAATGTTTGAATGTGGATGTCATTGCATAAAAGATGAGAAATAATGGAACTAATTGAAGAGAAAATTCATCTGTGGATTGATAGTGCCAGGTATGTAAAGGCCAAGTCGGGAGTGTACATTTTGTATAATAGAAAACAAGAGCCAATATTCATCGGAGCCAGTGATAATTTACAAAAACAATTCACAGAATATTTGGATTCAGAGTTTGGAGAGGATACATGCAAACAAAAAACACATTCCTACCAGAGAATCTTTACTGATGATCACACAGAAAGGAAAAAAATCTTAATTGAGGAATTCAAAGGCCAATACGGTAGATTGCCTGAATGCAACTCTGAGTAAAGAAACGAATCTTTTTATAAAAAAATAATTTCAAAAAAATAAAAAAAGCCTAGTTGCCTCCAATTATAAAGACAACTTGGGCGCTTGTACTTATTTCCTGATCAGATGAAAAGACTGGTGTTGAACCTCTTGATACCTTGTCCATTGCCATTTCCGCATACAATGGTGTTGGATATGGTACTACAAATTCATCAAGAGAAATATGCTTGACTCCGATGATTTGATAATCAAGTGGCTTTAGTGCTTTTTCTGCTCTAGTTTTTGCATTAATTATTGCCTTTTCTAAAAGATCATCTTTTAGCTTACTTTGTGTAGTTGAGGATAATGAAAAGTAAACACTGTCTACTCTATTAACCCCTGCATTTACGGCATTATCAATAATTGTAGCTGCACTGTCTAGTTTACTAGTTTGTACAGTCACAATGTTTGATACTCCATAGCCTACAATCTCCTGAGTCCATCTACCAGTTATCTTATCCTCGTAGGATTCATAGACAGGATGGATGTTAAACGAAGAAGTCACAATCTCTGATTCAGTAATTCCTGCTTTTTTGATTGCAGAAATAATGTTGTTCATCAGAAGCGAGTTTGAATCTAGTGCTCCTTTTGCTGTTTTTTCCTGTGTCTCTACCCCAAAGCTAATGTTTAGCTGATCTGGTTTTACAGAAGATGTAGCCAGTCCACTTACAGATATTGTTTTTTCTTGTGTGGAGGTTTTAGTCTCCTGGGCGTCGACATTTGGTGCAACTGTTAGAAGACTTGCAGTTACTGTAACTACAAGTACGGCAATAATTGCGGTGATTAGTCTTGTGGACGTTTTCATGCCAAGTATATACAACATCTGGAAGATAAGGATTGATTAAAATCGAATTTTACCAAAAATCTTAAAAGCCGATATTTAAAGTCGAACTACGAGGCAAAGGGAAAGCAAGAAAATTTCGGATTACATTTTTTGCCAAAAAAATAATTTCAGGCTAACTTTGTAAATTTTTAAAATTACAAATGATCATGTTAATCTATCATGTCCAAGTTTAAAATTTACAAATGAATTGGAAGAACGCCCTTTGCAAGAAACATTACCTTTTACTATCTGTTTTGTTAGTTGTAGTGGGTACTGGAACTGCATATGCAGGAGTTTCCTTGCCTACAATTACTTTGGGTGGCAATGTAGTCATAACAGGGGATCTCACTTGTACAGACTGTGTTGATCATTCAGACATTTTACAAATTGGATCTCAAACGACAGTTGGAAAAGACACAACTGGTGGAGGTGCTGACTGTTTAATTGGAGAGATTAGACTATTCTCAAATAATATTATTCCAAGGGGATTTTTATCAGCAGAGGGACAGACCTTGCAAATTGTTCAGTATGATGCCTTGTACTCGGTTATAGGCACTAAATTTGGCGGTAATGGACAAAGCACATTCAATTTACCAGACCTTAGAAATGTAGAGCCCACACACAGGACTTTTGAAGGATCAGAAGTAGACCTAAACTATGCAATTTGTGCTATGGGGATTTATCCTTCAATTGATTAATTTCAAAAAATAAAAAAAGGGTTTGAAACCCTCTAGCTTTTACTAATTTCGTCTTGGAAGAAATGGAATTACTGCTCGAACAAACTCCATAAAGTTTTTTGTCTGCATGTATACAGTTCCTGGACCTGTAATCTCAATTACTAGTGCCTCTCCTCCAAATAACGTAGTCTTGAAGCTTCCATGTTTTGTTACTCTGTATTGTGCAGATGAGCTTAGCGCAACTAGTTGATAGTTATCCAGGATCATTCTTTCTCCTGGTGCTAGCTTTTGTGAGACAATTCCGCCCCATCCATTTACAAACATGTCACCTTTTCCCATTGTTTTTAGCATGAAGAGGTTACTTCCAAAGATTCCTTTGGTAAATCCCTGCCATTGAGTATCTAGTGTTAGTCCGTTTGTAGAGCCTACAAATGCACCGGATTGGAGAATATACTCTTCATCCACGTGAATCACCTCAATGTCACCAAGCATATTTCCTGTGAGGCCTAGGATGCAGCCATCCTCATGTGCAATGAATTCATTGACAAAAAATGATTCTCCGCCAAAGGCAGCGGCTTTGATTGATTTAAAAAAGCCACTTTTTCTCATTCGAGTGTTTGTTTCAATGTCACCTTTGATAAAGACCATTGCAGCAGCTTCAGCAGTTACAGTCTCTCCTTTTTTCATGGTAAACTGGATTAATCCCATTGGATTTTTTATGATTTCATATTCCATGTAAGGAATAAAAAATACTAGAAATTAAGAATTTTCACTATTTTATTTTCAAGGATTTTTATCTCCAAATTAATATCAAAAATAATTTCTTAAAGCTCAAAGACTATAAAATGTCAAAAATGTAAATTACCTAGTTTATGTTTTTGAAAAAAGATTTGGTGTCCTTAAAAAATATTTAAATTCAAAAAACTGATGTTAAGTCAGATATGTAATTATGTAGTACTGAATTTTATGAATTTGAGTTGTTAATTATTGTCTTTTGAGGCTATTTTTTATATTGCAGTGCTTATTTTATCGGCTAAAATATTTGGTGAGCTCTTACATAGAATCCATCAACCAACAATCATTGGAAATGTTCTTGCAGGGATAATTGTTGGTCCTGCATTGTTTTTTCTGGTAGAGCCAATTGATGAAATTGAAATATTCGTATCAATTGGTGTTTTCTTTTTGTTCTTTTTAATTGGATTAGAGGAAATTGATCTTACATCTTTATTCAAAGTCCTGCGTGGAAGAATTTTTGCCGGGTCTGCCTTGGGTTTTCTTATCCCGTTTATTCTAGCGGGAGTTTTTGGGATTATGGCAATGGATATGGATTTTGTAAAGTCACTTGCTATTGCAAGTGTAGTTGGGGCATCTAGTCTTGGGGTCACTGCTAAGGTTCTTACTGATATGGGTAAACTTCGCTCAAAAATCGGTCTTGAAATTTTTACAATGGCAGGAATTGTAGAGTTTATTGCAATTATTTTCACCAGCGTAGTAATCCAGATAGATTCATCACTAAATCCGGAAATTGAAGACTTTGCTTGGTTGTTTGCAAAGATGATCCTCTTTTTTGTTGTAGCAGGATTGCTATCTGTTTTTGGGTTGCCGCAATTTTTCAGATTCATAAGACAGCATTTGCAAGTACAACAAATTTACTTTGGAGTAGTAATTGGGGTAATCTTACTTGTTGCATATTTTGCAGAAATTAGCGGAATTCATGGCGCTATAGGTGCATTATTGCTTGGAATTGCAGTTTCACGAATGAATAAAAAAGAGTATCATGAAATTTCAAAAAGTGTCCATGCAGTAGGTTATGGAATCTTTATCCCAATATTCTTTGCAGGAATTGGACTCCACTTTACCACAAGTTTCCTTGACCTACCTTTATGGGTAATTGGAGGGTTTTTAGCTATAATTGTTGGTGCTAAATTTTTTGGCTCCTACCTAGCAGCCAAAGTTGCTCATATGAGACCTGCCAGGACAGTAGCATATGGTATCATGTCAAAAGGTGCTGTCGATTTGGCCTTGATGCTTTCATTGTTGGATGCAGACATACTAGAGAATGATCTATTTTCACTGCTTGTTTTAGGTACTCTGATTACAATGATAATATCCAGTGTTGAACTACAAAGAAACCTGAAAAAAATTATACCAGTTCAAATAGGCTCCAAAGAATTAGCTTTGGTTCCAATTTTTTTCAGACGAACTGTATCAGATTATACTGTTGAAAATATTATGGACCTAGATTTCGTTACCTTATCACCAA
>JAHELB010000057.1 GCA_024644385.1 Nitrosopumilaceae archaeon | reverse complement strand
ATTTTTAAAAATTCAGATGATGAATCAGCTAGATGGGATGCAGTATGGCTTGCCGGAGAAATTCCTGTTGAGGTCGGCTTGAAAGGGCCTCTGTTTGATAAAGTTGCAGATCTTTTTGCTTGGGTTTTGAAAAATGATGACAATGCAGTTGTACGTCATGAAGTATGTTATCAAATTTCAGGAAGAAATATGCGGGATAAAATTCCAGATTTGGCAAACGCTGGATTACATGACCAAAGTGCACTTGTAAGACATGAGGCAATTGAATGTCTAAGTATCATTTATGCATTTGATCAAATTGAAACTATGAAAAAGGCACTTGATGATCCTAGTGAATATGTCAGAGAAACCGCACGAATGGTTTTAAAAAGAATGGAACGATTAAAAGGAAAAAAGTTCAATCCAGAAGCAGAGTTTGTTGCCTATTAGATGGTTTTCTTGTGTTTGTATAAAGAGTATACCATGAAGATGTTTGCTAAAAGCCACATGGTATTTACTGGATGAGTAATTGAAAACATTTCAATTTCTTCAAGATAATAATACCAGACATCTGCAAATGAATAAAAAAAGAGACCAATCACTAGCATAAACCATGCAACTCCAAGTACGCTATTACGAAAAACGGTTAATGCCAAAACAGCCAGAGAGAGGATGGCAGCTGATGCTGAAACATAGAGTATCCCCATATAGTATACTGTGGGGTCATCTTCTAAACCTTCAATTGTAAACATTGCAAATGCCCCAATCATAGCTAGTGCTAATACTGGGACAGCGAATTTTGGTCCGACCCCCAAATCTTTTTTGAAATACTTTATATTTTTAACAAGATGGAATCCCGTAAAAAAATAAAAGGAAATGAAAAACGCATCAGCTAATGATGGATAGGGATCCTCATCTAGCACAAACAAATAGAAATTGTATACAACGTCTCCGACAAATAAAAGAATAAATCCTATAGCCAAAGCAAGATAAGTTTTTCCAAAAATTGGAGAGCCCCTGTAACGCTTGTATACAAACAAGGCTGTAATGCCGACAGCAAGTGAGCTAAGGCCATATGTAAAATCTGCAAAGGATGTTTCCTCCTCATTCACAAAACCGCTAATGTAGATTTGATATACTACTCCTAGAACGGCGATAATTATCAAAGCTTTAATACCTATGTTCGTTTTTGCAAAGCTTTCAGGTGATTGGGACACAACCAACAACAGCATTTTCTTTCTAAAAAGGATTTACCTAGTTATGTTTTTAACACAATATTACCTGGTGAATATATGGTAGAGCCTAGGGAACACTGGATTTTAAAAGCAGAGCAACTGAAAAAAGAAGGGAGATTTGAAGAAGCAATAAAAATTCTGGATAAAGTAAACGAAATAAAAAATGAAGAGAGAGACGTTGATTTTTGGTACAAAAAGGCACAAAATTATTGCGAGATAGGTGAATTTGAGCAAGCAAAAGACACGCTTTACAAAGATCTAGAAATTAATTCAAAGAAATATGAAACATATTTTTTATTGGGAAAAGTTTTGTGCTCATTAAAAAAATATGAAGAATCTCTAGAGTGCTATAACAAAGCTTCGGAGATACATGATAGCAAACATTTACGTACCGCCCAAAAAGTTGACCAGATGAAAAAAGTTCATAAGTTTGAAGAAGCGATAAAGTATTCGGATTTACTTTATCAAGAAAAGCCTCTAGATCCTGATTATTGGGATCATCGAGGACGAGTGCTATTTCATTTAAAAAAATTTAATGAATCTTCAAAATGTTTTAAGAAATGTTTAGAAATAAATCCAGATGATCCAAAAATTTTGTATGAATTAGCTAAATCTGAATTATTTGAGGGAAATAAAAAAAAATCATTGGACATGTTAGAGAAAATTTATAAAATTGACCCGCGGATTACAGAAAAATTGAGCATAGATGAGGACTTTGAACAGGTTTTTCAGGAAAAACAATTTCGAATTATCATGGGATTGGATGAATTTTAATTACAAAATTAAACAAAAATTTACCATTCCAATCTAATCATATCTTTAACATTAATTCCTTGAGTTTTTTCCCATTTGTAATTGGTAAACATTCCCTTAGTTGTTTTGGAAAATGAGGGAATCAAGTTTTTACTTCCTTGCTCATTATTAAAATACATTAACTCGGGATTAAAACTAACATTGGCATAGTGGTTAAAATTTAGTTCAAACGTGGATGTTTGGATTAAAAAAAAGTTTTCAAATTTATTTTTGGATAGTCTAGTATCATATGCTATTTTCACCATTCTTTTTGAATCTCCAGTAAAAACGGGTTTGCCAAGTTTTATGACAATTTTTTTTGAATAGGGAGTTGAAGATAAAATTTTTACGATTCCAAGTTTATCGCTGTTTTCATCATGGGCTTTAATATTGAGTGCCTGAAATTCTTTTTCAGAATTTGCAACAATCCCTATTTCTATTTCATATATAGGTTCGGAGGAATTATTTGAAAAATAATAATATCTTTCAAAGCGGGCATAATCGTTTTGATCTTTTATTATGATATTAAAAATTATTTTGTCACACGTTGAATGTTTTTGTGCATCTGAAACTATATTTTGTAATTTGATTTTTTCTTTAGGTGTTTTGGAATTTCCAAATCCCTCCCCAAAAGCTGAATAGGTCAACAAATTATCTCCATGTTTAATTCCAAAATTTTGTAAAGGATGAAGGATTTTCTTATAATCTTGAGACATTTCTATTAAATCATCTGCTATATCATTGCTTAACAAAATATGATTAGCATCACCCATATCCATGATTCGACGAGCAAGAATTACTCCAGGTCCCCACAAATTTTGGTTTCCATAAATATCATTTATTATAAAGACATGGCCAATATGACAGCCAATTCTAGTTTCTATTTTTTCTACAGAGGTTGCTTTTTTGTTATACTCGAATAATTTTTTATGAAATTCTATAGCTAACATTAACGGTTGTTCTAGTCCATTTTTAAAACCAATAAGCATACCATCACCGGTTGGTAAAATCAAAAGGTCTTCTTTTGAGCTATTAAGAAAAGTTTTACATCCATCAATAGTTTCATTTAAAATTTTGATTTTTGTTCTTTGGGTCTCCGTAGATAATATGGGATTTGATAAACCTACAATATCTATGAAGAAAAATGCCGCATAAATTAAATTTTCATGGTTTTCTGAGTACATGGATTTTTGATATAAAATTTCATTTATTAGATTTTGCAAAGTCTTTAAATTCCAAATGACTATTTTCAATTTTTAGAAAATAGATTTATCCTTAATTTCGAATTAATTTGCCCTGAAATTCACCTCTAATTTACTCCAAAGGTTTTTTGCATAGGAGGTAATAATAGATTGAAATCTAATTGAAATGTATGATAAATTGGGCAAATCAGTTAAACTAATTCCAAAAATGCATCTCTTTTACATGCTCTTCTAACTTTTGAAAAGAGCATGACTCTCCACAACTTTGACATTTAAAGAGATCATCCATATTCCCCCTTCTTCTCTTTAGTACTTAAACAATATTATAATTTTTAAAAATTATTGAAATAAAAAAATATCACTCAAATTCTAGCAAGACTAATTTTTTTATTTAAAATTATTTTTTTTCTTAATACTTGTTGCCGTTTGGATGCCTAGCATGCAGATTGTGAGAGTTATATGTTGGAGGGATCAGATTCGGCAACTCCTTTGTATCTTGTAAAAACTACTATCAGAAATTGTAGAAAACTATATCATGATAAAAAAACCCGTAAAAAACTATGAACAAAATTAAATGCTCACATATACTGGTTGAAAAACAAAGCCAGGCATTAGATGCTTTAGCCCGAATTAAAAATGGTGAAAAATTTGGGAAACTAGCAAAAGAGCTTTCAATCGATGGAGGAAGCGCCAAAAGGGACGGAAATTTAGGTTATTTCACCAAAGGGAAAATGGTAAAACCTTTTGAAGATGTTGCGTTTCAACTACAAATTGGCCAAATATCAGATCCTGTAAAATCTGAATTTGGGTATCATATAATTAAAAGACTAGGATAATTTATGGTTCTTTCTGAAAAACTCTTTGATGACCTTCTAAATTATTTGGATATTTCCATAACAAAATTAGCAAAAGATACCTTGAACAGTTCACAATTTCAAATTACAAATGATAATCTTGAACAATTTCTTTCTTCTCAATATGATTTACGATTAGATAATTTATTACAAAAAAGTAATAGCAATGTACACCATTTAGAGTCTGGAATGAAAAATAAAACAATTCAAAGAAAAAAAACACTACTAGATAGTATTGTTAAAGAATTTAAAATTTAAACAAATGCATCAAGGCCAGTTTTTTTTAAATTATTTTTCTCCAAGGTCTCGACCATTTTTTCTCCCATAGATTTTGCTGCAGTCATTTTTCTTTTTCCAATCCAATAGTATCTTTCATCTATTGTATCTTTGGCTATTAGCACAACTAGTTTTCCAGTATCCTTTCTTCCGGTTCTACCTCTTCTTTGTATAAAACGAATTGAACTTGGAATGTTATCATAGAAAATTACTTGATTTACCTCTGAGATATCTAATCCCTCTTCCCCCACTCGGGTTGCAACAAGCACATCAAATTCTCCATCTCTAAATTTTTGAACGGTTTCTATCTGTTTTTTTTGTTTTAAACCTGTTATGCCTGCTTTACCAATTAGGATGCCAGCTGAAATTCCAATATCAGATAACTTTTTAAAAATAATATCAACTGAATCTCTATAGCTAGAAAAAATCAAGGCTTTTCCTTTGACTGAAAGAAGGATTTCTTCGAGTTTTTGAATTTTGGGATGCTCGATTCCCTTTTGTTGAGCATCTTTGGCTAGTTTTACTGCTCGAGTAAAGTTTGGATCAATTTCAAAAAGCTCCTTTACACCAACTCCTTTTTTTGCTTGAGCCCGCTCACAGAATTTTAGAAATGGAGTAACCCCATGCACTTCAAACATGTTTAGAGCATAATGGATTCTTATGGCAGTAAAAAGTGGTTTTGCACATCTTCTATTTTGTCGTAAAACAAACGGTCTAGCGCGAAGGAGTGCAGACAAGGATTGTTGTCCATTTAATTGAAGTCCATTTTTCTTTAAAATTTCATATCTTTCATCTAGCGCTAGCTTCAAAAGAGTTTGTATAGCCTTCATCTCTGGTGGGAGGTCTACACTTATCCATTCAGTATTTGTTTCTTGAATATAGGGTTTAACATCCAGACTATCTTCAGTTCTTTCAGCTACAGTAGAAATGTTTAACCGGGTCATAATTTCAGTTGCTTTTTCTTTTTCACTTGGCAGAGTTGCCGTCATGCCAACAATTCGAACATCATGATTTGCAAATCTCTCTGCAATTCCAGAATATGCATAATCTCCTATTGTTCTGTGTACTTCATCAAACACAATCAAACCAAATTGTTTTGGTGATACAATTTGTCGGTCTAGATCATTTTTAGTAATTTCTGGTGTTGCACAAATTACACTACTGTTCCAAAGTTTTGTTCTTTTTTCTATGGTATCTTCCCCAGTGATTAAAGCTATATCTTCAATTGTCAGGTTACGTTTTAGGAATTCAAAGTGTTGATTAACCAAAACTCTTGTGGGGGCTAAAAAGAGAACTCCTTTTCCTTTCGTAAGGTATTCAGAGATTACTTGTAATGCTATCGCAGTTTTACCCAAGCCCGTTGGTAACACTACAATGCAATTATTTTGAATTGCCTGATTTGCAAGGGATACTTGATAATCTCTCTTTTCAATAGAGTTTTTTTTAATGTATTTTTTATCAATGTGAAGTAAAGTCAATTTGTATAATTTTAAATCCAGGTTTATGGATTTTATGTTTGCGTGTGGTCTAGGGTTGACAAATGAATGATTGCAAGTTAATTTTCATTAAAAATTGAGCCTAACTCGATATGAATAATACCCTAAAACCATATTTTTTCATAATTTAATGGAAAAGTAAGGAATTTGAAATTTTAAATTAAATTCAAGAAATAAAACAAATTCCTTACTTTTTTAAAATCAGTATTTGATCTTAAAGATTCATGGCCAAGAAATTCTAATTTAGAATTAAATTTAACAAAAGAAATTATGGTTTCAAACTTTAAACATCATTAAATCACAAAAAAATATGGATGAGAAAGAGGAGGATAAATCAGATAAATCCTTTCAGGATCATTTAATTTTTTACAAAAAATTAAACCAAAAAATAAAAGACATTCAAGCGGAAAAAAATACCTCAGCGGATCCCAAAGTAATAACACACCTTGGTGAAAGAATCAAAGCCCTAGAACTAGATAAAACCAGAATTAAAAAATTGTTTCCAAATATGGAAAATGACATTTGGGACAAAATGGATTAAAAATAAAAAAAATTAAAGAAGAAATGATTATTCTAACTTTTTCTTGGCCTTGTTAATCATTGCAGTCTCTTCTCTTAGATGATTTTTCAAAAGGCGTTCATGATCTTTTTTGTGTACACTATATGCCTTGTTTAGCGCTGTTTTTGTTCTTGATCTTTTTATTGCGTTTTGGAATTTTTTATGAATAACGCCTACTTGTGTTGTGTAACTTGCCATAAGATTGTCTTCTTAAGGTGCTTAAAGAATTTTGTGTATGAATTAATCATCCCTCTACTTATCATCGATCAAGGTTTTATGATCCAAAATCTAATTTTACTGCGATTTGATTTAACGAATTCATATATTGCACAACCAAATTATTTAGATATGAGTAAATCCTTTGAGCGGCCTGATTGGGACGAATATTTTATGTTACAAGCCGAGTTGGCAAAACTACGTTCAAACTGCTTAACTAGGAAGGTGGGGGCAGTTATTGTGCGTAAACATAGGCAGCTTGCCACTGGATATAATGGAACTCCTCCTGGGATAAAAAATTGCTTTGATGGGGGGTGCAAGCGATGTCAGTTGAGAATGGAGGGAAAAATTGAATCTGGCACCTCACTTGACCGATGCCTTTGTAATCATGCCGAAGCCAACGCGATAATGCATTGCGCTATTCTTGGTATTGAAGCAGGTGTTGAAGGTGCTATATTGTATACCACTTTTGTACCCTGTTTGGAATGCACAAAAATGGCTATTACAATAGGGATTAGAAAATTTGTTTGCCTTGATTCATATCCAGAAACAGATTTTGAGTTGCTAAAAGAAGCTGGCGTAGAGGTCGTCCAATTAAAAAAAGAAAAAATCTCAAAATGGGCACAGGCTCTTATTGAAAAGTATAATGATTCTTAGGTGATTTTGTGCAAGTAGATAAGAACGAAAAAATTTCTTCAATGCCTCCTTCGATGTTGGTGTCTGCTGCATACGACAATATGTCCAGATCAGCTCTGCTAAAATTCTATGATCCAAAATCTCAAAAATTAATTATATGGCATGATGAGATTGGACACAAACCATACTGCTATTCTAAACTTGAACTAGATGAATTAGAATTTCTTCAAGAAAGAGAAGATGTTTTAAAAATTGAAAGAGTAAAACGTAAAGATTTAATCAAAGATGAAAATATAGATCTTTCAAAAATTATTGTATCTGATCCTCTTGCCATTGGAGGTACCACGGGTGAAAAAAGTATTAGGAATATTAT
>JAHELB010000056.1 GCA_024644385.1 Nitrosopumilaceae archaeon | reverse complement strand
TCTGCATTAATTTTTTCTTTTCTCATCCAAATCGTTTTTTGTTTATGATCAATTAATTCAATATTCATTTCATTAAGCTGATTTCGGATTTTGTCTGCATCCTCAAAATGTTTTTCTTCTCTTAGCTTTTCTCTAGTAATGATCATTTGGTCAATTTGATTTTTTTGTTCAGTGGTTATTTCTGGAATATCTAACCCTAGAATTTTTAACATTCGATAAAATTCTATTTTAATTTTTTCTGATTCCTTTCTTCCAAGACTTTCATCCGCTGCTAATCTGTTTGTTTCTTTTACCAGGGAAAAAAAAGCTGAAAGTGCTAAATGGGTATTAAAATCTTCATTTAATGCTCTATCAAAATCCCTCCTTATGTTTTCTACAATTGATGTTGAGCTGATTTCTTGATCTTCTCCACTTGCATGAATTAGTTCATAATAACAGGTCTCAGCTTGTCTCCATTTAGTGAGATTCTCCTTTAGCAGGTCCTCAGAATAATCAATTGGTTTTGAGTAATGGCCTGACAAACAAAACAATCTTATGATATTTGGGCCCCAGTTATTCAAAACATGTTTAATTGATTTGATGTTTCCCAAGGACTTTGACATTTTTTCACCATTTATTGTAACCATTCCTACATGCATCCAAATTTTAGCAAATTGATTTTCTGAAAATGATTCTGATTGAGCAATTTCATTTTCGTGATGTGGAAAAATTAAATCTCTACCTCCCCCATGAATGTCAAAATTTCCACCTAGATACTTTATGCTCATTGTAGAGCATTCGATATGCCAGCCCGGCCTACCTTTTCCCCATGGGCTATCCCATACAGGTTCTATTTGTGAAAACTTCCATAAAGCGAAATCCAATGGATCCTTTTTGGACTCATCGACTTCAATCCGTGCACCTGATTGCAGGTCCTCAATTTTCTTTTTGGAGAGTTTCCCATACTCAGGAAATTTTGAAACTGAAAAATATACTCCATTTTTTGAAGTATATGCAATTTTTTTGTTAATTAATTTTGAAATAAAGTCTTGAATGTCTTTAATATGCTCTGTAGCTTTTGGATAATTTGTTGCTCTTTTTACATTTAATCCATCAAAATCATTAAAATAATGTTCAATGTATTTTGAACTAATTTCATTAGCGTTTACACCTTCTAATTTTGCCCGATTAATTATTTTATCATCAACATCTGTAAAATTTTGAATAAAATTAACTTTGATTCCTTTACTTTCAAGATATTTTCTCAAAACATCAAAAACAATTATTGTTCTTGCATGTCCTATATGTGATTCATCATAAACAGTTACCCCGCAAAGATAAATTCCTATTTCATCTGCCAGGTCTAGATTTTTTTCCGAATCAGAAAGGGTATTGTGTAATCTCATTCTTGTTCTATAGTTGGTTTTATGGCAGATTTCCTTTTATGTTGACTGGCAAGATAACGATTGTAAACCTTTTCAACTGTTAATTTCTCAATTTGCGTAGAAATTACAGTATCCTCAATGGACAAATTTTTATCAAATATGCAATATAGTATAGAATCAATTTCCTCATAAGATACCCCAATTTCTTTTTCTGCTTCATGAGCCTTCCAAAGATGTGCACTACTTTTTTTATCAATTACATTTTTAGGTACTCCTAAAAACTCTGCAATTTTTCTTACTTGTAGTTTGTATAGTGCAATAATTGGAACTAGATCAGCTGCACCGTCCCCAAATTTTGTAAAGTATCCTATGAGGTGCTCGCTCCTGTCACTTGATCCTAGAACAAGAAGATTTTTTGCATTAGCATAATAGTATAAAATATTCGTTCTAATGCGTGCTCTCAAATTACCTTTTGCCCACTCATTTGGTTCAAGATAATGTGAGTATTCCTTTACAATTGGTTTGATATCTAATAATTTGTATTCTATCCCTGTCAGTGCAATCATTTTTAGTGCATCTTCTGTTTCAAAGTTTGGAGTAATCTCGGTATCAGGCATTATTATGGCGAGGGTTTTTTCTTTAAGTGATCTTTTACAAATATATGCCAAAACTGCTGAATCAATCCCACCGCTTAATCCTAAGATTAACCCCTCAGCTTTATTCTTTTCAATTTGTTCCTCTAAAAACCATTCAATTTTCTGAGTAATTTTTTCATAATCCTGATCTTCAATCTCTTTTATGATTTCAGGATTCATTTGTTATTTGAAATAAATTCAATTAATAAAAGTTGTACAGTTTATTTCTTTTTTTTAAATGTCTACGTAAATCCCATCTTCTTTGACTTCGACTGCATATGTCTGGAGTTTTACATCTTTGATGTAGTCCTTTAATTCACCCGTCTTGATATTGTAATGCCAAAAATGTAATGGGCACTCTACGATATCTCCTTCCAGTTTTCCTGGAGCAATAGATCCGTCTTGGTGAACACACAAGTCATCTAAGGCATGATATCCATCCTGATTAAAAATCGCAATTTGCTTACCCTCAATTTTGAAAGCTTTGCCTTTTCCGACAGATATTTCATTTTTCCCAGCAATTTTTTTCCAGACCATTAACTATCTTGCTTCGTTTGTTATTTATTTAGATTCGCATGATAAGATTTTATAACCAATTTTAGGCTTTCAAATAATGAGTAAAGTAAAATCCACTCCAAAGCTCATCAAAGAAGGAAAATTATCTTACGAGTGGGCAAAATCTCACATGGATATTCTCAATAATACTATTTCAAGATTAAAAAAATCAAAACCCCTTAAAGGAGTAACACTAGGATTTTGCTTACACATTACCAAAGAGACCTCGGTTCTTTTGATGGGTGCAAAAGAACTTGGAGCAACAGTGGCCTGTTGTGGGGGAAATCCTCTTACCACTCAGGATGATATATCTGCATTTTTAGCTTCTCAAGGAATTCATGTTTATGCTTGGCACGGCCAATCTGTTAAAGAATATGATTGGTGTATACAACAGGTACTAAACCACAAACCAACCATTTTAACTGACGATGGGGCTGACATGAATGTCAAAGCTCATTTTGACAAAAAATACAAAAACATGAAAATTCTTGGAGCAACAGAAGAAACTACTGCCGGAGTTACAAGAATAAAAGCAGTAGAGAAGCAGGGAAAACTTCGATACCCGGTAATTTTGGTAAACGAGGCTTATACAAAACACATGTTTGATAATAGGTATGGCACGGGTCAAAGTACAATTGATGGTTACCTTAGAGCAATGAATTTACTTTTGGCATCAAAACGTGTGGTGGTAGTAGGATATGGTTGGGTAGGTCGCGGTGTCGCATCAAGGTGTCATGGAATGGGCTCAAAAATTATTGTAACTGAAATTGATCCTGTAAAAGCATTAGAAGCTCATATGGATGGCTTTGAGGTAATGCCCATGTCTCAAGCATGTAAGATAGGGGATATTTTCATTACATGTACTGGAATGACTAGTGTGATTAGAAAAGAACACATTTTACAAATGAAAGAGGGTGCAGTAATGGGAAATGTTGGCCATTTTGATGTTGAAATTGATGCTGATTTCTTGCTCAAAAAGTCAAAATCAGTAAAACAAGTCAGAGCAAATCTAGATGAGTGCACACTATCTAATGGAAAACATGTTTATCTTATTGGTCAGGGAAGACTGGCAAATCTTGTAGCTGCTGAGGGACATCCACCTGAAGTTATGGCACAATCGTTTTCAAACCAAATATTATCCATTTTGTACATTCTAAAAAACCATCAGAAAATAGGTAATAAAATTATCACAGTTCCAGGAGAAATTGACAAACAGGTTGCAGTTGACGCACTAAAGGCAATGAATGTAAAAATCGATAAATTATCAGCACAACAAGTAAAATACATGAATAGCTGGTAAAACTTCTTAACCCTTAAAGCAGCCCAGATTATTGAAAATGAGAGATAAAGCCATTATTACAAGTGCATTGCCTTATGCCAATGGAGAAATTCATCTAGGACATGTAGCCTCTACTTATTTACCTGCAGATGTTACGACTCGGTTTTTAAAACAAAAAGGAGTTGAGGCATATTACATTTGCGCTTCTGATGATTTTGGCACGCCAATTTTGATTCAATCCGAAAAGGAAGGGAAAAACCCTTCTGAATACGTAGCGTATTGGAACAAACGGGATTACGAGGACTTTACAGCGTTTGGAATTGATTTTGATTTTTTTTATCACACAAGTTCATCGGAAAATATTAAATTTGTTCAATATGTTTTTGACAAACTTAACGCTGCGGGGCATATTTACAAAAAAGAGATAATCCAATTTTATTGCAACAACGATAAGAAATTTCTTCCAGACAGATACGTAAAAGGTATTTGTCCTTATTGTAAAGCAGAGGATCAATATTCTGATCTCTGTGAGAGTTGTGGACGAGTTCCAGATGAAATCTCAAATCCAAAATGTGCAATTTGTGGGTCTATTCCAACCAAAGAAAAAACAAATCACTACTTTTTTAGATTAAAAAATTTTGAGGACTCATTATCAAAATGGCTTGATAAAAACGAAAATCTTCAAAAAGATGTAAAAAAATATGTACAAAATTGGATAAAATCTGGACTTGTTGATTGGGATATTACTCGAGATATAACCTGGGGGGTTCCAATTCCTTTGGGAGAAGCAAAAGGTAAAGTTTTCTATGGTTGGTTTGATAATCATCTAGCTTACATTTCAAGTTCCATCAAATTCCTTGATGAAAAAGGGATAAATGGAAAAGAATTTTGGAACGCTGCTGATATCTATCACTTTATTGGAAAAGACATAGTTTATCACCATTATTTGTTTTTACCTGCAATGCGTTTAGGAATTGAGGAGGAATACAAACTTCCTGACTATATTCCAACCAGAGGTCATCTTACACTTCAATCAAAGAAAATTTCAAAAAGCAGAAATTGGTATATTGGACTAAAAGAGTTTTTAGAATACTATCCGGCTGATTATTTACGATATTATCTTGTGGCTATTAATCCATATTCTCAGGATGACTTGAACTTTGATTGGAATGATTTTACTACCCGGATAAATTCAGAGTTGATTGGAAATTTGGGAAACTTTGTAAACCGTGCTTTAGGATTTACAAAAAAAGCATTTATGGGTAAAGTGCCTGAACCCGACGAATTTGATGACATGGATAAAGATGCAGAAATTAAAATTAAAAAAATGTCTGGTGAAATTGAAACCCTGATGGAACAAAACCATTTAGATAGGGCTCTGAAAAAAATTATGGAATTTTCTTCGTTTTTCAATCAATATTTTCAGCACAAGGAACCCTGGAAAAAAGAACCTGGAACCTCCACGTGTGTATATCTATCTGTGAACGCGGCGCGTAGTTTGTCCATTTTACTTTATTCGTTTATTCCAAACTCCTCTCAAAAAATTTGGGTGCAACTTGGATTGCAAGGAAGCGTCAAAGATTTCAAATGGGATTCTTTGTCTAATCTTGAGATTAAACCAGGACATTGTTTGGGTGATGTATCTCCAATATTTTCAAAGGTTGAACAAGATGAAACGGAAAAATATAAAAAACAACTTGGACCATCTGAGTAAAATTGACAAGACCAATTCCCAGAATATCCACTAGGGGTTATTACGATCTTACAACCGGAACAACCTTGAAAAAAAATTCATATTATTTTTACCCAAAAAAAGATTTCAAGAAACTTATTGACTCTAGAGAACTCACTATAATGATTCATGGACTGAGAAATGATAATACTGGCGCAGTTACAAAGGCAATAATTGCAAAAAAAAGACTAAGACTGTTAGGGTATCTTTACCCTGTTATTGGATATAGTTATGATTCAAACACAACAGGAGCACATTTGATCCACTTAGCAAAACAGGCACTAACTGTTGGTCAAATTATAGCAAAGAAAAATGGCAGAAACCTTGCCACCTTCATTGAGGATTTCAAATCCATCAGCCCTAAAACGAAGATAAGATTAATGGGCCACTCTTTGGGCTCTCAAGTAATTTTAAGTACAGTTGAAAAACTTTCTAAAAAAATCCAAAATAATGGAATTATTGAAAGTGCCCATTTTTTTGGCGCATCAATTGCATCTGATGTCCCTTCTTCAAAAAAATTTGGGACTTTACTTCAAAATATTATCAGAGGAAAAATTGTAAATTACTATAGTCCAAACGACGAGGTTTTATTTTGGGGGGCTAAAGCCAATTTTGTTTCCAGTCCATTGGGTTTACATGGCGCTGAAGGAAAAACAATTTCAAAATATCATCAAAAATTAGTTTCACCTGAAAACCACAGATTTGCAAGCTATGCTGCCGTTCTAAAATCATTCCCATAAAATAATTCCTACGTTTTATTAAAAAAATTTAGTAAATTAAATTTTATTTTACAATTTTATGTTTTAAAATTTTAATTTTTATTTTTATGAATAAAAAAAATAAATAAATTTTTATTTTAATATTTTTTTGTGTCACAAAATCATATTACACACGTATTTTTATTCTTGAATGAAATGTAAAATGTGTAACAAAGTCGTATGACGAAAAAATACCCTTAATACTTCTAGTATGTAATGTTGTGATACATAGTACAATGAAAAACAATATAAAAAAATTAGCATTGGTACTTTTCGTACTTTCGACAACATTGATTTTAGGTACTACTGTAGACGTCTATGCTGATCATACTGGCACACAAGGAACAACGGGCAAAGGTGATTTTCAAGCATGTTTGAATAATCTTGGCACTTCTCCTTGTGATACAATTACAGAGTGGCAAGGACAAAATATTTCAAACAAAGTAAAATACACTGAAGGCGAATCAATTCCAATCCGAGTAAATCTTACCGGTTTACAACCAAGTTCTGGTTATCATGAATTAGTAGTTGAATGGGATCTTACAAAGTCCTCCAGTGGTATTAAACATACCTTTGATTATATTACATCCTTTGATAGAAATGACAACCCTCATCCATGTCTTGTTCCTCACCCTACTCCAAGATGTACCGGCTGGGGAGTGGATGCAGAACCAATCCCTGCGCCAACTGCTAACACGGTGATTGGTACTGTAGGTGGTTTATCTCAACCAATAACCTCATTTAATTCCCTACCTGCTGATCAAAAATTATTTTACATGTTTGCCGATGGTGGCACTGTTGATATTAAACACGTTGAGTATCTTTCAGAAGGAAACCCAACACTTGGCTCGAAAACCCAATTATCAGTTATATTTTCTACCACTAGTTCACATGTGGTAGCTGCATTTGGAGCTCACCTAGCTAGCCCAGAAGATTGGTTGTTTACTGCTTCAGATGTACAAGGAAAACCCTACCAAGTTTCTTGTATAGGAATTAACGGGGGTGGGTGTAATGCTCACATCAATATTGCCGCTTCTGATATTGTACCACTAATTAATCCAACTTTAACCATAATCAAAGACCCAACCAACGATAATGGCGGTGATGCTTTACCTGATGACTTTCTTCTTACTGTCAACGGCGATGCAGTACTTTCAGGAGATACAAACTCCTATGATTATCTCACCGACCTAACACTTGGCGAGACACAACTCCCAGGATATACATTTGTATCAGTAACTGGTGATCCAGAATGCCCAGCAGCTCTTGACACTCCATTCCAATTAGCCCCAGGAGATAACGTCACATG
>JAHELB010000055.1 GCA_024644385.1 Nitrosopumilaceae archaeon | reverse complement strand
ACCTCACCAACAAACTGATAGGCCGCAGTCCCATCTTACGGCAATAAATTATTTGAAACATAAACCATTCCAGGCATAATGTTCTATCGGGTATTATTCTCAGTTTCCCGAGGTTATCCCCATCCATAAGGTAGGTTGACTACGTGTTACTGAGCCGTCTGCCTTGTATTACTACAATGACTCGCATGGCTTAGTATCATTCCGATAGCAGTCAGGTCCGGCAGGATCAACCGGATTCTGATTTTTTTGATTATTGAAGTACATTTGTACTATATTGGAATTGACGGATGCACATAATCTTCACATCTCAGATTTGATCTCTCGATCAAATCCTCATTTTGTATGCGTAACTGGAGGCCCATGAATCACAAAATGGCATCATGCCATACTTCATCACAAGCGCCGCCTATTGCGTTACGTATGCAGAAGAAAAAACCTTTCAAATACATATAAACCATGCCTAAATTTATCGATCTCTTGTTGAATTATCGAGAAATTCTAGAGCAGAATGTGATGTAACATGGATACAATTTCAATTTACAAAAAAAAGACTCCGAAATCTGCAAAATTATTTGCTCAATCATTAAAATTACATGTAAACGGAGTTAGTCATAATATAAGATTTTATGAGCCATATCCCTTTGTGGTAAAAAAATCTCTTGGAAAAAATTTGATAGATGTAGATGATAATAAATATACAGATTATTGGATGGGGCATTGGAGTTTAATTTTAGGGCATGGGCCAAAAAAAGTAAAAGGATCTTTAAGAGAACAGCTAGGAAAAAGTTGGATGTATGGTACAGTAAATGAGCAGACCATAAAATTATCTGAAATCATATCAAAAGCGGTTCCAGTAGCTGAAAAAATCAGGTATGTCACATCTGGTACTGAAGCTACAATGTATGCAGTGAGATTAGCACGTTCTGCAACGGGAAGAAAAATAATTGCAAAGGTTGATGGAGGGTGGCATGGATACACATCAGATTTACTAAAGAGTGTAAACTGGCCATTTTCAGAATCTGAAAGTACCGGAGTGGTAAATGAAGAAAAAATTATTTCTATACCATACAATGATTTGCAAGGTTCACTAAAGATTCTAAAAAAATATTCCAAAGATTTAGCAGGTGTGATTATTGAACCAGTGTTAGGTGGAGGTGGGTGCATACCTGCAAGTAAAGACTATCTTAAAGGAATTCAAGAGTTTACTCACAAAAACAAATCCTTGTTTATTTTAGATGAAATTGTAACAGGATTTCGATTTAGATTCGGGTGTCTGTATCCTACAATGAATTTAAATCCTGACATCGTAACCCTTGGAAAAATTGTTGGTGGTGGAATGGCAATTGGAGTAATTTGTGGAAAAAAAGAAATCATGCAATATGCAGATACCACAGGAAAGAAAAAATCAGAAAGATCCTACGTGGGTGGAGGAACATTCTCTGCAAATCCTACATCAATGGTTGCAGGTTTTTCTACTTTGACTGAACTTAAAAATTCTAAAAATTCAATTTACTCCAAAATCAACGAGTTGGGGCAAATTGCAAGAGAAGAACTTGGAAAAGTATTTGGAGAGAGGGTAATCATCACTGGAAGAGGTTCTTTGTTTATGACACATTTTGTAAAAAATGGAATTACCGAGATTACAAATTCAACTCAAGCCGCAAAATGTGATTCTCTGACGCTTCAGAAATATCACTTTAAGATGATTGCAGAAGATGGGATTTTCTTTTTACCAGGAAAGCTAGGCGCGATTTCCACGACCCATTCAAAAAACGACATTAAAAAAATGGTAATCGCCTCTGAGGACTTTTTAGACACCCAGGAGTAAGTAAAGAATTGGACAAAAAGAAAGAACAAAATGAACCATATGCTACAGTGGACCCCACAAAAACCTCAGCTCAAGATCAAGAAGAGATGGCAAAAGAGGCCATAAAAAAATTCAAAGCCCTAGGTAAGAAGGAATCTTAGAATTTTACATTTAAATTTATTTTACTTTTCGATACTACAATTACTGAAATAATTGAAAACATTAAAATCAAAATTGTGATAGTTCCAAATTCTGGGACCACAGATGTTCCAATTATTTCTATCTCCTCTGTTCCTTTTGGAAACTCTACTGTTAGTGTCCTTTCTTTTCCAGCTTTAGTTTCATCAAATTCAACATCCAGACCATCAAGAATTACAAAAAATTCATCATCCTCTTCTCCAAATTTGGCATCAATGATTTCTCTCGGTAATTTAATAGACAAAGTACCATTTGATATTGAATCTAATTCTACTATGAGTGATTTTTCATCAAGGTTCGGGGTAATTTGTTTTATCACTCCTCCAGACATTGCATAGTTTATTTCAAAATCGGTTCCCTGAACTTTTATAGGTCCTTTTAAGGGTGCTTGAAATCCTTGTTGATGCTCAAGTTTACCAATTAACGCTTTTGCTTGGCGTACTTCTTCAGGATCATAGCCTAGAGCTGCCAGTTTTTTTTCAAACTCTTTTTCTGAAATTAACCCTTCTTCGTATTGTTCAATTACAAACTCGTCATCATCTTGTTTTATATTTTCTGTAATCAATTCCTTTTCTAGAACTGTAAAGGTCAAAGTTTTTCTTACATCATAAAGATCAGAGCGTTGAATTCCCCATCCAAATTTTATTTCATAATCTCCAAGAGGTTGGTCTATTGCATTACATGTTTGTCCGTATCTTTCTATTTTGACTCCATTGATTTTAAGATCACATACAGATTCCATCCATCCTGCCTCAACAACAGGTTTCGGATTACTAGTACTAAAAATAGTGAAGGAAATAGTTTTGGGAGCAAATTTGTCCTTACCCACATCTTCAAAAGAATACAGAGCAAAACAGCTCTCTCCTGCACAATTATACGGAACGTTACCTCCAATTTTGGATAAAAAAGGCATGTAAACAAAGAATTCTATCCGAGGATCAATATTTTTAGGAGCAGCAGGCATGTTTTCAACTTTAATTTTAACTTCGGTACCAGGTTGTCCTGAGGTGGGCGTCATGGAAATAGAGGGCATTTGTAATCCCAATTCCTCAGAATTAAATTCTTTTTGGCTATAGGCATCTAAAAAATTGGAAATTGGAACTAGTAAAAGAATCATTAAAACAATGAAGGGTTTTTTTAACAAGTCGAAATTTTTTGAATGTCATATCTATTTAAACTTCCGTAGATATTTGACAGGATTTTTTATTAGTAAGAGCAAACCTAAACTTTGATTACCGATATCATTTGAAAGAAATCATGGGTTTGTTTGGTACTAAGGACGATCCAGAAGATTTGATGTATCAAGCAATGTCATTAATGGAGAGGAATCAACCAAAAGGTGCGATATCATTATTTAGCAAAATAATCAAAAAAGATCCAAAAAATACAACTGCGCTGTATAACAAAGGACTTGCATTAAATCAAATTAAAAAATACACTGACGCAGTAACTTGTTTTGATATGCTCTTGGATATCAATCCTAAAGATTCTCAAGCGCTCAATAACAAGGGAATTGCAATGGCTGAGATGGGGGACACTCAAAGTGCAAATGATTGCTATGACAATGCAATTACGGCAGATCCAAAAAATAGTGCATCATATTTTAACAAGGCTGTTTTAATGGACAGATTACAGGAACATGAAGAAGCATTAGGATTTTTAGATAAAGCAATTGGAGCAAATTCAAAAAAACCAAATGTAATGTTTTACAAAGGAATTGTTTTGGGAAAAATGAAAAGACATGAGGAGGCACTGAATTGTTTTGAAAATGTTTTTAAAAAATATCCAACACACATGGATGCATTGTTTCATAAAGGAATAGAGCTTGCAGAGTTGGATAGGCATGAGAAAGCTATAGAGATTTTTGGTAAAATTTTAGCCAAAACCAAGGATAATTCAAACGTGATTTATGCAAGGTCAAGAAGCGAAGCTGCATTGGGCAATTACCAAGTGTCCATGGATCTGTTGACCAAAGCAGTTTCTCTTAATAGCAAAACAATACGAGACTGGGCAAAAAAAGAAAAGATATTTGAAAAACTACATGATAATGAGCGATTCAGAAAAATTGTAAAACTTTAAAGAATTTTATTTCTTACTGCATCTAATCTTAGTAAACCAACTTTATTTTTTGGTCCTGTAAGTCTGGCTTCATAAATCGGAATATACACTTCTTTGATTTCATTTACAATAAATTCGTCATTTAATTTTCTGATATCAGCTTCCAGGGGCTTCATCAATAATTCTTTTAATGAATTTGCTGCAGAGTCGTAGGTAATTTTAGATTTTTTTACATTTTTTAAATTTTCCGTTAAAATATGCGATGGATAATGTTCTATCGTCTTTGAGTTTATTTTATAGGGTGATTTTATTACAGTTCCATTGTGATCAAACACCAATTCATCTTCTTCTTCTACAAACACGTGTTCTTCCAAAGGTAAATCGATTTTATTTTTCCCTCTGTCGCCCACAAAGGCGCGTTTGAATCCAGATTTTTCTCGAATTGGAAAAATTCCATCTCCAAAAATTATTTCCTCTACATTTGAATCAACAGAAAGGGTATGAACTTTTTTTCTATAAAAATCTGCAATGTATTTACCAGAAACCATTAGGATAGATTCATACGATAATTTAATGGAATCAACATGAACATCCTCTTTTTTTGGTTTTTTCAAAAGAGATTTGAAAATGGATGTCTTCTTATCTTCGATTATCACAGATGCTTCTTTCTCATCAAGTGTCTTTTTTAATACTACAATTTTAGATTCATATTTTGAAGTCAAAATAATATTATAATTAAAAAAATCTTCCTTTTAAAGTAAATGGATATTTTTTATTTTATTGGAAAAACATAAAACAACAAGGATGTTTTTAGAACACATGGGAACAAAAAGAAAAGAGGGCCGAATAGAGAAATTTCTAAGAAAAGCAGATAAGGCAATAGACGATGGAATTAAAAAAGCAGATAAAGCTCTGGATGAAGCTGTAGAGTTTGGCGGAATGGCAGCAGGGCAAGCAAAAAAAACTAGTTTTGATCTAAGAAGAAAAGCAGAGAAAGAAAGTGAAAAAATAAAGAAAAAAGGAGTCGCAAAATTAAATGAGGGAATTTCAGCTGCAAAAAAGGGAACAGCCAACATAGAAGCAGACTTGGAAACTCTGGAAAAACTAGCAAAATTAAAAAAATCAGGAATACTAACAGAAAAAGAATTCCAAGAAAAGAAAAAGAAAATATTAGCAAAAATTTAAAATGGAAAAATCTAACATTTTTTCTTCAGGTGATCAGCGAAAGATAAACTCAGACTGGTTTACTGGTAAAGTACACATGAAAGATGTGTCCTCCAAAATAAAATCAAAACAACAGGGAATCTATCATGTGTATTTTCATAATGGTGCTAAAACTAAATTGCATTTACATAATGGAGATCAAATACTTGTTGCAACAAAGGGACAGGGAAGCCTTGAAATTTTCAAAAGGTTTGGTAAAAACAAAACTAACTTTAAAATCAAAAAAACCCAGAGAATAGGGTTAAAGGAAGGAGATAGTGTATTTATTCCCGCTAAAACTTTTCATTCACATGGCTCTGTAAATAAAAAAAAGACATTCTCCCACATTGCGATTAATATTTTACCAAAAAAGAATTCTGAATATAGAACCACATGGTATGAGTCAGATTTTAAATCAAATGTCAGTAAAATAGTATAATCTGCATGTCTATTCAAAAAAATTCTGAAATACCGGAAATTGATGGAGTCGAAGGAACAAAAATAAAACAATACTTTCATCCACACAACACGCTAAACGGAATTAGATTTAGTTTGGCCCAATTTACATTAAAAAAAGGAAAAAGAACCCTTCTGCATAAAATACAATCCTCAGAAATTTATTACATTTTGGAAGGAATGGGTAAATTGACGGTGGGTAATGAAACATTCTCTGTTAAAAAAGATGATTCGGTATATGTTCCACCATTGACAATTCAATCCATTGAAAATACTGGAAAAACTGATCTCAAATTTTTGTGTGTTGTAGATCCGGCCTGGAAGGCAGAAGATGAGATAATTTTAGAATGAATCTCCGCCCATATGGTAATTGTTTTTAACTTACTTCAAAGATATCCAAATCATTGAATACCTACCAAGCCTTAAAGACGTTAAACGTAAACTCTGAATCCTCCTTTGAGGAGATCAAGTTAGCTTATAGAAAATTAGCCTTGGAGTTTCACCCTGATAAAAATACAAATGAGCAGCAAGGAATCCAGTTTAAAAAAATCACAGAGGCATACAATGTCATTAAAAAATACCATAATGAAGGAAAAGCCACAATTTCAAATCCTTCAAGCAAAACTGAGAACTTTAAACGAAAACCACAGTGGGGTGCGCCTCCTGGGCAAAGACCTGGAGATATTCCCGAAGAAGACTGGGGTAGATTTACTCGTGAGTTTGAAGAGGGAGATCCTGATTTTTGGAAAGAATATGAAAGGAAATTTTGGGCAGAATACAATGCTCGTATTACGCCTGATGGAAAAAACGGAGAGTTTGATAAAGCAAAGGAACCAAAGGCTCAACCAAATCTATTTGTAAATGTAGATGAAAGCTTGTGTATCGCTTGTTGTAGTTGTGAGACGATAGCACCAAATGTTTTTGAGATTAATAAAAACTCTAAAATGAATCCTAAATCATCTGTAATAAATCAAAAAGGAGCAGGAATTAATAAAATAATGAATGCAGCAGAGACTTGCCCAACCAAAGCCATAATTGTTGAAAACAAAGACACCAAAGAAAGACTATATCCCTACTAGTCCTTTAATTTTTCATAAATTTTGTTTAATTCTGAATCAGATATGTTCAAAGTGGAATTAAAAAGACAATGTATTGGTCCTCCAGAATCATCGTTACTTCTTGGAACCAAGTGAACGTGGACATGGGGAATCTCTTGTCCTGCCTCTGCTCCATTGTGAATTGCTACCAAAGTTGCCCCAGTCAATTTATCTACTTTTGAAATTAAACGGTATACCGTTGAGAACAAATCAGAGTTTTCCTCTGGAGATAATTGTTGAATTTTTTCATGATGATTCTTTGGAATTACAAGTGTATGCCCCTTTGTGAGAGGAAATGCATCCAAAAAAGCAATGGAGTTTTTAGTTTGGGTTATTATTTTAGTAGGGATTTCCCCTTTGCTGATCCTACAAAAAATACAATCCACAAAATTTTATAGAATTTTCTAGATATAAAGTTCAGCTGTTATGGCTCAATAATGGTGGCCCAAGCAAGTCCTTCACCAAATTTTATAGTTGTTTTATCACCTGCTTTTAGACCACAATTTTCGATAGTTTTTGGAATATTGTCTATAGTTTCTACATAACAAACCCCGTTATCATTAGCCAGAATTTCTACATCCTCAAAGACATCTTCTCTTATCAAATTCCAAAATGGGAATACTAGAGTAGACAATACAATTCCTGCAACAATAAAAATTCCACCAAATCCTAAGGCCATTTTTTGGCTATGATTTAACTCCATAGTTACCAGGTACCTCCGTCTCCAGAGGAAGGGTCTAGTTTCTTTGCGGGAACATTTCCATGGGCTTTTTTCATGTGTTTTTTCAGGCGTTCAGGATCATGTAATTCGGTGCCACATTCCTTACATTTTGTATCCTTGCTTGAATTCTCTTTGGCACGTTTGAAAAGACCCATTGACTACTATGTTTTAAAATAATTTATAAGCCATACGAATTTGAAATTTTTCCAATTATATACCACTAGATTTGTTTTACCTCTACCAGACAGACATTACTTTGTTAGTATAGCATAATAAAACAACATTTTGAGTGATATGACTCATCTGGGATACATCTGGGATACATCTGAGATAGTGTTAGCTGGTAGTGACAGACATTTGGAGTAGATTGGATAATGGGTATCAGGGACATGTAGAGAATTG
>JAHELB010000054.1 GCA_024644385.1 Nitrosopumilaceae archaeon | reverse complement strand
TGTACTCCTTTTACTTCAACAACAGCACCTCCATTTTTTACAGAGACATTTACGTCTTGGCGTATTGATCCAATTCCACGTGTTACTTTTTTTGTACTCCTTAAGAGCTTTCCAAGATACAAGGCAATTTTTTTAATTTTTAATGGATTGCCTTGCACCGGTTCCAGTGCAATCTCAATGAGGGGGGTTCCTAAACGGTCTAAACTATATTCTCGTATGGATCCCTTGTCTCCAAGAAGTTTTGCAGAATCTTCTTCTAGACAAACTGATTGAACGCCAATCTTTTCACCTTCAACATCAATAAAACCTCCCTGTGAAATTAACATGGTTCGTTGAAAACCTGTTGTATTGGAACCATCAATAACAGTTTTTCTCATTGGGTAAATTTCACTAAAAATATTTGATTTTAACGAAGAAGATATTATCAAGGCAAGTTCCTTTGCGGCTTTATCTAAATCATGAGGTGGCTCTTCGTCTTTTTCAACAAGACAACTGTTTTGAGGATTTACATAATACATTATCGTTTTAGATTTTGATTTTTCAAATAAAGCAGCAGGATCATATTCACCCAATTCACTTTTCACTGCTCGTAAATTTCTTTGAAATTTGCTAGTGTATTCTTCAGATTCTATTGGTGTACAATTACAAAATAATTTTTTGTTTGTTGCCAATTGCTGGTGAATTTCCAACCCAACCTTTAATCCCACATTTTCAATGTTAAATTCAGACAATCCTGTTCCCCTGTTTAATAGGATATCTCAGAGGCAATATTTTCTAGCATCAATTCTTTTACACCCTCAATATCTTTTGAATTTCCCAAGGCCCACATTGCTTTAACTAAAGCGACTTCGGGAATCATATTCTCCAAGGGAATTATTCCTAAATCAAGTAAATCTCGACCACTTTCGTATACAGTCATTCGAATCCTACCGTCTATGCATTGTGAGGTCATTCCAAGGAAAATTCCCTTTTCATTTGCTTTTTTTACAATATCATACATTGTGTTTCCGATATGGCCTAAGCCTGTACCCTCAAAAATTATGGCTTTATATCCCATTTCAATAATCTTTTGGAAAAGATTTGGATCGTATCCAGGATAATATTTTATCAATGCAACTTTGGTATCAAGATTAGTTCTAGGTTTGAATTCTTTTACCTTGAAATAGTTATCCTTTTGGTTTTTCTGAATTTTATCGTTGATAATTATATACGCTGGGTCATCTCCAATGGTTTGAAAGGCACTTCTCTTACTTGTATGATTTTTTCTTACCCTAGTTCCCAAATGACATGCAATGGTTTCATCACTTTCATCATGGTGCATAATAATATAGACGCCCCTTGTTTTACTTTCAATTAGAAATTTTGTAGCTCCAATAAGATTTAACGCAGCATCTGAGGATGCACGATCTGAAGATCTCTGGGAGCCAACAAGTGCAATTGGTATGGGATATCCTGCTAATGCAAATGAAAGAAAGGACGAAGTGTAATGCATTGTATCTGTTCCATGTGCAATTATTATTCCCGTATAATCAGAATTAGAAAATTCTAACAATTTTTTTGAAATTTGTAACCAATGATTAGGTGTAATATTTTCTGAATATTCCGAAAACAATACCTCAGTATCAATATTAGCAATTTGGGCAAGTTCAGGTACTGATGAGTTTAGCTCCTCTGCAGTCAAAATTGGTGTAACAGCACCTGTTCTATAATCTACTTTACTTGCAATTGTTCCACCTGTAGACAACAGCAATATTTTAGGTAAAGAGGTATTTTTCTCCAACCTTAATTGCTCATCAATAATTTTTTCAGTAACAGGCAATTTCTCAATTTTCTCAATTTTTTCTATCTCTAATCCAACATTATATCCACTGTTCAGTTTGAGAACAATATGTTTCTCACCAGCATGCTCATATCTAGGCATAATAATTCCAGAAAAAGTAAGATCCGTTAAGATTTTGACTGTGCTTCCAACTGCAACATTATTTGTTTTTAGAAATTCTAATGATTTTCCAGCATATCCAGTATATTCAGGCATTTACCAGAATTACTTTTTGTCTATTTAATAAAAACTACCTGTAGTAGGATGCTACTAGTTTTTCGCCTACCTTGAGGTCTTTTTGCTCTCGGACTTTTTTTACTGCTTCCTCAAAATGTTTCATTCCAACCTTGGCATCAACTGAGCTCTTCTCAACGTCTTTTACGTCTGGGTGTTTATCTAAAAATTCGTGAATTACCAAGGAGACTGCAGTATTGGATATTGCAGCAACATCTGCACCACTTAATCCATCTGTTAATTCGGCAATTTTATCAAAATCAATATGTTGCGGATCACTAGCATCATCAATAATTGGGATTGATTTTGATCCAATTTGGACAATTACCTTTCTACTATCTTTATCTGGTAGAGGAATTTGGATAATTTTATCAAACCTTCCTGGTCTGAGCAATGCTGGGTCTATCATATCTGCTCTATTGGTAGCAGCTAAAACCACTACTCCGTGCATATTTTCCATCCCATCTAACTCGGTTAATAATTGACTAACAACTCTTTCAGTTACTGCAGTTTCCCCACCTGCACCTCTAATTGGTGCAATAGAATCGATTTCATCAAAAAATACAACACATGGTGAGGCCTGTCTTGCTCTTCTAAAAATTTCTCTAATTCCACGTTCTGATTCTCCTACCCATTTAGATAATAATTCAGGACCTCTTACAGAAACAAAATTAGCTTCACTTTCTGTGGCAACTGCCTTTGCCAAGAGTGTTTTTCCTGTACCGCTAGGACCATGAAGTAAAATACCTCTTGGCATCCTATGTCCCAATTTATCATAAAGTGCAGGATATTTCATTGGCCATTCAACAGCTTCCTGAAGTTCGCGTTTTACATCTTCAAGACCACCAACTTGGTCCCATTTTACATCTGGATTTTCAATAAATACTTCTCTCATCCCTGAAGGTGTCACTTCGATTAAGGCTTTGAGAAAGTCTTCATTGTTTACAATAAGTTGTTCAAGAGTCTCTGGAGGGATTTTATCTTCTTCCAAATTTAATACTGGAAGTAATCTTCTCAAACATTTCATGGCAGCCTCTTTACAAAGATATTCTAAATCTGCTCCAACATAACCGTGACTTACACTTGCAATTCTATCAATATCAACATCATCTGTTAATGGCATGTTTCGGCTGTGTATGGAAAGAATGTCTTTTCTCCCTTTTTTATCGGGGACTTTGATTTCAATTTCTCTATCAAACCTTCCTGGTCTTCTTAAGGCAGGATCAATTGCATTTGGTCTGTTTGTGGCAGCTATTACAATTACTCTGCCTCTTGCTTCCAAGCCATCCATTAATGATAACATTTGTGAAACCACTCTTCTTTCAACCTCACCAGTAACTTCCTCTCTTTTTGGCGCGATGGAATCTATCTCATCTACAAAAATTATTGAAGGGGCCTTTTCTCTGGCTTCTTTAAAAATTTCACGTAATCTAGCTTCACTTTCACCATAAAACTTGCTCATTATTTCGGGACCTGAAATGCTGATGAAATGAGCTTGACTTTCGTTTGCTACTGCCTTTGCAAGTAAAGTTTTACCAGTTCCAGGAGGTCCAAACAACAAAACACCTTTTGGCGCTTCAATTCCTAATTTTTCAAAAATCTCAGGATGTCTTAATGGAAGTTCTATCATTTCTCTTACTTTTTTAATTTCATCTTGAATTCCACCAATATCTTCATAGGTCACCTGCGGAACTCCTCGTAATGTTTCTCCTTTTTCCGCAATATGGAAAACAGTTTTTTGAGTAACTAAAACGGCATCAGCAGCGGGAGTGACCCCAATAACTTGAAAAGTTAACCTTCCGCCAAAATACGGAACCATAACATTATCACCTTTAATCAAAGGAACACTTTCCAATGCGTCTGCAAGATAGCGCTCATCAATTGGTGGAATAGCTTCTAAGGGAGCTACTACAACTTTTTCAGCAGCCACAGCTTTAATTTTTCTTACCGTAATTGTATCTCCAATCGCAATCCCAGAATTGTTTCTACCCAGACCATCAATTCTAATAATTCCCTTTCCCTCATCGGAGGGATATAATGGAAGGCATTTTGCCACAGTTCTTCTCTTACCTTTAATTTCAATTACATCGCCAGTTGATGCTCCAAGTGTATCCATTGAATCATAATCAATTCTTGCTACCCCACGACCAACATCTCGTGTATAAGCTTCTAATACTTTCAAAGAAAGAGCATTTTGACTCATAAAATAAATTCAGTCGTCTAATTTTTATACCTTTGTGGTATTTGGGCTAAAAACACCAAATAATCACAAGATTAAAATCTATACTCAGCAGGAATCGATTTACTTGGGTAAAAGACCATTAGTACGAAGACGTGGCCGTGGAGGGAATCAATTTAGATCAACTTCTACTGGTAAAGTTGGAAATAAAGCAAAATACCCACGTTTTCCTTTATCAGAGCAACACCAAGGCCAAGTAATTGATTTGGTTCATGAACGAGGGAGGGAAGCCCCACTGTCAAAATTAAGATTTGAGGATGGCTCTGTTTCTTTTGTCCCTGCAGTTCTTGGAACAAAAGTTGGAACAATTTTGAATTTTGGTTTAAAATCGAAAATTGAAGAGGGTAACGTGATTAGCGTACAGAATATCCCTGATGGAACTGTCGTTTGTAATATTGAAAGACATTTTGGTGATGGCGGTGCAATTGTAAAATCTGCTGGAACGAACGCAACCGTCTTTTCACACGGCGAGGAGGGAGTTACTTTAAAACTTCCTTCTGGGAAATCCATTACACTAAATCCTAAAAACCGTGCTATGATAGGTACTCTTGCAGGTGGTGGTTCAACTGATAGACCCTTTATGTTAGCAGGTAACAAATGGCGCAGTTTTCGTGCAAAGGGACAAAAATATCCAATTGTAAGAGGTGTTGCCCAAGCTGCATATGTTCATCCTCATGGTGGTGGTAGACATCAACATGTTGGACAAAGCTCTACAGTTTCTCGAGATGCCCCACCTGGTGCAAAAGTCGGAAGTATTGCTGCCAGAAAAACTGGTCGAGCTAGAATTAAAGAAAGAAAGTAAGTTTTTTGTTCAAGCAATAACCTAAAACTGATTAATAGCTTTCAATTTAAAATTTTTAATGACAAACCAAAGAGTCAGAGTTTTTGTAAAGGGGAAGGTACAGGGTGTTTTTTTTCGACAGGCATTAAAAGTTAAAGCTAAACAACATGGAATATTCGGTTGGGTAAAAAATCTAACAGACGGAAGAGTAGAAGCAGTTCTTGAAGGAGATGAACAAAATGTAAACATTTTAGTTGAATGGTGTCATGGAGGGCCAGCTAACTCTAGAGTAGAGGATGTAGAAATTAGAAATGAAAAATTTACAAATGAATTCTCAAAGTTCGAAGTTTTATATTAAAATTAAATTTCAAATTTTTATTTAAATCGAAAAGATGGTAGCAGCTCTGTTGGTTCCAGTCTAGACGGATAACCCCATTTCAAGGCATACAAGATCCGCCACGTTGACGAAGAAGCGTGGATATCCCACCTTAGGATTGCTCCCTCCCGGACCTCATCCCTTTCGATGGTTCGGTCTTAGAAGTCATCCCTTCGGATAATTCTAGTCCTGTAACCACCCGCCTCGGCGTGATTTCATTTCCGCACACCAAGCGGGAATTACCTATCTAGAGATTTACCCAACAGTTACTGATCTCTGCGTATAGCCGGTTTCAGAATAGGGCACGGCTGGCACCCTGATCCTACCTACTACCATTCTTTCCATAAAGTTATTGTTATATTTGCATTAGGTTTTGTTTTCTTTCAGTTTTAAAACCATATTACAAACAGAACAGATAACACCTGTACATTCTTGTCCACATTTCTTACAAATCCTTTTCTGTTTTTTATTTGACTCCTTAACAATTTTAGAAACCTTGATTATTGATTGATAAAGACTATTTTTTATTCCGATATGTTGATTTTCTAAAGAATTTAAAAATTCACGAATTTCTGTTCTAATCCCCTCATTCATGTGTGGACATGGTTCTGTTTGAAAGGGAATATTATTCGTAAAAGCATAAAAAACAATTTCTGATTCATAGATTTCACAAAAAGGCTTTATTTTCCTTAATGAATTAGCCGAAGTATCAGGATCCATCCAACCTACTTTGTTGGTATCCCCAGATAACATGTTTATGACAAAAGTCTGCAAAGTATCATCTAAATTGTGACCTGTAGCTATTACATCTGCACCAATATCCTTTGCTGCATATTCCATGGCCCTTCTCCGTAACGTCCCACAAATAGAACACGATGATGTTTTTTCATTTTGTCTTGATTCTAACGCTTCTTCCAAAGTTAATTCAAATAATTCTTTATAGGAATAGATTTTTAATTCGACATTAAGGCTATCACAAAATTTCTCTGTAATCTCCAAGGCTTCATCTCTATACCCCGAAATTCCTTCGTCGATAGTAATAGCTTTAACTCTAAAATTATGATTTGTGGCCATTTTACTCAAAATATTTAGTAATGCCAAGGAATCTTTTCCACCCGAAACTGCTACTGCAACTAGTTCATTATTTTGGATCATTTGATATTTTGAAATTGTTTTAGCAGTTTTTCGAAGTATTGAATTTGAAAAACATTGGGAACACAGTTTTTCACCCGAATATTTACGAGTATATGCGATTTGATTTTCGCATCGATCACAATTCATTAAATTTTACTGGAATTTTTCATTAATTATTCTTTAGGAATTTCTTAGATGGTGAACCATCCAGATTTGATATATGATAAGGCAATGTTTAATCCAAACAGTGCAAAAGTAAATCCATAAATTCCCCACATTACTCCATTAACTGATTTTTCAGATATTCTCTTATCAATGATGGTATGAAGGAATTTTCCACCATCTAAAATTGGTAAAGGAAGCATGTTGATTATTCCGATGAAAAACGAAATCATCCATAACCATAACAAAAACATTGAGACATTAAGATCGTTCCATTCTATAAAATTGTAAACTGGTTTGTATGCCAAAGAATTATCACGCATTATCCCAATTAGACCTCTTTCTGGATCTTCAGGTGATGGCATAATTTCAACTGAATAATCTATCTCCTGTCCTTCTCGGAGTACTGACACCTCAGCAGTATCCCCAGGACTTAAGCTGGGAAAATCTATCGGGCTCAAAATGGATATTCCATTTATTGATGTAATGATGTCATTTGCCAATAATCCTGCTTGCTCAGCACCTGATCCCTCAATGATTTCAAGAATTAACACGCCTTCAGGTAACTCATAGAATGTACTTAGTAGTGGTTCGGGCATTATTAGAGCAAATAACGGATTTGTCAAAAGAATTGCTCCTAAAACAAATGCAAAAATAACATTTGCTGTAGCACCTGCACCAATCACTCTTAATTTTGAAATTTTTTTTGCGTTGTTAAATTCTTCTTCATCTGGTTCAACAAATCCTGCAAACAGAGCAATAAAAATGGCAAATCCACCGGTTTTTATTTTGATTTTTTCTAATGCAGCTACAATCCCATGAGCTCCTTCGTGAACTACCAAAACCACTGGAATCGATAAAAGAAAATATGAAATAGCAGATGGCGATGTTAAAGTTACACCAGGAATCAAGACTGTAAGTTCTGAGAAATCAGTAGGAGCAACAAAAAATTTTGAAACATTATCTAACAAAAACCAGAATGCAAAACCCATCATAAGAAAACCAGCAATTACGCTCGTATCTGCAAAAACTCTGATTCCTCTTTTGGTTCGGCCAAGGATTTTGGTTAACACAGATTGTACTCCTTTATTTTTGTATACTAGGCTGTAAGCTTTAATTTCAACGCCATATTTCTCCAGTTTTAGTCCCTTTGCTGCTACCACAATAACCACCCAGGCTATTAACACATAGATAATCGCATTCTGGGTAATAAAATCAAGTTCCAAACTAATTGTTAATTTTTTAAACCTCGGTCATTTATCGTTTACTATGAAACCAACAATAATTGTATCAACTTA
>JAHELB010000015.1 GCA_024644385.1 Nitrosopumilaceae archaeon | reverse complement strand
AAACCTGATTTAAAATTATTAATTTAATCAAATTTCATCTGATCGTCTATATCCAACAGAGTTTACGCTTAGTTAGGTTGTAGAAACTTTGTGGAATGCCTCAATGATTTATAAGACGATTCTTGACTTTTTTATTTTATGGCAAAAGTCTATGATGTCCCACCCGATGTATTGATTACAAGATTAGCAGACCTTTTAAAAAATGAAGATATTCCTGCACCCTTATGGACTTCATTTGTTAAAACTGGAGCTCATGCTGACAAACCACCACAAAACAGGGATTGGTGGTATACAAGGTGTGCATCAATTATGAGAAAAATTTACCTTAATGGTCCTATTGGAATTAATGAATTAAGAAATGTCTATGGTGGAGGAAGGCCATCAGGGTACGGAGCTGCTCATCACAAGGATGCCAGTGGGGCAATTATTCGAAATGCCATTCAAGGATTAGAAAAACTTGGATATGTTAAAAAAATTGAAAAGAAAGGACGTGTAATCTCTAAACAAGGAATGCAAAAACTCGATAAACTATCCACAGAAATTCTAAAAGAGCTAATTGTGGAAAATCCTAAATTAAAAATTTATTCTTAGATCTGAAATGAGCTTTCCTGATTCTGATGAATCGCAAGAAAAACCTGGAAATGAAGAAGAATATTCAGCCCAAAAAGAAAATATTCTTAAACAAATTCTTAGTTCTGAGGCAAGAATGAGATTAAACAATATCAAGATGGTTAAACCAGAGTTATCAAATATGGTAGAGCAATATCTTATCGGAATGGCCTCTCAGGGGAAGATACGATCTCAGTTGACTGACGATCAATTAAAACAAATTTTGTTATCAATTCAGCAACCAAAACGAGATTTTAAGATAAATCGTAGATGATCCCAGATAAAATATAATTATGGGATAAAAATCAAATTATCTATGAAAGCCGTAGTTTACAATGAATATGCACCAGATGATAATTATGCTAAGATCCTCAAAGTCCAGGATATAGATGAACCCAAACCAAAAGCAGATGAAGTTATTTTTACAAACAAGGCCTCTGCCTTAAATTATAATGATATTTGGGGAATGAGAGGAGTACCCGTTGCAGTTCCTCTTCCACATGTTTCAGGATCTGATGTAGCAGGTGATGTAATTGCAGTTGGTGACGATGTAAAAAATTTCAAAGTTGGGGACAGAGTAGTCTCCCATTCAAATTTAGCATGTCGAGTTTGTAAAGCATGTACTGATGGAAGAGAATTTGATTGTGTACAAAGACAGGTTTGGGGATTCCAAACCGGCCCTCTTTGGGGAGCATATAGCGAACAAATTCATTTACCAGAAGTTAATGTCTCAAAAATCCCAGAAGGAGTATCCTATGATGAAGCAGCAGCTGCATCAATGACCTTGTTAACCTCGTGGCATATGCTTGTTGGTAGAGCAAAAATCATACCTGGACAAACTGTTTTGATTATGGGTGGTGGTTCTGGCGTGGGAAGTTTTGGTATCCAAATTGCAAAACTTTACAATTGTGACGTTATCGCAACTGCAAGTCCTGATAAACTTGACAAACTATTAGAACTTGGAGCAGATTATGCAGTTGACCATAGAAAAGACGACTGGCATAAAGAGGTCTTTAAAATTTCAAAGGAACTTGCCAAAAAGAAAGGAGAAGCTCCTGGAATTGATGTGGCATTTGATCACATTGGTGAAACCCATTGGAACAAACAACTTACACTCCTAAAGTACGGTGCAACTCTTGTTTCCTGTGGTGCAACAACAGGATATGATGCCAAGACTGACCTAAGACACATTTTCTTTAAAGGAACAAACATCTTAGGATCAACTCAAGGAACCAAGGCTGAACTAGATCAAGGATTATACTGGATGGGACAAGGAAAGATTAAAGCGGCAATTGACTCCGTTTATTCATTTGAACAAGCAGCAGAGGCACATACTAAAATGGTAACTGGAAAAGGACTCTTTGGCAAAATCTTAATGAAGCCAGAGGGCACATAGTCCTTTAATGACACAACTTTTTCGCAGTTTAATTTTTGTTCCAGGAAATAACTCTAGATTTTTAGAAAAAGCAAAAGATCTCAAGGCAGATATTGTTTGTTTTGATTTGGAGGATTCTGTTCCTGAAAAGGAAAAAAAACAGGCAAGGAAATTAATCCAAAAGGCTCTAAAATCGCGTTCTGAATATAATTCCACCATATTTGTAAGGACAAATTCTCCCCTATCTGGAAAAATACCAGACGATCTAAAAGAAATTGTCCAAAAAGGGATTGATGGGATTGTTATTCCAAAGATAAACAATATTAAAGAATTAAAAAAAATAGAAACAAAATTACAATCTTTGGAAAAGACTAGAAAACTAAAAACTATTCAAATCATTCCTTCAATTGAATCTGCCGAAGGAGTGGTCAACACTTATCAAATTGCTTCTTTTGGTAAACGAGTTTCTGCTGTGGTTTTTGGCGTGTTTGATTTGTTAAATGACTTGGGAATAGAATATACAAAAGATCCAGAAGGTGCAATGTATTCCAGAGGAAAAATACCTGTCGATGCAAAGGCAGCAGGTGTTGCATCCATAGATGCTATTTGGCAGGATCTTACCGATACAAAGGGTCTTGAAAAAGATTGTAAGAAGGGGAAAAAATTGGGATTTACGGGGAAAAGCCTTATTCATCCGGACCAAATTTCAATTACTCATAAAATTTTCTACCCAACTAAATCAGAAATTCAATGGGCAGACAAAGTTTACAAATCATATATGGGATCCATAAAAAAAGGAAAAGGAGCAACAACAGTTGAAGGAAAAATGATTGATGAAGTTCATTTTAAACAAGCTGAGGCAATTTTAAAAATTATAAAAAACTAAAAACTAAAAATATCAATTTTTTTTGGTTTCTCAATCAATCAATGATAATCTTCCAAAAAAGAGAATAGAATAAAACAAAGAACGATCCATTATAGTTTGATTGGTTAACTTACTTGATCCACATATCATAATTACAAGAATGTTTGAATCTGGGAAATTTAATGAAATGTTAGATTATTGCTTAAAATTACTTGAAAAAAATCCTAATGATTTAATGGCTTTGCAAAATTCAGCATTATCCCTTTTAAAATTGAAAAAATATACTGAGGCTATTAAGTACTGTGATAAAGTTTTACACCAAGATAAATTTGACAATTATTCTATGACAATAAAGATTCATGCACTTGAAAATTTGAGAAGATTTGACGAGGTAATCGAATGCTGTGAAACAATCCTTGTAAAAAATAATAAAGATGTTTGGGCTTTAAACACATGTGGGATAGCCCTAAATGAGCTAAATAGGTTCACTGAGGCCATAAAGTTTTATGATAGGGTACTGAAAATTGAGAAAAATAACATTACAGCCATAATAAACAAAGCTATTTCATTAAGCTTTTTAGGGGATTCTAAAAGTTCAATCGAGTATTATGACCTTGCACAAAAAATTGATCCTTCAATGAAAGAATTAACAATTGCCAAATCCAGAGAATTTGAAAAATTAGGTCTTGAAGATGAAGGATTTTTAGCCGCACAAGGAGTTTTACTCAAAGACATGGAAAAAATAAAATCTGACGCAAAGAAAAACAAATGTTCTGTTTTTCATCAATTTTGCCAAATGGAATTTATTGAAAAAGAAGAAAAAAGAAAACTAAAATAATTTTTTACCTAACGGTATTAGATTTTCAAAGGTCTTCCAATATATCTTGATTTAAACGGCTTTGAAAAACAAATCACAAGTTATAACAAATGTAATAATAAAAAATTAAACTTGGGCTGATTTCCAAGTTTCATTAAATCGTTTTATGGCCTCTTGGTATGCTTTAATGGAATCATCTCCAGAAGTATTCAAAAATTTCTCCCACTGGTCATTGAATTTTTTCATGCTCTCAATATTGGTTTCTTTAAAAATATTTTCAATCAACTTATTTTGTTGTTTGATATATTCAGGTCCCATCTCACCCCATGTTTGTTCCCAACTTGCGCTTACTTTTTTTAATAATTCAGCATCTGACTCCATGGCTCTCTGACAGGCATCATGGTAGGTCCTCAAGGTATCATTTGTCGCTTTTTGCCATTGAGCTAATGATTCTTTCCACAAATTTATTGATGCTGTATAATCTTTCCAAGCTTTATCAAACTCTATCTTTTTTGATGGGGTCTTGGTCTTTTTTTTGGGTTTTGTAGTTTTTTTAACGGGAATCTTTTTTGGCTTTACCTTTTTCTTTGCTGCCATAAATTAAGATAAAAATAGTAGATGTTAAAGCTTTCAATAACTGCTGAATATAAAAAATGAAAATTTTTACAAATTCGAGGCTTTACTAAAAATTGGAGAATGCACATTATCTTTATTTTGAAATAAATCATAGTGATTTTTACAAAGGGATCTTTTCTCCTTAAATCCAATCCTTACTATTTGAATGGCCTTTGATTTACACTCTGAAATACTACATTGCATTAATGACCTTGAAGCCTTTTTATTTATAAAAATTTGAAATAATATAATTACCAACAATGCTAAATTTTTATGATTGGAAAATTTTTCAGTAAATAATGTCAGAGGATGATAAGGGAAAGAGATTTCTTGAATTAATTGATGAACAAAACAATCTACAATCAGAAATTCTTGAAAAATTATCTTTGCTAATTAAAGAAAACTGGAATTCTCTTGATAAAAAAAAAGACCTTGAATCTTTAATAGAAAAACACTTTACAATTACTAAAGACCTAAACAGTCTAGATGAAAATAATAGTATTTTATAATGCCGAATCTACCATTAAAGCAATAAACAATACTGCCAAGTATGGACTTGAAAATTTGAACAATGTCCATGCTGCCCTTTCCATGGGCTTTGCAATTACCCATGATGATAAAACTACCATCACTGCACCAGAAGCAATTGCTGTCCACAAATAAACTGGACCTACCATAGATTCATTATTCTCTGTAAGCATGAAAAATGGTGTTATTGAAAATAGAACCATAACAAAAGTTGAAATTGAAATTATTCTTGCAGATGTTTTTTCTGATTGAACTGCAGTTAACATAGGGACATTCACTTTATTGTAATCCTCTTTAAAATGCAAAGTTAGAGCCCAAATATGCATTGGAATCCAGATAAACACCAATCCTGCCATGGCAAGACCCATAGTCCATAAATCTGACATTGTTACTGCTACCCATCCAATCATTGGTGGAGAACCACCACACAAACCTCCTAAAATAATATTGGTTCTAGAAGTTCGTTTCAATGCATATGAATAAACTAGGATATTATTTACCAAACCAAATGCAATGAATCCTGTAGCCCAAAGACCTTGCTCTAGGGTAGTAGTAAAGGAAATAGCAAAAGCAAGGACAAGCGATATTCCAGCTAAGACTAACCCAAAATTTCTTGCCTTTGTAGCAGGATGAATTCGTTTTGAAGGGAGCGGTCTATTTTTAGTCCTCTCCATTATTGCATCAATGTCTCTATCATGATAGTTCGTCAAGGTGTTGGCTGCTGCAGATCCTGCTGCCACTGAAAATATCGCAAAGGCCCATGTTGCAGGAGATACTTCAATATTGTAAATATTTGATGCCGTTAAAATTGCCCCAAAGGCAGTAAATACTAGTAAATACCAAATCTTTGGTTTTGTTAATTCATAGTAAACTGCAATGCGAGATTCTGATCGTTGTTTCTGCAATGTTAACCCTTACTCTTTGATGGCATATATGGCATTGCCTTTTCTCTGGATTTCATTTCAATGAACGATTCTGAAGACTGAATTCCATCTATTCTACCTATTTGCTCGGAGACCATTTTATGCATTTGATCCAACGATTTTGAGTACATAGTGACCAAAATATCAAATCTCCCAGTAACCTCAGCTACTTCTCGTACCCCATCAATCTTGAATAATTCTTGAATAATATGATCTCGTTTTTTTGTATCCATATTAATTCCAGTTAAAGCTTTTACATTATATCCAAGTTCTGCATCGTTTACAACAATAGTAAAACGCTCAATTAATTTTCGTTTAACCAGTCTTTTTATTCTTGAATATACTACTGAAGAATTTACATCAATTTTTTTTGATAGTCTAGGAATTGAAATCGATGCATCATTTGATAGTTCTGATAAAATTTGTAAATCAAGATCATCAACTTTAGCCATCTAAAACACCTGAACCGATATAGATTTCAACATCTTATAAAGTTATTATTGAAAAAATTGCAAAAAATATCTAAATTTTTCCTTTTTTGTAAAGCATCTCTGCTACCAAAACTGCTCCCTTTGCTGACCCCATTTTTTTATTGTGAGAGAACAACATGTACTTTAAACCATTTTCAAACAGTTCCTCTTTTTCAACTCTGCCAATTGTTGTAGTCATTCCTCCCCCCACTTCTCTTTCCATCCTTGGTTGTGGCCTTGTTGGATCTTCATGAAATGCATAGTAATCCTTTGGCGCTGAGGGCAAGCCTGCAACTGAAATTGATTTATTATATTCATCGTAAGTTTCTTTTGCACCTTTGGGATCAATTTGTTTTTGAGTCTCTACAAAAACAGATTCTGTGTGCCCATCAATCACCGGAACACGTGTACAAGTACAACTAATTCTAATATCAGCATCCTCAATTTTTCCATCCTTAAGCTTTCCTAAAATTTTCCTTGTCTCAATTCTTACTTTTCCCTCTTCTTTGGGTATGTATGGCAAAATGTTGTCTGTAATTCCCATAGCAGAAACTCCAGATTTTCCTCCACCAGAAATTGCTTGCATTGAAGTCATCATAACTTTTTTTGCCCCATATTTTTCAAACAATGGTTTTAGAGTAATTGCCAAACCTGTTGTGGTACAATTTGGTAATGGAGCGATCCAGCCTTTCCAGTTTCTGTTTTTCTTTTGAATATCCAAAAGCTCTGCCTGTTCATCATTTACCCCAGGAATAAGAATTGGAACATCCTCTTCATATCTATGAGCAGAACTGGTAGAAATGACCGGAACATTAACTGCCATATTAGTTTCAATATTTCGTGCAGCCTCTGATTCTACTGCTGAAAATACAAGATCTAATTGAGACGTATCTATCTCGTCAACTCGTCTAACAGTCATGTCTTTGATATAATCAGGAATTTCACCGCCTACATCCCATGCAATAATTCCACTAGCATCCCTTATTGCATCCAGATATTTTTTCCCAGCAGATCGTTCAGAGGCAGCAATCTGTGTAACTTCAAACCATGGGTGATTATGCAATGATTGTACAAATTCTTGACCCACAGAGCCAGTAACTCCAATTATAGCCACTCGTTTTTTATCCACAGGTAATTTCCCTTAATTCAATTAATAATCGTTATCTGTTGTTGACCAAAACATACTATATTAGGAAATGATACTCCCAAGCGTGAAACTCAATTCAGCCGTCATTTCGCATAAACCAGTATCCCATGGAGGGATTTACTCGGTAGCTAATCCCAGCTTTGACATATTGGATTTTAGTTCAAACATCAACCCCATGGGACCAAGCCCACATGTGATAAAAACAATCAAAAATCAACTTCATACCGTACAAATCTATCCTGATCCAGAATCTCTTATTCTAAGAAAAGACCTTCAAAATTATACTAAAATTCCAATTTCTCAAATTGTGGTTGGAAATGGAGCTACGGAAATTATTTATAATTTTTGTAAAAGCTTCTTATCGTCAAAAACTACTGTTCTGATTCCAATTCCAACTTTTGGGGAATATGAGGCAGCTGCAAAACTTGTTGGTGCTAAAGTTAAATTTTTTAAAACAATGGATCTAAAACAAGATTTTAACAAATTTATTTCTAAATTCCCATCTAATGGATGTATCTTCATTTGTAATCCAAATAATCCCACTGGTAATCTAATTTCCAAAAACATTTTAAAAAAAATAATTATAAATGCCAAAAAAAAAAATACTATAGTTTTTCTTGATGAATGTTTCATAGAACTAGTTCCTAATTATAATGAATCCATGATCGAATTTATAAAAATTTTTGATAATTTATTTATTTTAAGGTCTTTAACAAAATCCTATGGGTTGGCAGGAATACGAATCGGTTATGGCATTGGTACCGAAAAAATGATTTCCATTTTAAACAAAATTAAAATCCCATGGAATGTTTCAGGATTGGCTCAACTTGCGGCCTCTGCAGCTATAGCAGCTCCAAACTATTTAGATAAGGCAAAGAAAATTATCCAAACAGAGTCAAAATTTCTCAAAAAAAATATTTCAAAATTGGGTGACTATTATTGTTATGATTCTTTTACAAACTTTATTTTGATAAAATCTAAATTAAATTCATCTAATTTACAAAAAAAATTACTAAAAAAGAAAATTCTCGTCCGTGATTGTAGTAATTTTCGTGGATTAAATAATTATTACATTAGAGTTGCTGTAAAAACAAGACAAGAAAATCTAAAACTCTTACGTGCTTTGGGTGAGTTATGAAATCCTTAATGATTCAAGGAACATCATCCGGAGCTGGAAAAACCACTCTAGTTACAGCTTTATGTAGGATTTTTTCAAATAAGGGATTTTCAGTAGTTCCTTTCAAATCCCAAAATATGTCCAACTTTTCATACAAAGGAAAGGGATTTGAAATTTCTCGTGCTCAAGCTATACAAGCTTTGGGAGCACGATGTGAAATCACGCCTGATCTTAACCCAATTATGCTCAAACCTCTTGGAAATTTTCAAAGTCTAGTATATCTTAATGGAAAAAAATTCAAAAAAATGCATGCCAAAGAGTATTACCAAAAATTTGTGAGAACTCGGGGACTAAATATTGCTGAAAAATCTTTGAAAAAACTTCAGGAAAACTACGATCTTGTAATTCTAGAAGGTGCAGGCTCTCCCGCAGAAATTAATTTAATAAAATTTGATATTGCAAATATGAAGATGGCTGAAAAAGCAAAATCTCCTGTTTTACTTATCACTGATATTGATAGAGGAGGATCATTTGCAAGTATAGTTGGAACCATGGCCCTTTTAGACAAAAAATATCAAAAACTGGTCAAGGGATTTGTAATAAACAAATTCAGAGGAGATGCCAAAATTCTTGAACCAGGATTTAGAAAGATTAAAGAAAAAACAAAAAAACCCGTGTTTGGCGTGATTCCAATGTTGAATTTTTCTCTTCCTGAGGAAGATTCCTTGAATGTGAAACCAAAAAATTTAGCTTGGAATGAAAAAAACTTGGATAAAATAGACCAAGAAATTGACAAGTTATCCAAATTGGTGAATTCAAATTTGAAGATTAAAGAAATAGAGAAGATGATAAAATGATTATTGAATCTGTAATAATATTATTTTTTGCCTTTGCGATTGATTTTACATTTGGTGACCCAAAAAATAAATTTCACCCTACTGCATGGATAGGATCATTTTTAGCAAAATTAATTCCTTCATTGAAAAATTCCTCAAATAATTTAGAAAAACTAGGAGGAATTATTTTAATTATAACATCAAGCACAATTGTTGTATCGCTAATTACTTTCTTAAATTTGGGAATCAACTTAATTACAATTGATTATCTTTCAATTATAATTTCAATAATTGTGGGCGGGATTCTTTTAAAAACAACTATCGCAATAAAGGGAATGGAAAAACATGCTCTAGCAGTAGTAACATCGCTAGAAAATAATAATATTTCAGCTGCACGGGATCAATTATCCAGAATTGTAAAACGAAATACAAAAGATTTGGATAAAAATCATGTATTTTCAGGCGTAATTGAGAGCATTAGTGAAAATACAGTTGATGGAATTACTGGACCACTTTTTTATTTTGGAATATTTGGACTTCCGGGGGCATTTGTTTATCGCCTAGTCAATACAGCAGATTCTATGATCGGTTACAAGACAAATTTCTTCAAAAATATAGGATGGTTTGCAGCAAACTGTGATAAAATTTTGAACTATTTACCATCTAGAATCACTGGTCTTATTATGATTCTCAGTGCAATGCTTCTAAGAAAAGACTGGAGAAAATCTTTTCAAATAATGATACGAGATGCAACCAAGACTGAAAGTCCGAATGCTGGCTATCCAATGGCTGCAATTGCAGGAGCTTTGGGGACAAGATTTGAAAAAATTGATCATTACTCACTTGGTGATGGTAAAATTATCTTTAATGAAAAGCATGTAAAATCCGCTATATCATTAATGAAGGTCACCTCAATTATTTTTTGTAGTCTTGTAGTGCTTCCATTGATTGTGTTACTTACTTCTTTAGGATGGTGGGTTCATGCTTAAAGCAATTAGCTCTATTTTTTCATTTTTAACAATACTTCCAATTAGTAACACAAAACTTGAAACAGTAGCAAAGTACATGTATCTTTTTCCAATTGTTGGAATGGCTATTGGTTTACTTGTTGGTTCAATGGGATTTGGTTTATCTTTCTTTTTGGAACCCTTGATTGTCAGTTTACTATTGGTTGCATCCCTCACTTTGATTACTGGCATTCATCATACTGATGGATTAGGAGATTTTGCGGATGGTTTAATGACAAAAGGTAGCAAGGAAAAAAAAATTTCAGCGATGAAAGATCTCGTTATCGGATCTGGTGGAATTGTTGCTATTGTTTTGTATCTTGTGGGACTAATTGTTACTCTATCTCTCCTAACAGGAATTCAATTATTTTTAGCAATTCTACTAAGTGAAATAATTGCAAAGTTCTCTATGGTTTTAATGGCAAGTATCGGGAAATCTGCTTCCGTAGGCTCAAATTCTCCTTTTGTTGAGCTTATGAAAAACCGAAAAAAACTTGGAGTTGCAGCTATTATCACATTAATTCCCTTGATTGTTCTTGGAGGAACCACTGGTTTGATTATTTTTGCAATTGGGACAACTTTTACACTATTCTTAGTGGCAATTTCAACTCGAAGTTTTGGAGGAATCACTGGCGATGTTTTTGGGTCAACAAACGAACTAACTCGCCTCGCATCCCTACTGGTGTTTGTTTCAATATGATTGGAATTATTATGGCTGGTGGGAAGGGTAGCAGAATGAAGTTACCTAAAGAAAAATTATTACTAAAATATAAAAAACCTATTATTTTGAAGGTTGCTGACGCATTATCTAATTCAAATTGTTTTTCAACCATTATTTTTATCACCAGTAAAAATTCTCCTAAAACAAAACAATTACTACAAAAAAATAATTATGAAATTTTTGAATCATCAGGTACTGGATATGTAGAAGATCTAAATCAAATTTTAAAATTATTAAGAGAACCGGTTTTTGTTACCTCAGCTGATTTACCACTTTTAGATAGTGAAATAATAAAAAAAGTTACCAAATTTTATGATCCAGATAAGGTATGGACTACAATTCTTGTTACAAGAAAATTTCTTCAATCATTGGGATTATCTTCAGATTATGATGTTACATTCCAAGATCAAATTTGTAATTATACCGGAATATCTATGATTAATTCTCAAAATATTTCTAATTTAGATAATATTAAAGAAAACTTTGTTATTTTGAATGATAAAAGACTTGGATTTAATATTAATACAAAAGAAGACTTTAGCTTACTCAGCACTACCTGAGATTTTACCATTTATTTTTGCCTTGGATCCGGTTGGTTCTGCTATGTTATTCCCACAAGAGTTGCAAGCAATAGTTGTTGTTGCATGAGAATATACTATTTGATTTTCTCCACACTCACTACAATCCACTTTTTGAAATTTACTTGAGGGCTTTGGAATTTCAATATGATCTTTTTTCATGCTGCAACCAACTCAAATTTCTTAATTCTTACGCCTAGTTTATTGTATTTCTTTTTGCAAACAGTACATGTCATTAAAGGAGTTACTTTCTTTGTAACTTTTGCAGGTTTTGCAAGTTTTGGGAATTTTTGTCCACCATATCCGTGCTTTCTCTCTGCGTGTCTACGTTCACCCCGTGCTGACCCTCTCCTTTTCCCAGCTTTGTAAATTGATATTTTCTGGGTTGTGTGCGTTTTACACTTTGGACAATATTTACGCATAGTCTTAGGGATGTTCATATCACAAAAACCAATTCAACGGTAATTTAAGCATTGAATCTATAATAGGCGCAAAGTCCAAAAAAGTTCGTGGCTAGTAGCCTAGCAAAATCAATCAATTCATTAAATTCGGTAGCAATGGGAGACAAGAAAGCCGATCTAGTCCTAAAAAATTGTTCTTTGATTTCAGTGTACACTAGAGAAATCATTCCCAAAATCGACATATCAATTATTGGAGATAGAATTGCCTATGTAGGTTCTGATGCTAGTCATTCAATTAATCCACAAACAACTGTCATCGATGTAGAAGGAAAGTTTGTTTGCCCTGGTTTTGCTGATCCACACATCCACATTGATCAATTTGTATTGCCATCTGAGTTTGCAAAAAAATCTCTTCTCTGTGGCGTAACATCGCTTTTCTCTGATCCAATAGATATCGTGAGTGTAACTGGTTACAAAGGATTCAATGAATTTTTAAAACTTGGAGAAAATTTACCAATTCGTATCTTTCAAGTAGTTCCAGGAGGACTTCCAGTTGATAGAAAATTTAGTAATAGCAAGACACTCTCATTATCGCAAGAAAAAGAGGCAATCAAAAAACAAAATGTTCTTGGTTTAGGCGAAGTATTTTCTTGGACTAAAGTTACCCTAAGGGATTCTAAAACCATGAAGTCATTAGCTACAATGCTTGATAACGGATGTATTATTAATGGTCATACTGCTGGAGCAAGTGGAAAAAAACTAAATTCCTATGTGGCATCTGGAATCTTATCTTGCCATGAACCCACCAACTTTGATCAAGTTTTAGAGAGATTACGTCTAGGGATGTGGATAATGATTCGAGAGGGATCTATCAGACGAGATTTAAGAGAAATTATTCCTCTGGTATTGGCTCATGGAACCTATCTAAACCGCCTCATGTTCTGTTCGGATGGATTAAATCCATCAGACATTATCAATTTTGGGCATATTGATCACTGCATTAAAGAGTCGATAAAACTTGGACTCGAACCAATTGATGCTATAACAATGGCCTCAAAGAATTGTTTTGATTATTATAACCTGGGGAAAGACTTGGGAGGAATTGCACCTGGAAAGTTAGCTGATATTATCATTTTTAAGGATTTGAAAACAGTAAAGCCCTCCAAAGTATTTGTAGGAGGTAAATTGGTTGTGTCAAATGGGAGTATTGTTGCTCCAATAAAAAAGAAAGTTCTCCCTTCGTGGATAAAAAATACCGTGAAACTAAAAAAATTTTCAAATAAAGATTTTGAAATTAAATCTAAGAAAAAAAGTGTTACTGCAAATACAATTCTTTTACAAACTGAGATTATTACAAAATTAGGTTCAGCAGAATTAAATACTTTCGAGGGAAATGTTTTGGCCTCAATTGATAAGGATGTTTGGAAAGTTGCGGCGTTTGATAGAATTCATGGTACAAATAATCATATTATTGGTTTTCTTGAAAATTTTGGTTCAAATATTGGTGCTTTTGCGTCAACATGGAGTTTTCATGAAAATGACATGATAGTAATTGGTTCAAATGAAAATGATATGGCCACTGCAGCAAATGCACTGAAAAAAACTCAAGGTGGTTTAATTGTTGTAAATTCAGGAAAAATTATAGCATCATTACCATTACAGATGGCAGGAATAGTTTCAACTGATCCATTTGAAAAAGTATTATTGAATTTTGAAAAATTTAATAATATTATGGTTGATTCCGGATGTAAATTTTCAAATCCACATTTAGTTCCTTTATTTTTACCATTCTTGGCACTTCCATCAATACGAATACTTTCTCGAGGAATTATCGATGTTAAAAAAAGGTCATACATTAGTCCGATCGCGAAGTAATGTTAAAAAGGGGGATTCAGGGGATTGAATCTGAATCTTAATGGCATCAATACAACAAGGTCCAAATGGACCAGTTTTAGTCTTAAAAGAAAGCGCTTTACAACAAAAAGGTAGAGATGCTCAGCAAAATAATATTGCTGCCGCAAAACTTGTTGCATCTTTGGTCAAGAGCAGTTTAGGACCACGAGGGTTAGATAAAATGTTAGTTGACTCCTTGGGAGATGTTACAATTACAAATGATGGAGCCACCATTTTAAAGGAAATCGACGTTCAGCACCCTGCCGCGAAAATGATGGTTGAAATCTCAAAAACTGTTGATAATGAAGTTGGAGATGGAACTACCTCTTCAGTTATTTTTGGGGGAACTCTTTTAGCAAAGGCCGAGGAACTTCTAAAAAAAGACGTTCATGCCTCTGTGATTATCGATGGGTATCAAGCAGCTGCTGAAAAAACTTTGGAAATTTATTCAGAGATGGCAAAGAAAATAAAACCTGATGATAAAGAATCCCTCTTAAAAATTGCAATGACTAGCATGCAATCAAAATTAATTTCTGAGGATAGTGATACCCTTTCCAAAGTGGTGGTAGATGCAATTTTAAACATTGTTACAAAAAAAGGTGAAATCTACTCTGTTGATCTTGATAATATCAAAGTTGAAAAGAAAACAGGGGGATCCATACAGGATACACAAATTGTAAAAGGAATTATCTTAGACAAAGAAATTGTTCATAGCGGTATGCCTACAAAAATTGATCAAGCAAAAATTGCTTTGTTGAACACCGCACTTGAAATTGAAAAAACTGAAATGAGTTCAGAAATTCGAATTTCAGATCCGACTCAAATGCAAATGTTTTTGGAAGAAGAAAATAGAATGTTAAAAACTATGGTTGATAAACTTCACGATATAGGTTGTAATGTATTAATCTGTCAAAAAGGAATCGATGATATTGCACAACATTATCTTTCAAAATATGGAATACTAGCCGTACGCCGAGTCAAGGAAAGTGATATGATAAAACTTGGAAAGGCAACAGGAGGACGTGTTTCAGCTAATTTAGATGATCTTACAGAAAAAGATTTAGGTTCTGCAAATCTTGTTCATCAAAAGAAAGTGGAATCTGACAAATGGGTCTTTATTGAAGGTTGTAAAAATCCTCAATCTGTGACCATGTTAATCAGAGGTGGTTCACAAAGAGTAATTGATGAAGTGGACCGTTCTATTCATGATTCACTAATGGTAGTAAAAGATGTAATTGAAAAACCTGAAATTGTTGCAGGTGGTGGAGCACCAGAATCATATGCTGCCTCTCAACTCAAAGATTGGGCCGATAATTTTGATGGAAGAGAACAACTTGCAATCAAAAAGTATGCTGAGGCTCTAGAAGTTATTCCTCTAACCATAGCAGAAAACGCTGGAATGGATCCTATTGACACAATGGCAAAACTTAGAGCCAAACAAAGTCAAGGAAGAAAGTGGACCGGAATAGATGCTAGAAATACAAAGATTGCAGATATGCTTACAATTGATATTGTTGAGCCAATTGTAGTCAAGGAACAAATCATAAAGTCTGCAACAGAGGCCGCTTGTATGATTCTTAGAATTGATGATGTTATTGCTACTTCCGGAGCACCAGGTGCCGGTAATTAAAGAAATCTTTTCTTAAAACTTAAGCATTCAATTACAATTGGTTTAGTGTGTATAAATTAGGAATTGATCTTGGAGGAACCAAAACTGAAGGGATTCTACTTGATGATTCATTAAAAACAATCACAAGAAAACGGTTATCAACTCCCAAAGAAAATTATCATGAAATCATAAACACTATCTATAATCTAGTAAATGATCTCTCGAGTAATATTGATGATTTCACGGTAGGAATTTGTACGCCTGGGGCTATTTCTAAAAAAACAGGGTTTATCAAAAATAGCAATACACAATGTTTGATTGGAAAACCCTTAAAGGAAGATTTGGAAAAAAAACTAGGAAAAAAAATCTTAATGGAAAATGACGCAAATTGTTTTGCCATATCCGAGGCTACTATGGGAGCTGCAAAAAATCATTCTGTAGTTTTTGGAGTAATTATGGGAACTGGTGTTGGCGGAGGAATTGTAATTGATGGGAAAATTCATCATGGTAGAACAAACATAGCAGGTGAATGGGGTCATCACACCTTACACCCAAATGGGGAAAATTGTTATTGTGGAAAAAAAGGGTGTGTGGAAAAATACATCAGTGGACCTGCCTTGGAGAAAAAATGGAAAAAACTTTCAGGAAAAAAAGAATCACTACCTGACATAATTAAAAATACAGACTTTCCTCAATTCTTTCAATGGAAAGAAGAATTTTTAGATAATTTTGGAATGGCCCTTGCAAATGTTATCGATATATTGGATCCTGATGTAATTGTTCTTGGAGGAGGGCTTTCAAATATTGACTTTCTCTATTCTGAAGGAGTAAAATTTGTGTATGACAAAGTATTCAGTGATCTTGTTGATACCCCTATCTTAAGAAATAGTCTTGGAGATTCTGCAGGAGTATTTGGGGCTGCATTACAAAACTAACTTTCTTTTGAAATGTCGAGGATGTTTTTAATCATTTATTTTATAATTTTTGAAAAACTTGAGTAGAATCTATATCAGATCCTATACACATATCGGAATATTCATCTGGGTTTAACGAGTAACATACTTTGGCTTCAAACTCTATTAGTTCTGCGTCTTTAATCGATAATGATTTTACTTTTTCAGATGAATTGTTTGCAAGGGTTGATTCTATAATGGAATTTTTAATTTTAGTTTTTGTGGGTTCATCAGTAATAAAACTAACCGTTCCTCGAAATTGATACCCTTTAAGATCGCCTTTATTAAAAACAGCTATAGTCACCCATGGATTTATTTTGATATTTTTAAAAGATTTATGTTTAAAAAAATCTAGCCAGTATATTACTTCGTCTTCTATTTTAAAGAAAATTCTCGGTGAAAGATTTGGAAAATTACTTCCTCCAACAGTACCTACCACAAAAACCCCCTGCTTTTCTATGAATTCTTTAATTTCTAGAGGAATTTTTACCATGTTAAATGTATTTCAAATTTATATTAAAATTAGCTCATTTTTATCAAAATTGATTTTCATTTATTTTATCAGAATGTTTTGATTGGATTTCAAGAATCTTATTTACAATTTCATTCACATTTGCATTTAGTTCGGCTGTCACTAGAATTAGTCCAGCACCACCAATAGGTATAGTTATTCGGTAAATTTTCTCATATTTTGCCATTGCGAAAATAGGTTTTCCGATTTTAGAAACAGTTTTTTTCCTTGTTGACCATCGATAAATTGCCTGAGATAAAGAAATTTCAGTCTCTTCTTTTGATAAGTAACTCGAAATCCCTGGTCTCATTTTATCATATAGTTCTCCATAATCATAGATTCCGACATATCGAATTTGATCATTGGAATTTAAAATTTCATCGCAGATTGTATCAAAATCCATATTGAATTATTTTGGTACTCAAATAATAATAATTGCCAAAAAAATGAGTAATACCGGTTAATTTTATTTATTGAGGCTCGATTGTTGCTGGAGGTTTACTTGAAATTGTATATGTTACCCAGGTCACATCTTCAATTTCATTTGTTATTCTGTTGCTCATTTTCTCTAATAACCCATGTGGAAGTCTTGTCCAATCTGCGGTCATTGCATCAATAGAGTCTACAACTCTTATCATCACAATATTTCCATATTTTCTTTCATCTCCAACAACTCCTACTGCCTTATCATCGCCTAAGGCTGCATAAGCTTGCCAAACATCCTTGTAAAGATTTGCCTCCATCAACTCATCTTCAACAATTTTACTTGCAAGTTTACAAATCTGAAGTTTCTTTGGAGTTACCTCTCCAATTATCCTGACAGCTAGTCCAGGCCCAGGAAAAGGATGACGCATGAATAGTTTTTCTGGAACTTCTAAAATTTTGGCAATCTCTCGTACCTCATCTTTGTATAATTCTCTTAGAGGTTCCAAAATCTTCAGATTTAACCAATCAGGAAGGCCACCTACATTATGATGAGATTTTATTACAGCAGCTGGACCTTTGGAAACTCCACTTTCGATTACATCTGGATACAAGGTACCTTGTGCTAACCATTTGAATGGTCCACTATTCTCAGCAAATTTTGTAAAGACAGAAATAAATTCTTCACCAACGATCTTTCTTTTTCTCTCAGGATCTTCTTCTCCTTTCAATTTACTCAGGAAAACATTTGAAGCATCTATTGAGGTAAAATTTAGTTTAAAATTATTTTTAAACATCTCCTCAATTTCCTTTTCTTCATTTAATCGTAATAATCCATTATTTACAAAAACACACTTTAATCTATCCCCAATTGCTTTATGTATCAATAGTGCAGTTACTGTTGAATCTATTCCGCCGCTCACCCCACATAAAACATCTCCATCAATTTTGGAAAGTTTCTCCACTTCTGATTCAATAAATCCTTTCATAGTCCAATCTTGTTGGGCCCCACAAACTTTCAAAACAAAATTTTTTAAAATTTCGGTTCCTTGTTCTGTATGAACTACTTCTGGATGAAACTGTATTCCAAAAATTGATTTTTCTTTAGAACAGATGGCTGCAGCCTTTGCACTTTCGGTGTGACCAATTACCTGAAATCCTGGTGGAATTACCTCTGCTTCATCTCCATGACTCATCCAAGCCCTTACAGATTCACCTACTCCGTTTAGAAGATCTTCATCACTATCAATTGTAAGAAGAGAAGATCCGTATTCTTTGTTTGCTCGTTTTACTTTTCCTCCAAATTTATTTACAATTATTTGATGTCCATAACAAATACCAAGCAGTGGTAAGTTTAAATTAAAAATCCCATCATCTGGGATAGGCGCTTTTGAATCGTATACACTAGAGGGACCTCCTGAAAAAATTACTCCTTTTGGGCTGTGTTTTTGTAAATCTTCTGAAGAAATATCATAAGGAACAAGCTCAGCATAAACTGAAAATTCTCGTATTCTTCTACAAATAAGGTGGCTGTATTGCGAGCCAAAATCTAAAACAACGATTTTATCCATAGTATCACTTTTTGATATTTTCTAACATTCGGGTCAGGGACCAACCAGCAGTGTTTATAATTTCATTAACTCTTTCTTTTTCTTTATAGTTTTTTATTATAATCTCTCGAATATCTGAACCGTTTTTATTAATTACATAATCGATTATAGAATTTTGTTGTATTTTTCCATTTTCTGCATCTAACAAATCCTTTCGCTTCATTTCTCCTATTATTCTGTCGATAAAAAAAGACTTGAACGGTGGAACATCTGCTGTAATTACCATATCATTTTCTAAAATTATTTCAACTTGTTCTGGTGTGACAAAGGCATTTGCAATAATTTTACCATCATTCCCATTAGTTATTGGGATAGATTTTTTTGGTACTGGAATTTGCTTTTCAGGTAAATTTTGTTTTTTTTCTATAGAGGAAGCTATGGTAAAACTAGATTCCTTTAGCATTGAATCCAAAACTGCTAGTCTTTGCTCAAGTATTTCTATTGATTTAGTATGACTGCTGATTTGCTTAACCAGATCTTCTCTCCAGCTTGCAATTTCTCTTATTTGCTCCTGTGAACGTTTCATATTTGGGTTCAAGTAGATATGGCTATTAAATGCATTCTAGGTAATTATGATATCTAAATTTTGGTATTGAATCTTTTTAAAACCAGTAATGGGATTTGAGGTAGTAAATAAATCAGATTTTGTTTTTAATGCCAGCCATTCCAACAAAGATTTTCCTTTTTCTAATTTTTTAAGTTTAATTGTCCTATCAGATAATTTTGTGTTGGAAAATTTTCCAATCCTATTTCCAAAATCCATTCCAAACAAAATAATTTTTTTTGCCTTAAAATAGCTTGCAAGAAAAACAGCTCTATCTCCATCAGTAAATCCGCCAAAATTTTGTATTTTTCCAAATGGTTTACCCTGTGTTGTTCCAATACAATTTTTAAAAAATTCAATCAAATTTAATTTAGAAATATTATCTCCATGTGCGTGTACAACAAAAAAAACCTTTGACCTTCCAATTCTTTTAAAAGTTTTTTCATCTCCGTCAAGATCAGTCACGATAATGTCAGGCTTAATTCCATTATCCATCAAAGGTTTAACGGCGCTGTCAGCGGCAATTTTTACAGTTTTTTTAAATTTTTGGAGTACTGGAATAGCATTAGATAAGGACGGGCCAGCCCCAATTATAAAGACATTTTGATTTTGAATTAAATTGGAAATTTTTTCTATATGATTTTCTTTTCCAATTAAAGAGTCCAATAGGACTGCAGAATCTATATCCTTTTTCTCATTGTAATGGAATTCCCTTAGAATTTCTTTGTATCTAGATTTCCAACCTGGAATCATCATATGACTCAAATTGGTATAGTTCATCATAAATCATGTGTCAAAACTTGGCAAAGTAGGTGTTGGAGGCAAAAATCCAGTTCGGATTTTGGGAATCTTGAACACTAGCCCAGAGTCATTTTATAAAAAATCCATTAAAACAACAAAACAGAATATTTCAGATTCAGTAAGAAAGATGGAAATTGACGGAGCAAATTTTATTGATGTTGGTGGAATGTCGACTGCCCCCTATTTGTCCACGATTGTTTCTGAAAAGGTAGAATTTAATCGAATTTCAAATGCCATAAAAATAATACAAAATGTTTCCAATCTTCCAATCTCCATAGATACCTGCCGAGCTAATGTTGCAAAATCAGCATTAGATTTAGGAGTTGAAATTATTAATGATATTTCTGGTTTGAAATACGATAATAAAATGATCGAGGTTGTTTCAAATTATAACCCATCATTAATTTTATGTGCCTATAATTCCAAACGAGTTTCAGGAAATCAAATTAATGTTACAAAAAATCTTCTAAAGGAAAGTATTGATATTTTAAGAAAAATCGGTTACACAACAAATAAAGTAGTTTTGGATCCCGCCATCGGGTTTTTTAGAAAATCAGGCAACGGACCTTTTTTTACTAAAATCAGTTCGGATTGGTACAAAAGGGATCTTCAGATTATACAAAATCTAAATTTAATTAAAACTCAATTTCCTATTCTGATCTCAGTATCAAACAAATCTTTTGTAGGGAAACTCTTAGGAAAAGAAAATCCATCCGATAGACTTTTTGGTTCGATAGCGGCAGAGGTAATTTCTGTTTTAAATGGCGCTGATATCATTCGAACTCATAACGTTTTAGAGACCAAAGATGCAATTGAGGTAGCTTCAAAACTTTCTGGGAGAAACAAAGGCTTATAATCAATATTTTACTTTATTTACAAGGTCTAGTTGGAATTTAAAGAAGGATTAACGTTTGATGATGTTCTTCTTGTCCCCAAATATTCTGATATTACAAGCCGATCACAAACTAATTTAAGCACAAAATTATCTCGAAACATCTCACTTAACATCCCATTTATCAGTGCCAATATGGACACTGTTACGGAATCTTCGATGGCTGTGGTAATGGCTAGAGCAGGAGGTATAGGAATTATTCACAGATTTTTAACTATTCAAGAACAAGCAAAGGAAGTTCTTAAGGTTAAAAGATCTGGCAGCGTGATTATAGAAAACCCATACACCATAGATCAAGACAAAACTGTACAGGACGCTCTTGATTATGCAAAAGAAAAAGAAGTTTCGGGGCTTTTGGTGTTAAACTCTGAATCTAAATTGGTGGGAATCGTAACTGACAGAGATCTATTATTTGAAAAAAACACTTTACATCTAATAAAAGATGTAATGACAAAAGATGTGGTAACAACTAAACCTGGTACAAGTACTGAAGAAGCTAAAGAAATTTTACACAAACACCGAATCGAAAAATTACCAATTGTAGATGAATCAGGTACCATTAATGGATTGATCACAAGTAAAGACATTACAAACATTGAGGACTATCCATCTGCGTCAAAAGACCAAAAAGGAAGACCACTTGTAGGTGCTGCAGTTGGTGTTAAGGGTGACTTTTTGGAAAGGACAGAAAATCTTTTAGATGCAGGGGCTGATGTTTTAGTAGTAGACATTGCACATGGCCATAGCGAAAATGCAATTAGCACTATACGAAATATCAAAAAGGCATTTCCTGATTGTGAATTAATCGCAGGGAATATCGCAACCGCTAAGGGGGCTGAAGATCTAATTAATGCAGGAGTTGATGCCGTTAAGGTAGGGGTAGGCTCTGGATCTATTTGCATTACCAGAGTAATAACGGGATCTGGTGTTCCACAATTAACTGCGGTAATGGATTGCACCAAAATATGCCGTGACCATGACATACCAATTATTTCTGACGGTGGAACACGCACATCAGGTGATGCTACCAAAGCCCTGGCTGCAGGAGCATCATCAGTTATGATTGGGAGTATGTTAGGAGGAACAGATGAATCTCCAGGAACTGTATTGACAAAAAATGGGAAACGTTTCAAGGTTTACCGGGGAATGGCTTCTTTAGGTGCTTCTTTGGGAAGAAAATCAAAAGAGGCAGGTTCAATTTCATTTGATGAAGACCTAAATGATTATGTTGCAGAAGGAGTAGAAGCAATGGTTCCATACAAAGGGACAGTAACTGACATTTTAAAGCAGCTAACTGGAGGTGTACGCTCTGGTTTAAGTTATTGTGGGGCTCATAATATTTCTCAAATGCAAAATAATGCAGAATTTATTAAAATGTCACGAGCTGGTTTTGCAGAAAGTCAACCTCATGATGTTTCAGTAATGTAGTTAATTTTTTAAGCAGCATCAAAAAACAAATCATTATGCTTGCAACAAGAACAATCATTGGTTTCGTTGTAGGTAGTGCAATTATTGGTATTGGAGTATTTTCTTTAGTTAATGGTTTGGGATTTCAAACAATTGAGGTTGATGAAACTTATGATATCGGTGAGGCAACTTCTTATCAAATTAGTGCCAATAAAGGAGGAGAACAAAAAATGATAATTACTGGAGACAAATTTGATCTTCAGTTAACCAGTCCTGGAGGGGAGCCAGAAATTCCATTGACCTCCTTTTCAAAAGAAACCTCTCTTAATTGGGCACACCTTGAAGATGGTGTAACCAGAATAAAAGTTCAAAATACCGGTCCTTCTGAATTAAATATACAAGGGACCTTTAATGTTACACCAGATCCACTTCTCTTTACTTATCATTTTCTAGTTATCATATCAGGATTAGTTATTATTGGATTTAGTATGGGTTTTACTATAAGGAAGCCCAAAGGATTCTAATTTAATTTTGCAGATTGGTAAGAACCTAGAGTTTTCATAAATATTGTTTCATTTTTAATTTCATCTAGCATTTTTGAAATTTGGGGATTTTTTGAATGTCCTTCAAAATCCACAAAAAAATTGTATTCCCAATTTGGTGATTTGGTGGGTCTAGATTCAATTTTAGTTAAATTAATGTTGTAACGATGAAAATTTTCAATTATCCTGAAAAGAGCTCCAGGCTCGTGTTTTATAGAAAAAATAATTGAGGTCTTGTCACTTCCAGTTTCCTCACTTGATTTTTTTGAGAGAACCAAGAACCGAGTATAATTATTAAGATTATTTGCAATCTTTTCTGATATGATTGGCATTTTGTAAATCTCAGAAGCTGTCTTACTTGCAATACATGAAACATTTTTTTTATTAATTTCTTTGATAATTTTTACACTCCCCGCAGTATCATAAGTTGGAACAGTTTTCATCTTGTACTTCTGAATAAAATTCCTACATTGTCCTAGTGCTTGTGGGTGTGAATATATTGTATCTACATCTTCTAATTTTCCGTTTCCAATTAAACAATGTTCTATTCTATAGTAAATTTCTCCCGTTGCATTTAGGGATGTGGAGTATAACAAATCATAACTTTCCCCAACACTTCCTTCAAGGGAATTCTCTACTGGTAAAACTGAATAATCTGTAATATTTGATACCGTACTTTCTAAAACTTCCTTGAAGGTTGAAAGTGGAATGGTTTCTATTTCTTCGCTAAAAAATGATCTAGCAGCAGCTTCACTGTATGCCCCTCGCTCCCCCTGGAACGATATTTTAATCATTTTTTATTCTCTCAGATGAATAAATTCACTGTTACCATAGTTTGTGGAGAGTTTTCTTTCATCAATCCATGAACATTCTGTACATTTTATTGCATCACGCATTTGGACAACACTCCCACCACATTTTCTACATTTTGTAAATAATACGCCAAGACTTGGTTCATCCATTGCTGCGTGTATTGTTCCATTAAGATGATTTAAAATTTTTAGAGTTACAATATCGTTTAACAAGGCAACATTTTTTTTTCTAATGTGTCTTGTTGCACAAACACACTCTACCTTAGATGTTGTAGGTTTTCCATTAATATAATCAATTGAAACTGCTATCATTGAAGACATTACAGCAGCGACACTGCCAATAATAATATCCCCTACTTTTGGTATGGATAACATTTTAGGATGTTTTATGCTGGCTATACGAGTTGTTTTATCAAGATTTTTTTCACCAACCGTGGAGGCTCGAACCATGTCGCCATCATCAAAAGTATTGTCTCCAGCCTCAAATTCTTCAATGGAGGCAATTTTTTCTCCAGGAAATGCTAGCGCCTCTGACATGTTGTGATTTCCAATTTTATGATTATAATTGTTTGTTGTTTTGGCTTGAGATAATTCATATAACTTCAAAAAAAAATCAAAAATCATGAAAGCACTGGTATATGACAGGTATACTGATGATGATGATTTTTCTAAAATTTTAAAAATCAAAGATATTCCCGAACCAAAACCTCGAGCCAATGAGGTCGTTTTTCAAGTAAAGGCCGCAGCCTTAAACTATGATGATATTTGGGGAATGAGAGGAAAGCCTCTTGCCATCCCTCTTCCTCACATATCTGGGACAGATGCAGCTGGTCAAGTAGTTGCTATTGGAGAGAATGTAAAAAATATCAAAATCGGTGATAGAATTGTATCTCATGGGAACATGTCTTGTCGCATTTGTAAATCTTGTACTAGTGGACGAGAATATGATTGTAAAAAAAGAAAGATTTGGGGATTTGAAACTGGTCCTCTTTGGGGAGGTTATTGTGAATTAGCACATCTTCCAGAAGTTAACGTGGTAAAAATTCCTGAAAATGTAACGTATGATGAAGCTGCTGCCGCATCTATGACTTTACTAACATCTTGGCATATGTTAGTTGGTAGAGCAAAAATTCAACCTGGACAGTTAGTTTTAGTAATGGGAGGAAGTTCAGGTGTAGGAACCTATGGAATACAGATAGCCAAATTATTTGGTTGTACTGTAATTGCAACTGCAAGTCCAGAAAAACTAGAAAAATTATTAGAATTAGGAGCAGATTATGCAGTGGATCATAGAAAAGAAAATTGGTATAAAGAGGTGCGTGAAATTGCAAAAAAAATTACAAAACCATTTGGAGATATACCAGGAGTTGACGTAATTTTTGAGCATATTGGAGGAGAACACTGGAACAAAGAATTGACTTTGCTAAAATATGGCTCAACTATCGTAACAACAGGTGCAACTACTGGATATGATGCAAAAACAGATTTACGGCATATTTTCTTTAAAGGAATTAATATTTTAGGCTCAACACAAGGAACTAGAACCGAATTAGAACAAGGTTTGTATTGGATGTCTCAGGGAAAAATAAAATCAATAATTGATTCAGTATTCCCCTTAGAACAAGCCGCTGAAGCCCATACAAGGATGCTAAAAGGTAAAGGTCTTTTTGGAAAAATCTTAATGAAACCATAAACCCCTTGGATCATGACATCCAACCCACGAATCAATTCAATTTTGGATGAGGCAAATAGATTATTTTTACTAGGCAAATTTCAAGAAGCTATATCTTATTATGACAAAATTCTCGAAGAAAATCAAAACCATTTAGGTTGCCTAAACAATAAAGGATACGCATTGAGTAAATTGAAAGATTATGACTCTGCTTTACAGTGCTATAATACCGCCTTGGAATTAAATCCAAATGATCTGCCTTTACTAGTCAATAAATTATCTTCTTTAAGAAAAAAAGGTAACCTTCTTGATGCTTTAGCTACTTGTGAAGATATTTTGGAATCTAATCCAGATTACAAAATTGTATTATATCATAAAGAACGAATTTTACTTTCCATGAAAAAATTTAAAGAATCAATTATTTGTTGTAACAAAATTTTAAAGGATTACCCTAATAACGGAGATGTTCTTTTTGATAAATCTTGTAATCTTGCTATGTTACATAAATTTGATGAGGCGTTAGATAATTTAGAAAATTCCATATCGCAAGGAATTCAATATAAAATTAAAGCAAAAAAAACTAAATTTTTTGAAAAGCTAAATGCCAATCAAAGATTTCAAAACCTAATATCCTAATTTTACAACCAGTGGGGAAGTTCAAAATACTCTTCAATGTTTTCATTTCTTAAGAGTTTCAATAAAGCATTGGCTTGTGGGGAAGATAAAACAGGTTTATCAAATTGATTATCCGTTGATATTCTAGGACACGCGACCTGAATGAAAGCATCTATTCCTTTTAGATTGTTTAATCGTTCCCCAGTAATATCAGTTAAGGCAAATAATTGAACGGTTTTACCCTCTTTTTCTAATTCTTTTTTAAATTTTAATGCAAATAGCTTGGATAGTTGTCCTTCTTTTAGCCCAACAATTATTCCAAACGATTTTGCCTCTGCAGCTTTGTAAATTGCAAGAGTTGCCTTTTTTTTTAATTTTTGAGCAAACTCTGTTACTTCTCTTACTTCATTGAAATATGGATCTAGAACATAAGTTGGCATATTGGTAGATAACGCAATTCCAGCTGCGTGAAAATTACTTTGCCCTAAAAATACATAGGCATCTACTTCCTCTTTGAGTTTTGTGGCAGGATAAAATTCACATCCAAACACTTGCCCATCATTTAATTGCCCTCCGCCTTTACCGATTTTTACATTAATGCCATTATTCGATAAAATATTTTTTACATTTTCCATTTGATGAAGATGTTGACTGTCGGTAACCAGGGATACTGTTTTACCAGATAAAATTTCACAAGACTTTCTTGCAACTCTATCAAAATTAATATCATCAAATGCATCAATTAAAACCACGTTTTTTTCAATAGATTCCGTGTTGATTGTGTGACCGATATTAAATTGAATTCCAGTTCCTAAAATTTTTCCAGCATTTGAATTCAAATCACAAGTACCCCAAGTAGTATCAGCTAAAACATATGCCGGAATTCCAAATTTTTTTGTAATATCCATAGCTGCTTCCTGAACCTGAGGCAGAATTCCATCAGGCCCATTTAAAGAAACTGAGGCTGGTTGTTTAGATTGAATCTCTTTGAAAATTCTTTCCTTATCTACTACGATCATTTCAACTACAAATAAAGAGATTTTAATTTAAACCAACTGTAAAACTCGACAACTAAAAATTGCTGAAAGTGAATACCAAAACAATGGATAAATCCTGTATACTCCATGTTGGTTTTGATGATACTGATTCTCCAAAGGGTATGTGTACTACGTTCTTGGCCTACAAAATTGTTGATTATTTAAAAAAACAAGATTTAGAATTTTTAGATTTTCCAAGGTTAATTAGATTTAATCCAAACATCCCTTGGAAAACACGCGGAAACGGAGCGGTTTCTTTTAAGATTAGGACAAAATATCCTTCTAAAATTAAAAATAAAATTAAAAATTTTATTTCTAAATACTCTGATACCCAAAATGGTGCCAACCCTGGATTGGTCTTTTATGAAAACAATACAATCCCTTCTCAATTTACAGAATTTAGTGAATTGGCATTATGGCAGCTAATTAATAGAAGTCAGGCAAAAAAATTTGCTTCAAAAAATAATTTGGAAATATTTTACAAGGGAAATGGACAAGGCCTAGTTGGGGCTATTGGAGCCATTGGATATCATTTCGTTGATCATACTCTTGAATTATTGAGTTACAGAAGACCTTCAAATTTTGGACAGAAGAGGAAAATTTCTTCTAAAAGTGTGAAAACTATGCAAGAAAGAACATATCCTTACACTTTCAATAGTTTTGATAAAAAAAAATCTAGAGTATTAATTACTCCACATGGTCCTGATCCTGTATTTTATGGAATTCGTGGTGAAAAAGTGGAATCCTTGCTGATGGCAACAAAAATTTTGGAAACCAAAGAAAGATTAGCGGGTCACTTGATCTTCAAATCAAACCAAGGAACTGGGGATCATCTAAAAAACACCTTTACCAAAACGACATTGAAACCATATGCCTCAGGGGTAATAACTGGAATTGTTTCAAGTAATCCTAAAATAGAAAAAGGGGGTCATGTTTTTTTCTCAATAAATTGTAATGGTGATGAATTACGATGTGCCGTTTACAAACCAACAGGAATTTCATCCATTGCATTAGGTCTAATCGAAGGAGACAAGCTTTGTGTAGGAGGAGGAATAAGAAAAGCCTCAAAAACTCATCCCAGGATTTTGAATCTGGAATTTATTGACATTGTTGATCTTAAAAAAAATGTAATGGAAACAAATCCCATATGCAGAAGATGCAAAAAATCAATGAAATCAAAAGGACAAAATCAAGGATATCAGTGCGTAAAATGTGGAAAAACCTCAAAAAATAAAACCATATTGGAAATCCCTAGAAAAATCAATAAACAACTTTACCTTCCAGAGGTTTCTGCCCATAGACATCTTAGTAGACCGCTGACCAGAATTGGAAAAATAAATAAAAGATCTAAATTTGATGACTCAGCTTCTTGGTTTTCTATATATGAAAATTAAGTAGCGGGGAGTAGATTTGAACTACTGATTTGCGGGTTATGAGCCCGCCGGGATGACTTAGCCCTAATTAGTCTGACTTCCCCACCCCGCTGATTCGTAATTGAAAATGTGCCGTATATACGCGTTATCAAATTTTGAAAGTAATTAATAGCATTTGAAAAAATTAATCCTTTGTGGATAAGAGACTAAGAATTGCGGGTATTGTAGGGGCAATTGCATTTTCTATTATGGTCTTGACATCTCCAAACGATCCTATTCCTCTTCCAGATCTTCCATCAGAGAAATTAGAAAATACCTCCGTAGAAATCCTGGCAGAAAACCTTGAAAAGCCACGTTCAATCGCGTTTGCTGAAGATAAAATTTTTGTTACTGAAAAACAAGGGCGAATTAGAGTAATAGAGGATAATAAATTACTAGACCAACCCCTGGCAACTTTACGTCCTGCAAATGTTTTTGATGGTGGTCTACTAGGAATTACAACTCATCCTGACTTTGTAAATAACCATTTTCTCTATGTTTTTTTAACATATGAAGAAGACCAAGTTTTGTGGAACAAGATTCTCAGAATCACAGAGTCCAATAACAAACTAAAGGACGCATTAACTATTTTTGATAAAATCCCAGGTTCGGTATTTACAAATGGAGGATTTTTAAAATTTGGTCCAGATGGAAAATTATATGTCGGAACAGGTACGGTCTCTGACTCTTCTCACCTCCCTCAGGATTTGGATTCATTAGCTGGAAAAATCTTAAGGATAAATGATGATGGTTCTATTCCTGAGGACAATCCATATCCAAACTCACCAGTATTCTCCTTAGGCTTTAGAAGTCCTCAAGGAATAACTTGGGATAAAACTGGCAATATGTATGCAATTGACCTAGGACCTGAAAAAAATGATGAAATTAACCAAATTCAACCAGGGAAAAATTATGGTTGGCCGGAAAAAGAATGTACAGGAAATGAAAAATATGAAGGGGCAATTATGTGCTATGATCCGGGAATAGAACCAGGAGGAATTCTCTTTTACTATGGAGAGACCATCGACCTTGAAAATACATTTGTAATGACCTCTCTGAGAGCTTCAAATCTTTATCAACTGGATCCAGAGGAGGGATTACAATCTCAAAAAAGCATTTTAAGTGGAGTGGGTCGAATTCGCGATGTGATACAGGTTCCTGAGGGGGATCTTTATGTTATTACATCTAATACCGATGGAAAAGGCTTCCCAGATAAAACAGATGATAAGCTATTGAGGATTTTAAAATAATTTTTTTAAAAAATAATTTTGGAGCAAGATAATTAAAAAGAATCTATGTAATTTGCAACCCTCATGCCTGTAAAAATCATTATTAATTATTCCACCTAAATATTATCGTGAACCCAAAAACTTCCAAGGACTCTATGTTTTCATCAGGGAAACCAAAGAATTTACCCTGGTTTATGGTTCCTTTAATTTTAGGGATTTTCTCTCTGATTATTCTCTTCAAATGGTTTGAATAAGATTCGGTAATTTTGATTAATTTGAAATTATTTTTTGGGAAGGATGGAAATTGTACTAAATTAACAGCCAGTACAAATAGAGGTACAAATACAGGTAAACATGAACTGTCATCAAAAAAGTGAAGCTCATCTTTGGAGATATTCTAAGACCAATAAAACACGTAGATGTCTAAAGTGTAAATCTTTAATCAAACTTACCAAAGAAGAATTTGCCTCAAAGTGGGGCATGCAAAAAACAAAAGTCAATTAAAACTCTTTTCTTTTTGTTTTTGAAATTATTTTTTGGGAATGATGAAATTCCTTTAAATTGTTGATAATTATTCGAAATTCTATGAAAATCAATCTTTACAGTATATTTGTACAAGATCAAGACAAGGCGATAAAATTCTATACTGAAAAGCTTGGTTTTATAAAAAAACATGACAACCCTGTAGGGGAGTTCAAATGGCTTACTGTTGTTTCTCCTAATGATCCCAATGGAACCGAGCTTTCACTTGAACCAAACAATAATCCAATAGCGATGACATATCAGAAGGGATTATTTGAACAAGGGATTCCTATTACATCTTTTGGTGTTGAGGATATTCATAAAGAATATGAAAAATTAAAGGAATTAGGTGTGAGGTTTACTATGGAGCCAACAAAAATGGATCAAGTAATTATAGCTGTCTTTGATGATACTTGTGGTAATCTCATCCAAATCATGGAACAGTAAAATTGTGATTTGAAATTATTTTTTGGGAAGGATGAGAGTTGAAAATTCTTGTCTTAGATTTGAAATTATTTTCAAGAAATCAATTCATGGATTTAGCTATTTGTTCAAGATCAATAGAGGGAATATATCCTTCAATAGAGTACAACACGTCTTCATCATAAAAGAATATCCACGAAGGCGCCGGGACTCCTATAGAAACTGTGGATCCATCAGAATAATTGGCAGTAAAATTACCACATGAATCACACATTTCCCTCACTAATGCAATGTTTCCATTAATTGAGGAGATCCTTGAAAATTCAGGGCCGATTTGTTCATGAGATTTAATCATTGAATTGGTAATGTTTCTTTGGTGATATGCAGGATCTGTTGTTTCATCACTTAAAGAAGAACTGATTAAAATTCCACCTTGTTGAATTATTTTAGATTCAGATAAATTTCCATCAATTTTTGTTTTATTATAGAATAGTCTGGCATCAATTGGACTTGCCTGTGCACACTGCAAATCATAACCAGCAAGGAAATAAGGTGGCTTTTTCATGTGATATTTGGTTACTTTTTGGACTGTCTCAAAATCTAGACATTGTGTAAAATCGATAACATCAACAACTTTGGAATCTGTGTTATTTGTGTTAGAGTTAAGAAGGTAACCTACAATCAAACCAACCGAAGCTAATCCAGCTATAACTATAACACTAACAATAATTCCGCTATTCAATTTACAAACCTTAGACAATTTAGTATACAGTACATCTTTTTAGGATTATCTTTGAATCTTGAACTGAATTTGAGTGACCGTAGCCTTTGAGGAATTTTACATTGTAGTGGTTTTTCTGACCTCTAAGAGTCATTTTTTGAATTTCTATTCATTAGAAAAAAAGCAGTGACGACTCCAACGTTGATCATAATAAATAATGGAATTCCAACCAACCACATACAAACTGGACAAATGAAATAAAAAATAACAAATCCGACAACTTCCAGACAGATCCAAATTGGAATAATGATTTTTAGTTTCACATCCACATCATTTTTTTTATGAACTTAAGGATTCTCCAATATACCAACTCACGTTATGACTTTAGTTATGTTGGATTTTTACGCCTACGGAGGGGGGATTGCCTTTTTATTGATTGTCGATAAACTCGTTAACACCTCAATTTTACATTAACTAGGCTCAATTAATATAAAAAAGACATAGTGAACAACTAGAACAATGAAAGACTCTTCAATTTCAAAATTT
>JAHELB010000053.1 GCA_024644385.1 Nitrosopumilaceae archaeon | reverse complement strand
AAGCTACCACTGCGATTGGAAGATACACTATTCTTGAAACCATCAAAAAATGTGAAAAAATAGACATTAATGTTCTATATGGGGATACAGATTCTATTTTTGTAAAAAATCCATCAGAGCAGCAAATTCAAAAAATAATTGAACAAGCAAAAGCAGAACATGGAGTCGATCTAGAAATTGACAAGGTATATCGATACTGTGTTCTCAGTAAAAGAAAGAAGAATTATCTTGGAGTAACAAGCGAGGGCAAGGTGGATGTAAAAGGATTAACAGGAAAAAAATCCCATACCCCACCATTTATAAAAAAATTATTTTATGAACTGCTTGATATTTTGTCTCAAGTTAAAACAATGGATGAATTTGAGCGAGCAAAAAATCGCATTAGTGAAAAAATTGCTACCTGTGCAAAAAAGATTGAAGAAAAAGAAATCCCGCTTAAAGATCTTACCTTCAACGTTATGATAAGTAAATCCCCTTCAGAATATGTTAAAACAATACCTCAACACATTAGAGCAGCAAGGCAGCTTGAATCTATCCGCCAGGTAAAAAAAGGGGATATTATCTCGTTTGTAAAAATCCTAAACAAACCTGGAGTAAAACCCTTGGAGTTGGCCAAAAAAGAAGAAATTGATTCTAAAAAATATATGGAATTTATGGAGTCTACATTGGACCAAATTACCTCATCTATGGATATGGATTTTGATACAATTCTTGGAAAACCCAAACAAACTGGGCTGGATGAATTTTTTTGGAGTTGATTTAAAAAATGGAAGTTGATGGCATTCTTTTAACAATTTTGGGCACACTTGCCGGAATTTTAATTCTTTCAGGTTGGGTTGAACAAATAATCAAAGGGTATCGAACAAAAAGTCTAAAAGACGTTTCCAAGTACTTGATGATCCTAATTTCAGCAGGTGCCGCATTATGGCTGCTTTATGGAATAATTGTAAACGATGTCTTTATCATAGGTACGAATCTTGCGGCAATTGTTCTAATGATTACGGTTTTAATCATGAAAAAAAGGTATGACCCGATAAAGACCATATAATTTTTAAATCAAGGGTTAAATAGAATACAGAAATTTTCATAGAAAGATGTTCATAATTAATTGTAAAAATTATGAAGAAATTGCTGGAGATAAAATTATTAAATTAGTAAATATTGCTGAAAAAATTTCAAAAAAGTATAAAATTAAAATTGGTGTAGCTCCTCCACAGCACCTTGTCGGATTGGTCTCAAAAAGCCCCATCCCGATTTTGGCTCAGCATGTTGATGTATCAAAAATTGGAAGCACAACGGGATTTGTTGTTCCAGAACTCTTAAAAAAATCTGGTGTTGGAGGTTCTTTAATAAATCACAGTGAGCACAGGATTTCAAACAAAGAGATTGTATTTCTAGTTTCAAAATTAAAAGAATTAAAAATGATATCTGTGTTATGCGTTAAAGATGTTGCAGAAGTAAAAAAATATTCAAAATTAAATCCAGACTATATTGCCATTGAACCGCCTGAATTAATTGGTTCAGGCAAAGCAGTTTCTAAAGAAAAACCAGACTTGATAATAAAGGCCGCAAATGCAGTAAAGAGTGCCAAAAATAATACAAAATTGCTATGTGGTGCAGGAATTGTTTCTGGTGAGGACGTATCAAAAGCATCTGAACTTGGTTCACAAGGAATCTTAGTTGCAAGTGGAATTATCAAAGCAAAAAGTTGGACCAAAATCATAAGTGAATTTGCAAAGGCCTTGACCTAATTCTTTTTTCTTACGCTTGCCTGATCTGTTTGAAATAGAGCAAGCTATTAGTAAAACTTGAGTAAATAAAATCATTAAAATTCATTTCCATCTTTAAAATATTATGAGAAATCGAATAATCTGTTCAGAATGTAGAATGGTTCTAGAGACTAGATCCGAGCGAAGCATTCAGAAATGTGAAGGGTGTCAACTTTCCTAAAAAATTTATAATTCATTCATGTGATGAATATTTTATCTATCAAATTAGTTTAAATCCCCCTGCTTTTGATTGGATTACCGAGATAAGAAAATGAAGCAAATTTACTTTTTTGATGAAGGAGATGGGAAGAACAAAAAACTTCTAGGCGGGAAAGGATCGGGTTTATGTGAAATGACCAGACTAAAGTTACCGGTTCCTCCTGGGTTTGTAATTACTACCGAAGTATGCAAAAAATACTATGACAATAACAAAAAATTACCCAAATCCCTAATTCCAGAATTAAAAAAAAATATTAAAAAATTAGAGACTAGGACTGGTAAAAAATGGAACTCATCATCAAACCCACTTTTGGTTTCAGTAAGATCTGGCGCTGCAATTTCAATGCCTGGCATGATGGATACTATTTTGAATTTGGGGTTGAATGACGACTCTGTTGAAGGTCTAGCAAAAAAAAGCAACAATCCACGGTTTGCTTGGGATTCTTATCGTCGCTTTGTTCAATTGTTTGGCAAAGTAGTATTTGGGGTTGATGATAAGAAATTTGATGAGATTTTAGAAAACGCAAAAAAACTTCAAGGTGTTGAGGAAGATAGTGCTTTAAATGAAAATTCTTTGAGACGAATTGTTTCAGAGTACAAATCAATTTGTCAAAAGCACACTGGTAAGAAATTTCCCTCAGATCCCTCTGATCAATTAGAGCTTGCAATTAACGCAGTTTTTGGAAGTTGGAAGGGAGAACGTGCAATAGTTTACCGAGAAAAAAATAACATTACAAAGGACATTGCAGATGGCACTGCAGTAAATGTTGTATCTATGGCATATGGCAATATGGGTAATGACAGCGCTACTGGAGTAATTTTCACAAGAAACCCTGAAGATGGAACTAGAGAGGTCTACGGAGAATATTTGGTAAATGCGCAAGGTGAGGATGTAGTGGCTGGTGTCAGAACGGGAAAGCAAGTTAATAACATGAAAAAAGAAATGCCAAATTCCTACAAACAACTAGTAGACACTTGTAAAAAATTAGAAAAGCACTACAAGGAACCACAAGATATTGAATTTACAATAGAGCAAGGAAGGTTCTATCTACTGCAAACAAGAAAGGCCAAAATGAATGCAGTTGGAATGATTAAAACTTCAGTTGATATGGTAAAAGAAAAATTAATAGGCAAAAATCAAGCATTGCTTCGACTTCAAGCCGACCAATTAGAACAACTTCTTCACAAAACACTTGATCAAAAAGCCGTTAAAAATTACTCGCAAATAGTTAAAGGGATAGCTGCCTCTCCTGGGGCTGCAAGTGGTATTGCTGTATTTGATGTAAAGCGAGCAACTGCAATGGGCGAGAATGGAACCAAGGTCATACTAGTTCGGGAAGAAACAAAACCTGAGGATGTTCCTGCATTTTTTGAATCAGTAGGTATTCTAACAAGTAGAGGGGGCAAGACCTCTCATGCAGCAGTTGTGGCAAGAGGAATGGGAAAGCCATGTATCGTTGGATGCTCTGACATGAAAATAAATTACGAAAACAAAACAGCCACCATTGATGGGAAATCCATCAAAGAAGGGGATGCAATTACAATTGATGGAAGCAGCGGCAAAGTATATCTCGGTGAGGTTCCTGCAATCGAACCAAAAATGACTCAGGACTTTAAAACCATTTTAGAGTGGTCCCAAAAAACAAAAAAAATTGGAATTAGAGCAAATGCAGATACTCCAGAGGCTGCAATACTTGCACGCAAGTATGGTGGACAGGGTATCGGACTTTGCAGAACAGAAAGAATGTTCAATGGTCGTGATCGAATAGGATTATTTGTCGATATGATTATGGCAAGCACTATTGAGGATAGGAAAAAAGTTTTAAAAAAATTAGGCGAATTACAAAAAAGTGATTTTATCAAAATTTTCAAGGCCATGGAAGGCTATCAGGTAACTATTAGATTATTGGACCCTCCTCTACACGAGTTTTTACCAAACCCCGAAGAGTTGGCAGAAAAAATTCACAAATTAGAATCAAAAGCCAATGACAAAGAACTGGCAGAAACTAGAATTATCTTTAATCGAGCACGAGACTTGGCAGAGATTAATCCTATGATGGGTCATCGTGGAGTGAGAGTGGGTATTACATATCCTGAAATTTACGAGATGCAAATCCGTGCAGTCTTTGAGGCTGCGGTATTTTTAGCAAAAAAGAAAGTAAAGGCTCATCCTCAAATTATGATTCCTCAAGTTAGCAGCATTGCTGAACTAAACCACATAAAGAAAATTTATGATACCATCAAAGAGGAGGTAGAAAAAAAACACAAAATGAAAATACAGATTAATTTTGGAACAATGATTGAGGTGGTAAGGGCTGCATTGACTGCAAATGAACTTGCTGGAACTGCTGAATTTTTTAGTTTTGGTACTAATGATTTGACTCAGGCTACTTTTAGCTTTAGTAGAGAGGATGCAGAGGGAAAATTCCTACCTGAATACTTGGAAAAAGAACTATTGGAGCGAAATCCCTTCCAATCTATTGATGTTAATGGTGTTGGAAGCCTAATGGAGATTGGAATTGCTAAAGGCCGAAAGATAAAACCCTCGATGGAAATTGGTATTTGCGGCGAACACGGTGGTGACCCAAATTCCATAAAGTTCTGCCATGGCGAAAATCTTAGCTATGTGAGCGCCTCTCCACACCGAATCCCAATTGCAATTGTTGCAGCAGCTCAGGCAGCAATTGAACAACCAAGGACCAAATCTAAATAGCGATACCTATATTTTACAACAGAGTATTAAAATTGAAAATACAATGTTACCCCGAGTAGACTCTATCAAACAGATCAGAACAAAAATTGGAATCACTCAAAAAAAACTTGCATCACTGACAGGTGTAAGCACGTCTATGATTAATCAAATCGAATCTGGTCGAAGTCAACCCAGTTACAACACTGCAAAAAAAATTTTTGATATTCTAGGAGACATGGAAGGAAAATCATCCTCTCATAAAGCAGGTGATTTTTGTAGCAAGAATATAGTAAAATTAAAACCAACAAACACTCTTCATGATGCAATAAAAAAAATGCACCATCTATCAATCAGTCAAATCCCTGTATTTGACAAGAACGAACCAGTTGGAATAGTTTCAGAAGACGGAATTGTAAAACATTTAGCTGATGTAGGAGAGGCAGAATTAAAACATGCTATACTCTCTGATACCATGGATTCAGTCCCACCAATAGTTGATTTTGATACACCTGCAAATGTTTTGGTTCCATTGATTAGATATTCAAAATGTATTCTAGTGTCAAAAAAATCTAAAATTATTGGAATTATTACTGCATCGGATACTTTGAAAATGATGGAGTAGTAAAATTATTTTGGATGAGAACAAAGTTCTGCAAGTACTCCATAAAGTGACTTGGGATGAATGAACGTAACCTTTGTTCCTGCCGACCCTGGTCTTATCTTTCCCAAAAACTGAATTCCACAATTCTCCATCCTTGAAACCTCTCCATCAATATCGTCTGTCTCCAAAGCCATATGGTGAAGACCCTGTCCTTTTTTTTCTAGGAATTTTTGTATTGGACTATTTTCATTGGTCGGTTGCATTAGTTCAATTCTTCCATTCTCTAAATGAAGTATAGCTACTTTGACACCTTCAGATTCAACTGTCTCAAATTCTATTTTATCTAGTCCGAGGGCCTCCTGGTAAATTTTGGCTGATTCTTCTAAATTATTTACGGCAATGGCAATGTGGTCGATCTTCATTTCTGATGCTTTTTTATTGAATTTTACAAGTTTTTATCTATTGTTGGCAAAAAAACCGATCTAGGAATCTGATCCAAGAAAAACCCCAAAAAAACGAATTGGACGTTTAATTAATATAAGATTATACTAGAGGGTGATGGTGCAGACGACTCTTTTTCTGGCAATGACGCTAGGTTTAGCAGGTCTCTTGATTTTTGGATCTACCGGCATGGGGTTTGCACAAACATTATCGACAGTTGATGTAGTCGAAAATAAAATGGTGACTTTGATTGGAGAGGGATTTGATCCAGACAATGAGGAACTTACCTTTTTGTGGGAACAACTTGATGGCGACAGAATGGTTTTGTCTTCAAATAAAGTACCTCAACCACAATTTATGGCCCCAGAAGTAGCAAATGGAATGATCAAAGTTTTAACCTTTCAACTTACCGTAACTGACCCCTTTGGTGCAAGTAGCACTGATATTGTTGAAATTATTGTAAATCCCGTAAATCACGCACCCCTTGTTGATGCTGGCCGTGACAAAATAATTTTCCCATCTATTAATGCCATCACTCTAGTTGGAAGTGTCGTTGACCCTGATGATGACAAACTAACCTTTGGTTGGGAGCAAACAGGCGGCCCAGAAATACAATTAGAGAATAAAAACTTGCGATACCTTACTATTGTTTCTCCATCTATTGATTTTTCAAACTTTACACCAATGACCTTTACTCTAACTGCTGAGGATGGATTTGGCGGAGTTGGAAGTGACTCTGCAACTGTTTATCCGTATCATGCATTATTAAAGAGTGATTTAATTTCAATTGAAGCCGGTCCTCTGCAAACAGTAAGGGAGGGTGAAACTGTAACACTAGATGTAACTGGTGAAACAAAAACCGGCAAACCAATAACCTATTCATGGGTTCAGTTAATCGGAACCCCTGTCATGTTAAGTTCCTATGTGGGTGATCAAGTACAATTTATCGCACCAGACCTTCCACAAGACAACCCAGAATTACTCTCTTTCCAGGTTGTAGGATATTCTGAAGGTAGTGGATACGCCTCAGACATTGCAATGGTAAGGGTACTGCCATTTAATGGACCTCCAGTTGCAGATGCTGGTCCGGACCAAACTGTAAAGCAAAATGTATTTGTAAATCTTGTTGGCAGTGGAACTGACCCCGAAGACACTAACCTAAAATTCAAATGGTCTCAAAAATCTGGACCTGCAGTTCAGCTTTACCAAAGAACCCTACAAGAAGTTTATTTTGTATCTCCATTTATTGAAGGCGACTCTTTGGATTTGGTCTTTGAACTAAAGGTAACTGATACTGATGGTAATTTTGATACTGATACTGTAACTGTAACTGTAAGTAAACAAAACTATCCTCCAAAGGCAAATGCAGGCCATGATAAAAGAGTTATCAGCGAATCTCAGGTTACCATTACTGGTGTAGGAATTGATCCAGATGGCGATGCCTTGACCTATTCTTGGAAACAAGTCTCTGGTGATAAAGTAACATTTGACGCATCTTCTGCAGTAATTTCATTTAAAGCCCCTCAGGTCTCATCTGGCGACACTAAACGATTAATTTTACAATTAACGGTCACTGACACACTAGGACAAAGTGATACTGATAGAATGAATGTAATTGTTGTTGCAGAAAACAACAAGCCAAGAGTTGATGCTGGCCCAGACCAGACAATTAATGAAAATACCACAGGAAATGTATTGTGTAGTGCATTTGATATTGAAAATGACCCATTGAGCTATACATGGACTGCATCTGCAAGTGACTTTGTAATACACAATCCTAAAAATCCAGGTACAACCTTTATGGCTCCAAGCGTAGTTGAAACAAAACAAGTACTATTGACTTGCAGTGTTTCAGATGGAACATTTACGGTTACAGATAGTTTGACTGTTACTGTCCAAAACACATTATCATTACCAATTATTGCAAACGCAGGACCTGATCAAATTGTAAATGAGGAAGTAACCATAACCTTGGATGGAACTGGCAGTTATGACCAAGAAAACCAACCGATATACTACATGTGGACTCAAATCTCCGGCGAGAATGTAACGATTGCTACACCGGATGCAGCAGAGACATCATTTACCAGTCCAACTGTAGCAAATAATGAAATCAAGGTACTAGTATTTGAGTTACGAGTATATGATGATTATGGCAGAGAGGGATTTGATAGTGTAATAATCACAGTGGATCCAGTCAATGCTCCACCAACTGCAGATGCCACTGCAATTCAAGAATAACTCTTTAGAAATTCTTTATTTTACATCTGGTCTTTATTTTTGATTTATTAAATTCCCCAGCTTGTTTTATTGGTGGGAATAATTTTAAGAAAAGGCGCTTCCTTTTGTTCCCATGGGTCATCTCTAACCCATTGGAATTTTTTATAAAACAGTTTGAAAATAGAATCAAACTCTGGTCCTGAATCTATAATCATGACCCTGCCTTGCAGACAAATTGCCTTGTGTCCACCATGTTTGTACAAATCAATCACCACACTTGCGTTGGGATTTTTCTTTAAATTTTTAAAAGATCTTGTTTTGTAATCAGTCGCAATCAAAATCGAATCTTTATGATAAATGAAAGACACTGGCTTTACGTGAGGCATATCGTTATGGCTGGTTGCCAGTCTTGCCTCTTCTAGGGAGTCTAGAAACTCAACCTCTTTGGGTGAAAATTTTATCAAGTAAAGATTCTCTCACGAATTTGGGGAATATTTTTGTAAACAAAATCCCTGACTTTGATTTGGTCCTCTTGCGTTGGTTCCTCTTTTTGTGTGCTAAGAACAGCTCCGCTCATGCCCAATGCCAGTCCCATAACCATCCCATAAACAAACTCCTGTGGGTTTTCAACTTTGAGGGTTTCATTGTTTGTTTTAATCTCATCCATGTATGCTGGAATGGTAGACAGTGCACCATTAATTGTCTGCTCGATAATACCTTCTAATTCTTTTTCAATCATGCGGTGTTGA
>JAHELB010000052.1 GCA_024644385.1 Nitrosopumilaceae archaeon | reverse complement strand
CTATTAACACATAGATAATCGCATTCTGGGTAATAAAATCAAGTTCCAAACTAATTGTTAATTTTTTAAACCTCGGTCATTTATCGTTTACTATGAAACCAACAATAATTGTATCAACTTATCCAGACAAAAAATCAATTTCTAAAATTTCAAAGGAGTTAGTCAAAACTAGGATTGTTGCATGTGTTAACATTACAAAAATTTCTTCAATATATGCATGGAAAGGAAAAATAGAAAATACGTCAGAATATTTGGCATTATTCAAAACTACAAATAAAAATAAAAAAATTCTCAAAGAAAAAATTAAATCTACTCATCCTTATGAGGTCCCTGAAATAGCAGAAATCCTTGTCGACTCTATTAACAAACCCTATTTTAATTGGCTAGTAGATTCAACTACCTAAGATTCAACAGGAAATCGCAATAAGGAAATAATTCCTCCTAAACCAGTTACCCGAAGACCAATATCTGTAGAGGAATCAACTCCATATGTTTTAACACCCTTACTTTCTGTATCATTAAGAAAATCAATTATTTCTTTTTCATTACAAGTTTCAATTATCTTGTCTGAAAAAACAAGTGATTCAACTGCACCAAATTCATTTGCCTTGAAGGTTTCTTCAAAACCCATAGTAAACTTTCGACTTTTTTTATTTGCCAAAATCATTATTTCATCAATGATCGAAGAAACTTTGGCCAATTTACTTCCTGACATTATTTCTTTCATAGTTTGGGATTTAGTAAAAGTGTAAATTCCATCTTCTCCTCCAGAATCAATTCCCTCTACAACCTTAATCTCATGTTTTTGATTTTGAGGTTTTTGAAAAAAATTTGCAAATCGTTTTTTTGTCTCACCAGGTCCAAAGATAATAACTGTATCCTCCTTTTTTATAATGGAAAAAACTGCTTGTTGAACTTGATCAAAAAATTTTTCAATATTAAAATTAGTTTTATACCTTTTTCCACCTGATCCTGAATAAATATTTGGAATAAATTGCAAATGGGTACCCTTTAGTCTTGCAATTCCACATTCTCCAGTATCAATAGCAACTAACAAAAAGCCCAATTGTTTTTCGGTGGATTTTATTAGTTTCATCTCAGCTAACAACCAGTTTTTTTTTGTAATCGAGATACCATCATTTATTTTTAGAATAAATGAATGATGAGATCCATGGGGAACTAATTCATTACTTGACTCAGAAATTGTACCACCTATTCTTAATCTATCCAAAACATTATCAAGTGAAATTTTTTCAACCCTCAACGCAATTCGAACTTTAATCCTTTCCCCTTTATCGGGTCTTGAATAATCTTTTTCTTGTTTAATTACTCGAGTAGTGTCACCTACTACTGTATCTCCTTCTTTGATAACCCGTCTAAGATTGAATAAATCATCAGGATCTTCAGGAATTACAGAAATTGAATTTTCATCGATAATTTTTGTTATCATGATAATTTTGAAGGGTTTAACTACAAAAAAGGTTAGCTAGTAACTTCTTCTGATTTTTTATTATCCATTTTTTTCTTTAGATAATTTTCTACCCAATCTAATGTTAAAACTCCAGATTCAGCTAAATTTGTTAATGAATTTGAAGAAGCATCTCCTGTAACCTTTCCATTATCCCGTTTGATTTGCCTCCATTTTAGCGAAGTATTCCCGCTTTTGGAATTGTATATTATTCCAAGTACGTCTCTAGCATTGACAAAAGTTATGTCTCGAATTTTTTTAAGGGTAACCTTATCTGCGGCCTCAACGTAAATCGAACCAAGACTTTCTTCCCGTTCTGCAAACACTTCAGTATCCTCCAAGTAACTCCTTGGAGCATAGGATTTACAGGTACTTGAAATGATAAATCTTCTAAAACTTTCCAACGAAGTTGCCATATCAATCGTAACCATTTTGAAAGATTGAGTAATTGGCCATTTATCAAGCTTCTTGAAAGACTCAATTAGTATTATTATGAAACCTGCTTTGCAGGCAGTGATGTTTTTATCCCTATGATTGATGATGAGGATCTTGAGTTCTGAGCCTGCTCCTAGAATTTTTATGGAACAAGGGCAGTTTTAATTTGTGAAATCCTTAACTGAACATTTAGTATTTAATGTGAAAACTCGAAGAGCCTTTGTAAACATCACACCCCAAATTAAAAAATTAGTTACAAAAAGCAGTGTTCAAGAAGGATTATGTCTTGTAAATGCAATGCATATCACAGCTAGTGTTTTCATAAATGATAATGAAATTGGTTTACATCAAGATTATGAGAAATGGTTGGAGGGGCTAGCGCCACATGAACCTATCGAGCAGTATGATCACAATAAAACAGGAGAAGATAATGCAGATGCTCATTTAAAACGACAGATAATGGGCCGAGAAGTTATCGTGGCAATTACCAAAGGTAAATTAGATTTTGGACCGTGGGAAGAAATTTTCTATGGCGAATTTGATGGACGAAGACCAAAAAAGGTTATGGTAAAAATTATTGGTGATTAATAGGTCTATCCAAAATCTGCGTCTCTTTTCTGACTTTGTGATTCATTTTTTCTAGCAGATTCTCTAAACTCATCATCATGGTTTTGAAAACCGTGACCACAATTTACACAAGCGACTTTGTACCCATTATCATCTTTAAGATAAGTTTCACAACCACAAAAACAAGTCATAAATATTGTAAATTTTAAGATGATATATCTTTTTAGAATAAAATTTTTGTTTGGTTAATTTTGAATTTCTGTTTTACAGCATTCGCCCATTGGAATTTCATGTTCGTGAGGGCACTTTCTAGGATGCTTTAACATTGTACAAAGCGCATCTGTAAATTGTTTGTTCATATGGTGCTCTATACCACAAACCATCTCCTCATCTATTGCAACTTTAAGTGCACTATCCATAAGAACTTCTAATAATCTACTATTTCTCATCATACTTGCCCCAACCTTCTCACCCTCCTCGGTAAGAATAACACCAGCTTTGTTGTAATTTACCAAATTTTTTTCATTTAATTTTTTTAGCATTTGTACTACACTTGGCTGCCTTACATTAAGCATTTTTGCGATAGTACTAATTTTTACATCACCGCCTTTTTCTTTGATATGCCAAATTGCTTTTAGATACATCTCAACATGTTCGGCCTCAGCGGTTCCAACAAAAAGAGTTTCATCATTTAAAATATCCATATTAAACCTCTTTCGAGTCTTTTAATAAATATTCAAAATATTCTCTGGCAAAAACAGCCAATCCTGCGTGATCTGCCCAAATGGCAACAATTTCATTCGATTTGACCTCTCCTCTTTCTGGACCTAATAAAATTACAACATATCTTCTATCTGCAACTATCCCACCTCCAAACAACCCTTTTTTGATTTTAACAGTGGCGACTCTTTTGATAGCAGTCAATGAACTTTTGTCCATTTTATCTGAAGTAAGGAGTGTAATCTCAATTCCCTTATCATGAAGCAATCTAAGTTTTGGTAATGCCAATTTAACCAGTTCTTGCCCTGCTTCGGGTATTGCGATCATTACTTCATTTCTACATGATTCAACCATTTCTAAAATTTTTGAAGTAATATTTACAGCACCAGAGAGTACCCAAATGTCAGGTTTTTCACTTGTTCCGCTTTTTTCATATAAAGGAATTAATTCATTTAAGATTATACTTTGATTTTTTGAAAAATTTTCTTCCATCTTTTGTTTTGTAGTTTCTAAACCAGTAGAAGGTGACTTTGCAAAATATTGGGTTGGTCTTGAATTATCAGAACCTATCCATCCCTTTTCTTCTAGTGTTCCCAACACCTCATAAATTTTTGAATAAGGAACACCTGATTTTTGACTAAGATCTGATGCTGTCAACTCCCCATTTTTTAGCAAGGAAGTAAATGTCCGTATTTCGTAACTGGTTAATCCAATTTTCTCCAAAGATCTTTGTGTTTTATCAGATATGTTCATGCGATCTAATCGCTTAGTTTTGGTATTTAAATCAAATATGCATATCACCTAAATTCCACACGGGGGCTAGTGTGAAATGGATTATATACTAATTCAGAAAGTTTTTCAATATACGATGGCATTAATCCAAATTTCCAATCAGTCAACAAAAAACCTAGGAAAAAAATCTACTATACGATTTACCCAGAGTATTTGTCCTGACTGCAATATGATTTTAGATGCTGAAGTTTTTGAGAGAGATGACAAAGTCTTCATGTCAAAAATTTGTCCTACTCACGGAGAATGTGAGGAATTATACTTTGGTTCATATCAAATGTATAAAAAATTCAGTACATATTGGGTAGATGGAAAAGGAGCTCATGCTCCAAATGTAATGATTGACAAATGTTCATGTCCAAATAATTGTGGCTTGTGTTCAAACCACTTATCTCATAGTGGATTGGCAAACATGATCGTTACCAACAGATGTGATTTGACGTGTTGGTATTGTTTCTTTTATGTTAAGAAAGGTCTTGAAGGAGCTTACATGTATGAACCAGATCATAATCAAGTTAGGGGAATGATGAAAACCCTAAAGGCTGAAAGACCAATTCCTGGAAACTCTATGCAAATTACTGGTGGTGAACCAATGCTAAGAGAAGACATTACCGATCTTATCAAAATAATGAAAGAAGAAGGTGTCGATCATATTCAAATGAACACAAATGGTATAAGACATGCCATGGATCCTGAAGCTGCAAGAGAAGTAAGACTTGCTGGATGTAACAATCTCTATCTTAGTTTTGATGGAGTTACCGCTAGAACAAATCCTAAAAACCATTGGGAAATTCCTTATGCACTTGATAGTTGCAGAAAAACTGGTACCACTGTTGTATTTGTTCCAACAGTAATCAAATCAATTAATGATCATGAATTAGGCGGTATTATTAGATATGCTCAAAAGAACATGGATGTAGTTCATGCTGTAAACTTCCAGCCAGTATCACTAACAGGACGAATGGGAAAGTCTGAGCGTGAAAAATATCGAATTACAGTTCCAGATTGTATTCAAAGAATTGAAGAACAAACAAATGGTGAGGTAACTGTAGATGATTGGTTCCCAGTTCCAAGTTGTATGCCACTAACAAATGTAATAGAAGCCTTTTCAAGCAAACCCAAGTATGAGCTATCAATACACTTTGCCTGTGGCGCAGGAACATACATCTTTGAAGATGAAGAAACAAAGAAATTTGTTCCATTAACCAAATTCTGTGATATTCAGGGTATGCTAGAACTGTTTGAAGACAAATCCGAGGAAATTCGATCTGGTAAAAACAAATACTTTACAATGCTTGAAGTTGTCAGAAAACTAAAGGGTTTTGTTGATACAAAGAAACAGCCCGCAGGACTAGATTTGGCAAAAATGTTTGGGAATATCTTGATGAAAAGATCATTTGATTCCATTGGTTCATGGCATGTTAAAGGTCTGTTCTTAGGCATGATGCACTTCCAAGACAAGTACAATGAAGATCTTGAAAGATTACAAAGATGTGATATTCATTATGTTACCCCAGACCTCAGAATTATTCCATTCTGCGCTTTCAATGTAATTCCAGAATGGTATAGAGACAGAATTCAAAAGAAGTATTCCATTACCGTAGAAGAATGGGAAGAAAGAGAAGGTGTTAAACTTGAAGATGGTCTTTATAGAGGTCTTATGAGACGTGGCGCAGGCGATGAACTTGCTGCTGGTTGTGCAAAAAGTCAAATGTTTCATGATGCTGCACAAGCTACAATGTAGAATTTTTCAATATCATTTCTAAATAATTCAAAATTTTTGCCAAAGAGTAATAAGCAATCCTACAATCCAACAAACAATTGATGTTGTCCTTGTTCACAGCGGGAAATTTTGATTTTAAACTCCGACATTTATTAATAATTGGAATTTTGATCCTATCATTTACCACCTCTTTTTTAATTCGTTCCCAAGCTGCCGAGTATGGTTTTGAGCTAAATGAATTTGATCCTTTTTTTAATTATAGAGCAACTGAATTCATTGTAGAAAATGGCCTTTCAGAATATTTTGATTGGCGTGATAATTTGAGTTGGTATCCTGAAGGGAGAAATGTATCTGCAACCTCACAGGTTATGCTTCACATTACAGCTGCTGGAACGTTTCAATTATTTGGAGGAAACTCAAGCTTGTATGATTTCACGATTTTATTTCCAGTTATTTTTAGCTCATTAACAGTTGTTGTAATTTTTGCTCTAGTAAGACTGATTGGGGGAACTACAGCAGGCCTTTTTGCAGCATTATTCTACTCTGTTTCAATGCCTATTATTATAAGGGGTACCCTAGGGTGGTTCAAATCTGAACCCTTGGGGTTATTTTACGGATTATTAGGAATTTACTTGCTTTTAAGCGGCTTAAAAACTAAAAATAAAAAAATAATAATTCCTAAGTTAATTGGCTCGGGAATAATTTTAGGTTTTGGTCTCGCTTCCTGGGGTGGAATTCAATTTTTTGTTATTCCAATTGGTGCCTTTATTCTTGCCCTACCATTTATTAGAAAAGATCATGATTTTCTTCTTTGGAGTATTCCTCTTTTTGTAATATCCTTTTTGTCAACTGTTTTGTTATTTGAAAGACCTGGATCAAGTTTTGTTTTTGGATTGGGGGGATTTTCCCTAATTGGACCAACAATTTTTCTTATCATTTGCTTTGTCATTCAAAAATTTAGCAAATCCGAAACTAAAACTCGTAATGGATTGATCTTTTTATGTGCAATATTGATTATCGGCTCAACCCTAATTGTAACCAATGAGAATTCTAACTTATTACCACTACCTAGTTTCCGATACTTGAATGCCATAAACCCATTCCTCACAACATCTGATCCATTAGTTGATTCTGTAGCAGAACATGCCACCACCACAATATCGCAATCATTTTTTTTCCATTCAATTTTGATGATTTTTTCAGGATTGGGAATTTGGTTTGCTCTTAGTCAAAAATTAAAAACCAAGTATTTAGAAAACGATATGTTAGTCTTTAGTTTGATATTAGGTCTCATTGGGGTTTATGTCAGCTCAGCTTTTGTAAGACTAGAAGTTTTTGCTTCAATTTCCATTATAATTCTATCATCCATTGGATTATCCATTTTAACAAAAGAAATTTTCCATATAGCTGTTGAAAATAAAATTAAAAAAAATTTAATGAAATTTTCTTATCTAGGTATAATCATTTTACTTCTTGTTATGCCTTTAATAATACCTGATAATGGAAATTGGATTACTGTCACTAAAGCTCCCCCAACAATTCTAAACGGAGGATCCGCTTATAATATTGCCACCGATGATTGGAAAGAATCACTAGAATGGATAAAAACCAACACTCCAAAGGACTCCGTTATCGCTGCTTGGTGGGATTATGGCTATTGGATTTCTACGATATCAGAAAGACCTACTTTAACAGATAATGCAACCCTAGACTCTAAAAAAATTCAAAAATTTGCAAAAACCTTGGTAAGTTCACCCGATCAAGCATGGAATATTTTACATGAGACAGGGGTTGATTACATTTTAGTTTTTGTTGCAGGTCAAAGGATTGATTCCAATGGAGAATCTTTGTATATTCTAAATGGAGGAGGAGATGAATCAAAAAAACAGTGGTTTATGCGCATTGCGGGAGAACCAGTAGAAAAATACCTGCATGAAGATGGTATTAGTGGAACTGATTATTTTTGGAATAATACACTCCTTGGAAACCTCTTTCCCTTTTCAACTCTTGCATATATTGATCCAATAGTCTATGAATTACAATCCGAAACATACAGACCAGGCCTTATGCCAATTTATGTAAAAGATATAAAATATCCCATAGACGGGGATGGACCATTTAGATTTGTTCATGGATCACCATCATTTATGAATGATGATTCTATTTTACTTGGAATTTTGATTTATGAAATAAACGATGATTACATTCAATAAATAATTAATTTTCACAATTATTCTATTACCTACACTATTCATTCAATGTAGCAATGTCTAAATCAATTTATACAAACAATTTCTCACATAATTTATGTTTACTGGGATAGTAGAAGGGGTTGGCAGAATAAAAAAGATTTCAAAAATTACAAAAAAAAGAAGTGCCATACAAATGTTGGTAGATTTAGGAAAACATGGAAAAGGGTTGAAAACCGGACAAAGTGTGGCCTTGAATGGAGTTTGTTTAACAGTTACCAAATTATCTAAAAATGGATGTACCTTTGAAATGATTGAAGAAACGACAAAAAAAACAGACTTGGGTGGTCTAAAACCTGGAGAAATTGTAAATATTGAAAGAAGTTTAAAAGTAGATTCTCGATTAGAAGGACATTTTGTTTTAGGTCATGTAGATGGAGTTGGCATAATAAAAAAAATACAAAAAAAACCTAAAGAAGTCCAAATCTGGTTTGAAGTTCCCAAAAATTTAACAAAATATATTGTTAAAAAAGGATCTATTGCAATTGATGGAATAAGCTTAACTGTAGTTGACATAAAAAATAATTTAGCTTCTATTTGTTTAATCCCACACACATTAGAAGTCACAAACTTTAAAACAAAAAATATTGGAGATAAAATAAATATTGAAACTGATATTCTGGGAAAATACATTTTAAAATAAAATAATTAAATTACCAGTTTAGTGGTAGTTACCAATTTTTTAGTAAACTTTATAATCAGAACCAGACTCTTTTCACTAAATGTCACTAGAATCAGCTCTTCAATCTTTGAAAAGAGGTGAATTTGTCCTTTTATTTGATTCTGCGGGAAGGGAAAATGAAATAGATATGGTAGTGGCTGCAGAATTTGTAACACCAGAACATGTTGCCAGGATGCGGCAACATGCAGGAGGTCTTTTATGTATAGC
>JAHELB010000014.1 GCA_024644385.1 Nitrosopumilaceae archaeon | reverse complement strand
GTGCACTATGTGTAGAAATCTGTACAACTCTTGGTCCAGATGTCCTTAGAGTAAAACCAGTCGAAGGCTGGAAGAGAGGTAAAGCATTTGTCTTTTACCCAGAAAGATGTATTTCTGATGGAGCATGCATCGGTGTATGCCCAACAAAATCAATCTTTTGGATGAGACCAATGAATTACACAGCTGGACAACCAGTGCCTCTTCACAAAAACGGTGTCTTCGTAAACGGCTGGGCAGAAGACGCAGCCTTATAGCCTGTATCTTACAGCACACACTTTTTTCTTATTTTTTAGGAATAGATTTTTTCTTAATGTCGCTAGGGAGAATTTTAATAAAGTTTTTCAAAAATCCATCCTTCTTATCAAAATAAATTTCTGAAAAGTTGTTATTTTCAAAAAATTTTATCCATGTTTTTTTGAACTCTGGAAACTCGTTTGAATTAAAAACAATTCGTGCAGTCTCATAATGTGCAGCTGGAAATATGTCAGATATTTCATTTGGTATCAATCCAAGTAGAGGATTATAGTAACATACCTGAAACGAATCAATTTCTTTAATTTTTCGTTTTAGGGCAGAATATTCATTGGATAGATATCCTGGTTTAATTTTTGGTTCTTTTATTAAAATTAGACAATTTTTCTTGGTCTTAAAATTTCTAATCATATTATGGTATGAGCGAACCTCTGGCCTAAATTGGTCATTTTTATCAAAAAGAAAAATAGCCTTTTCCTTAAATTTGGGAGTGGTGATAATAAAATTTTCAGAATTTGCGATAAAAATATCAATCATCTCAAATAGTTTAGGGTGAGCCCTTGCCTTTTTTAGAACATATTCCCATAATCTTCCTTCGTATATGGCTTGTTTTACCTTATCAACTTCTAGCTTTATTGCATGTAAATTATGTATAGCAATTTGATTGGTTTTTTCTTGTCCTTTTAATTGACGCAACTCATCAGGAGAAAATTTTGAACATACTTCACAATTACAAGGAAAAACAGAAATGTCTGAGAGGTAGCGTGTGCCATCATCGGTAATGTACCTCTCTTGTTTTGCATACAACATGTATGATGCAGAATCAAAGGTATCACATCCCAAGGCTACAGCAAAGGAAATTGTTAGTGGATGGCCTGCACCAAATAGATGTAAAGGGATAGAGTATGGTATTTGTTTTTTTGCGGAGACTATCATTTGGGCTAATAATTTGAATTCATAAGATTCCATAAACTCTACAGGACTTCCAAGGGCTAGCATCTTAAAGCCCATGTTTACTAGAGATTTGGTAGATTTTTCAACCAAATCAAAATGTTCACCTCCTTGTATCGGACCAATCCAAATTTGTCCATTGTTAAAACTCTCTTGAAGAGTTTTTTTTGAAACCTTCAAAGTTTGATTAACATAAGCCTCAGCTTTTTTCCTTGGTAAACCATATCCTGTTGGTTTATCCAACGGAATTGCAAAATCAGTCATTATTCCTTTTTCAAAATCAGCCATTTCATGCGGTAGAACATCTACATCCCCGTATTCAAGAACCTGATATCCACCAGAATCAGTCATTACTGCGCCATCAAAATCAATAATATTATGGATTCCTTTTGTAACTGCATCTTGTCCATAATGGTTCTTAGTTATGTACGCATTTGTAATGACAAGTTTAAATCCAATCTCTTTAATTTTTTTTGAAGGAATTGTTTGTTTTACAGGATGGATAACAGGTACAAATGCAGGTGTTTCTATCTTTCCATGATTAGTATGAATTACCCCTATTCTTCCGGCTAGATCTGTTTTTAAAATCTCAAACAAGCAATTAATTCCTAACAAAGGCGTTATTTAATCAATAAGAGAAAAATTCCTTCAAGTCATTTTTTTTAGTTACTAGACCTAACCAATCAACATCATCCCACTTAGTCTCAACAGTAAAAGAATCAATAATCCTCTTGGTGATTTTCTCAATACTTATGTCAGTGGCATCTATTTGCAAAATGTTTTTGGCTCCAAATCTAGTAACAGCATCTTGAAGAATAATTCCAAGGACTTCACTACCCAAATTATCTTTTATCTTTTCATTAGGGTATTTTCTTTCCTTGTAGATTGAAATCAAATCATATGGATTTTTTCTTAACACTATTGCCTTTTTTATTTGGTTGGCTGATAAAACATATGGTGCTAAATGACCTACAAATAAACCTGGACTAGATATTTTTTTTTTAATTAAATTTTTGAGTTTATTGACGTCCACATCATTAGTTTGATCATTAACTTCAATCAATTCAAACTCATGGGCAATTTTATTTATGTCAATAATGGGTAAACCTAGTTTTTTGCTAATTTCTTTTGCGATTGTATGTTTACCTACTCCTGGAGTTCCTGTAATTACATAAGACACAATTTAAAATTTCAATGAGCCCCATTAAACAATTTCTGCAATACTAATATGTACAATTGATGTTTTGCCCTCTATGCAGATAGGTTTACTGGGAAAGGCAAATGTTGGAAAATCAACCTTTTTCTCAGCTGCAACTGAAACTCCGGTAGCAATTGGAAATTTTCCATTTACGACAATAGAGCCAAATATTGGTGTAGCATATGTAAAGAATGATTGTGCTTGCAAATATTTTGATATTCCGCATAAAAATCCACTATGTTTTAACAAAGTTCGTTTCATACCTGTAAAATTAATTGATGTAGCTGGATTAGTTCCAGGTGCTCACGAAGGCAAGGGTTTAGGAAATCAATTTCTGGATGATGCTCGGCAAGCTCAAGTTCTAATCCATGTAGTTGATATTGCTGGAACGACCGATATTCAAGGTCAACCTGTTCCTATAGGAACACACGACCCACTTGAAGATATTGAATTTGTACAAAATGAATTTGATCAATGGTTTGCGAACATACTTCAACGAGAATGGGATAAAATAACTAGGGAAATTGATCAAAAGAGAGCAAAACTAACAGATGGAATTGCTAAAAGATTCACAGGTCTTGGAATTAAGGATTATCATGTACAAGAAATATTGAAAAAATTAAATTTAATTTCTAAAAATCCTAAGGAATGGTCAGACTCTGATATTCAAAATTTTGTAAAGGATCTTAGGAAAAATACAAAACCAATTATAATTGCTGCAAACAAGGCGGATCTTTGTGAGGATCTTACCATAATTGAAAAAATTCAAGACACCATCGTTGTCCCTTGTAGTGCAGAAACAGAACTACTTTTACGAAAAGCCTCTAAATCTGGAATTTTAAACTATTCGCCTGGAGAAGAAGACTTTACCCTATTGGAAAATAAAGATATTTCCTCCCAACAAAAGAAGGCACTAGATGTTGTTAGAATGGTATTTTCAAAGATCAAGTCTACTGGAATTCAAAAAATCCTAAATATTGCGGTTTTTGATTCTTTAAAATTTATTGTTGTATATCCAGTTGAAGATGAGACAAAACTTACAAATAAAAACGGAGATGTTTTACCTGATGCTAAGTTGTTACCAAAAGACTCTACTACAAAAGATCTTGCGGCCTTGATTCACGCTGATATTGCTAAAGGATTTTTGCACGCGATAGATTGTAAAACAAAACAAAGGATTGGAGGGGATCACAACCTAAAAAACGGGGATGTAATAAAAATCGTTTCCACATTAAGTAGGGGTTAGCTTGATTGGATTAGGAATAGAAAGTACTGCCCATACATTTTCATGCGCAATTATTAAAAAAACTGGAAAGAATGGAAAAATATTATCTGATGTGAGGAAAATTTATCGTCCACCTAACGGTGAAGGAATTCACCCTCGAGAAGCAGCAAGACATCACATTGAAAATAGCTCCCAAGTTTTATCTGATTGTCTTGATGAGGCAAAAATTAATGTAAACGATTTAGATCTTGTTTCTTATGCAGCAGGCCCAGGTCTAGGTCCATGCCTTAGGGTAGGGGCTGTAGTAGCACGTTCTTTGGCATCATATTATAAAATTCCAATATATCCAGTAAATCATGCCATAGGGCATATAGAATTAGGAAAACTTCTAACTGGAGCAAAAAATCCTCTAGTCCTTTTAGTTTCTGGAGGCCATACTATGTTACTCGCATTTCTAAATAAACAATGGAGGGTGTTTGGTGAGACTTTGGATATTACGCTAGGCCAACTTTTAGATCAATTTGGACGATCCATGGGATTTGCTTCTCCTTGTGGAAAAAATATTGAGACTCTTGCAAACAATTCTTCAAATTATATCCCTTTACCCTACTCTGTAAAAGGAAATGATGTTTCCTTTTCTGGTTTGCTGTCTGCAACAAAATCAATTCCTTCGCGAAATAAAGAAGATGCATGTTTTTCATTACAAGAAACAGCTTTTGCAATGGTTAGCGAAGCGGTAGAACGAGCATTATCGTTTACAAGAAAAAAAGAATTGTTAATTGTTGGGGGGGTAGCTGCCAACAAACGCTTATCTGAAATGCTAAAAGAGGTTTGTAGGAGACATTCCTGTAAATTTTTTGTATCTCCACAAAAATACGCAGGTGATTGTGGGAGTCAAATCTGTTGGACAGGACTTTTAGAAAATCAAAATAAAAAGGGGGTTCCTTTAGAAGATACTTTCGTTACTCAATCTTGGAGACTAGATTCTGTTATCATAAATTATTAATTCTGGTAATTTTCAATGGCAGATTCAATATTTTTTAACCAATCTTTGGTATTAAATACTCCAAACTTGTAAGTTTTTTCTTCATCGTTTACTTTAACAGTGAAACAAACCTTTTTCATCAATCTTCCCTCCTTCCATGCTTTGACAACATTACTTAATTTTTCATCAATTAATGTATCTCCAAAATGTTTTGAAAAATCCATCATTCTAGCACGTGTTTTATCAAAAGCCAATCTTTTATTGGTAAGAGTGAGAATTCCTGAACCTAAGTTATCTTCATTACAATCCTCTTGTTTCAGTCTCTTCTCACCTTCTTCCATGCAAATGTTATTTTTTTGGGAAATTTGTGTGTTTATCAACAACTTCTAAATTATGAGCCAATAATAAAAAATAACATGAGACTAATAAAAAAAGGAGCAGAAGCGGATATCTATGTTACAAATTGGAATAATTCTGAAGCAATTCTCAAAATAAGAAAGACAAAAAATTATCGTAATTCTATTCTTGATTCCAACTTGAGAAAACAAAGAACAATAAAGGAATCTCAAACAATCTCTGAAGTAAAATCATATGGAATTCCAGTTCCAATGGTCTATTTTGTAAATCTTAAAAACTCATCCATACTCATGCAAAAAATTCCGGGAAAACCAATTCATGATTTATCAAATTCTAAAATTATTTCTTTATCTAAAAATATTGGAAATCTGGTTGGTATATTACATAACAATGGGTTAATGCATGGAGACCTGACGACATCAAATTTTATTTTATTTAAAAACAAAATTTACGTAATTGATTTTGGACTATCCCAAAAAACAAATAAACCTGAAGACCATGCAGTAGATTTGAGATTAATAAAAGAAATTCTAAATAGTGCGCACGCCAAAATAATGAAACCATCCTGGGAAAACTTTTTGATGGGATATAAATCAAAAGTAGGACTATCACGATTTCAAAAAATAATAAATTTAGTTTCCATAATAGAAGGTAGAGGCCGATATGCCACAGTCGTATGATCTTTATTTTGCATCTTCAAACATTCACAAGTTTCGTGAGGCAAAAAAAATTCTAGAAGACTTTAAGATTAATCTTGGATTTTTTAAATGTGAACTAGAAGAAATTCAATCTCATTCATTATTAGAAATCACTAAAGGGAAGGCATTACAGGCTTTTAAAAAATGTAAAAATCCCATTATAGTTGAAGATGATGGACTTTCCATCAATTCCCTTAACGGATTTCCTGGACCGTATTCATCATATGTTTTCAAAACAATTGGAAACAAAGGAATCTTAAAACTTCTAAACCAAAATAGAAAGGCAAAATTTATTTCAATAATTTCGTTTCATGATAAAAAAAATCTTGAATTCTTTGAATCTAAAGTATATGGAATTATTTCTGACAAAATTAAAGGAAAAGGTTGGGGATATGATCCAATCTTTATTCCCTCCGAATCGAACAAAACATTTGCACAATTAAAAAACAAAAACGAATTGTCGCATAGATTCAAAGCTTTAAAAAATTTTTCTAATTGGTATCTAGGTAAGTAGGAATCCATCGATCAATTTTTTGTTTGTTATTTTGTAATACTACAATTCTAGAAACATAACTTTCATCCATCACTGAAAAAATTTCACTCTGTTTTGCAACCTCTTCACTAAATTTTTTTACTTCTTCCATCTCTAACATATTTTCATGTTCTAATCTATTTGTAGAACGACCTATGTGCATGTAGGATTTTATTTCAACAAAATTGGGACTTGCTTCTTTTAACATTTTTGCAAAAGCAGATATCATCTCTTCCTTATCATTGTAATTTCTTATCAGAGTTATTCGTAGAACCGTTCTTGTGTTTAAGTTCTTCAACATTTCCAAGGTTGTGTTCCATCTTTCCCAAGAGTCATCATATCTTGGTTTATTTATTTTCAAAAAAGATTCATAGTCAGCTGCATTTGTTGACAAGTATAATTGTGTGGGTAGGGCATCTTGGTCTTGTAATTTTTTAATCATTTGAGGTTCTTGTCCATTTGTTACAAGAAAAATTGATTTGGTTTCTTTTAGAGATTTAAGATATTTTATTAGTTCAGGGAGTTTTGGATACATTGTGGGTTCCCCCGATAAAGAAATTGCATAATGACTGGGTTTAAGAGACTCATCTAGGCGCATTTTATCGCTTCTAGAATCCCCGTAGTGTCCCATGATTAGATTTTTTCTTTCTTCCATTAATTTAGAAATAATTTCAACTGGTTCTGCTACATTTTTTGGATCCATTTGCAAAGAATCATAAAATTCCATTGGTCTCCAACAATATACACAACGATTTTCACAATACATACCAGCAGGAGAAAACTCCATGCAGCTATGTGTAGAAATTCCATAAAACTTGTGTTTGTAGCAGCTACCTTCATGTTTGAAAGATTTTTTTGTCCAATGACAAAGTGCTACTGTTGAATGATCCGAAACACCATATTTTGCCTTTTTTAACTGCTGAGAAATTCTTGGTTTGATTTGAATTATTTGATCATCTTCAACTGTTTCACCAGAGCAACTCATAAAATAAAATCAAATTCTGGTTTACTTAAATTGATCGAGATTTTCTAAGATAATGGGAATTTGCATCATGATCATTACAAAATTTCCTTGATTTGGGAGTGAGGTTTAATAACTGGATCTTCGGGAGAAACGTGTAAGTTGAACCAAAAGTACTTTGTAGCACTCCTAGTATTACTAATTATTCCAATATCAGGTGTAATAATAAACCCTGCTTTTGCAACCCATGATTTAGATCGAGATGGGATTGCAGATGAGGTAGACAGCTGTCCAAATCTTCAAGAAGATCATGAAGGTGCTATTGATGGATGTCCATCCAATTTTGTTCCTTGGTATGATGAGGATTTTGATGGAATTGAGGATCATATTGACCAATGTCCTACTCTTAAAGAAAATTATAACAATTTCCGAGATTATGATGGCTGTCCGGATAATACTTTAGAAACTGGCTCTGCAGTTGCGGACTCTGATGGTGATGGTTTTATTGACTTGGTCGACTTGTGTCCAAACCAACCGGAAACCTTCAATGGTATTTTAGATAGAGATGGTTGCCCAGATAGTTTTCAAATTTCAAGTGATAGAGATAGAGATGGTATTCCAGATGCCCTTGATTTATGCCCATTAAAAGCTGAAACTTATAATCGATATCAAGATGATGATGGTTGCCCAGACAGCATTTCTGATTCTAAATTTGTTGATAGAGACAATGATAACATACCAGATGAAATTGATTCCTGTCCTAACCAGCCAGAAACTTATAATGGATACCTCGATACAGATGGTTGCCCTGACGTTATCCTAGAATCAGATTTTACTGATACGGATGGTGATGGAATAGCAGATAGGTATGATATCTGCCCAAAACAACCAGAAACCTTTAATCGATTCGCTGATTATGATGGTTGCCCAGATTCAATTCCTCCTCCTTCAGGAAAATTAAATGATTTAGATTATGATGGTATATTTGATAAAGATGATTTATGCCCATCGACACCAGAGCGATACAATGGATTCGAAGATGAAGATGGTTGCCCAGATAGCCCACCAATGATTTCTGACAAAGATTCAGATGGTGATGGTATTCCCGACTCCATTGATCAATGCCCTACAGTAAAAGAAACTTACAATAAATTCCAAGATGATGATGGTTGTCCTGACTATGTAAATCCTACAAGCTTTATTCCAGATAGTGATGGTGATGGTATTTCAGATTATGTTGATTTATGTCCAACTCAACCAGAAACCTTTAATGGATTTTTTGATAAAGATGGTTGCCCTGACAAAATATCCTCTGGAGATAGAGATGGTGATGGGATTCCCGACTCCATTGATCAATGCCCTACTTTGAAAGAGACTTTTAATAAATTCCAAGATGAAGACGGTTGTCCTGATAAAATTATCGGTTTGGCGAAATCTGATTTTGATGGCGATGGCATTATAGATTTGTTGGACAAATGTCCCAAAGACCCAGAGACTTTAAATGGTTTCCAGGACGAGGATGGATGTCCAGACGTCTCGATTGCAGATTCAGATGGTGATGGAGTTCCTGATTCTACTGACCAATGTCCAAATGAAAAAGAAACATGGAATAGATTTTTGGACTATGACGGTTGTCCAGATAATCCTTTAGAACTTGACTCTGACATGGATGGAATTTTAGATAGTGTAGATCAATGCCCTACTGAGAGAGAAAGATACAACGGATTCGAAGATGAAGACGGTTGCCCAGATTTCCCTAGTTATTTGACAGATGTTGACAGTGATTTTGATGGTATCCCAGACAGTAAGGATCAATGTCCTCAGATTCCCGAAAACTATAACCAATTTGAGGATGAAGACGGTTGTCGAGACTTTATCATCACAGAATCAAGCAGGGTAGACTCTGATGGCGACGGAATTTTTGATCTTGTCGATAATTGTCCAAACCAACCTGAAACCTTTAATGGAATTTTAGATAGGGATGGTTGCCCAGATAATTATATCAAAAGTACCGATAGAGATGGAGATGGAGTACCAGATGCAATTGACGCATGCCCACTTTTACGCGAAACTTACAATAAATTCCAGGATGAAGACGGTTGCCCTGATGTAATTTCAAAATCTTTTGTAGTAGACTCTGATAATGACGGTATAGAAGACAGGTTCGACAAATGTCCCTTGGAAGCTGAAGCATACAATGGATTTGAAGATGAAGACGGTTGCCCTGATTCCAATACAACCTTGCCTGATTCTGATGGAGATGGAGTTGCAGATATCATGGATCTATGTCCAACCCAAGCAGAGAATTGGAATAGATATGTAGATCATGATGGGTGTTATGATGTTCTTCCAACTGTGGCCAGCTTGGTAGATTCTGATGGGGACAGAATTGATGATTCAATTGATAAATGCCCAAACCTTAAAGAAACTTGGAACAAATACCAAGATGATGATGGATGTCCTGACCTTATTCCAGAACAATCAAGGTACAAACATGATTTAGATTTAGATGGTATTATCAATGACAAAGATTCATGTCCTTTCGAACCAGAGGACTATGATGGAGACAGAGACAACGACGGATGTCCTGATCCTTAGGAGTGTTTAAAAATTGAAAAACTTTCAAATTTTAGGATTTCTCCTTTTACTTGTTTCAACAATTAGTATGCTACAAGGTAATTCCTATGCGGCTGCACCTAATGATAATGATGATGATGGAATACCAAATAATATAGACCTGTGCCCTTTTTTGAAAGAAGACTATGATCCTAAATTTGGAAAAACAATAGACGGTTGCCCTGCTGACTTTGTTCCATGGTATGATGCTGATTATGATGGTATAGAAGATCATATTGATGACTGTCCCACAGTAAAAGAAACTTACAATCGGTTCCAAGATGATGATGGTTGTCCTGATATATCCCCAACTGGAGGGAAGGGAATAGTAGATTCTGACATGGATGGATTCGTTGACGGTTTAGATTCATGTCCAAATCAACCAGAGACGTTTAATGGAATTGATGATAAAGATGGCTGCCCTGATGATGTTTTTAATTTACGTGACTTTGATAGTGACGGACTTTCTGATGAACTAGATGAATGCCCACAAATCCCTGAAAACTATAATAGATTCCAAGATGAAGACGGTTGTCCAGACGTTGCACCTGAGGATAAATCAACATACCAATTTCCAGATACTGATGGAGATGGAATTGAGGATAGATGGGATGCATGTATAAATGAACCAGAGAACTTTAATGGTGTTTTAGACAAAGATGGCTGTCCAGAGGTTTCAGGAGTTACTTCAGATGAACCTTTAGATTCTGATTATGATTCAATTCCAGATTCTATTGATTTTTGCCCATTTGAGCGTGAAAATTTTAACAAGTTTGAGGATACTGATGGCTGTCCAGATAAAGTTGATCGTGTTATAAGTGGTGATATTGATAATGATGGAATTTTAGATCATGAGGATTCTTGCCCTTATAATCCAGAAACTTACAATAAATTCAACGACTTGGATGGCTGTCCAGATATAGTTGCAGATGATAAATTAACTGCAGACACTGATGGTGATGGGATTGTAGATTATTTGGATTCATGTCCCACTCAACCTGAAACTTTCAACAACTTTAAGGACAAAGATGGTTGTCCAGACAAATTTGTTATTACCAATGATCAGGATAGAGATGGAATAGCTGATGATGTTGATGAATGTCCACAAATGGCAGAAAATTACAACAATTTTGAAGATGATGACGGTTGTCCAGAACATCTTGCATTTGACGTTACGCCATACCAATTCCCAGATTCTGATGGGGATGGAATTGAGGATAGATGGGATGCTTGTATTGATGAGCCAGAGAACTTTAATGGTGTTTTAGACCATGACGGTTGCCCAGAAGTCTCTGGAGTTATTGTTGGAGAGCCCAGAGATTCTGATTATGACGGAATTCCAGATTTTAGGGATCAATGCCCTACAGTAGGTGAGAGATACAATAAATTCCAAGATGATGACGGTTGTCCTGACACTGTCCTCTTTGAAATAATTGGCGACACCGATAAAGATGGAATTATGGATGATGTTGACCAATGTCCTCTAGTAAAGGAGACCTATAATAGATACTTAGATCTAGACGGTTGCCCAGACTTTATTGCAGATAATAAATTTGCAACAGACACTGATGGTGATGGAATAATAGATTATTTGGATTTATGTCCAACCCAAGCAGAGACATTCAATAATTTTGAGGATAACGACGGTTGCCCTGATAAATTCGTATCAACACTTGATAGCGACAGAGATGGAATTTTTGATATAATCGATGACTGTCCTCTTTTACCTGAAAACTATAACAAATTCCAAGATGATGATGGATGTCCAGACAGTATTTCAGATGATAAAGTACCATTCGAATTCCCCGACACTGACGGTGACGGATTTGAAGACAGAAAAGATCAGTGCATAAATCTCCCAGAAACCTTCAATGGTTATATGGATTGGGATGGCTGTCCAGACATAAAAATTGAAAAATCCAATGTTACACCAAAAATTGATTCTGACGGTGATGGTTTACCTGATGCTGTAGACTCGTGTCCAACTAGTCCAGAAACCTGGAACAAATATCTTGACCAAGACGGCTGTCCAGATACTTTCCCAGAACAAAAACGATTTGTACACGATGATGATTTGGATGGTATCATAAACGATTTAGATTTATGTCCATTTGAACCTGAAGATTATGATGGTTTCCTAGATGATGACGGTTGCCCTGACCCATAATGATTTTACCAGATTACCTTAAAGGAAATGACTTTTTAACGTGAGACTTAATAAATACAAAATATCGAAGACATCAATAATGAAAAAATACCTATTTTTTGGCTCTCTGCTGTTACTTGCTTCCACTATTGGTATGCTTACTGAAAGCGTTTATGGTGCAGAAATCACCGATAATGATGGTGATGGAGTTCCAAACATTGTTGATAGATGCCCCCATCTTAAAGAAGACTATGACCCAGAATTTGGAATTATTGATGGGTGTCCATCAGATTTTGTACCTTGGTATGATGCAGATTATGATGGTATAGAAGATCATATAGATGATTGTCCTACGGTAAGAGAAAATTACAATAAATTCCAAGATGAAGATGGTTGTCCTGACACATCGCCAACTGGAGGTGTCAGATCACAGGATTCTGATAAGGACGGATTTGTTGACTTTTTAGATTTATGTCCAAACCAACCAGAGACCTTCAATGGAATTGATGATAAAGATGGCTGCCCTGATGATTATGTTTCTTTACTTGATACTGATCAAGATGGAATTTCCGATAATAATGATGGCTGCCCAACGGTAAAAGAGACTTATAATAAATTTGAAGATAATGATGGCTGCCCAGATACTGTACCTGAAGACAAATCCTCATACCAATTTCCAGATACTGATGGAGATGGAATTGAGGATAGATGGGATGCATGTATTGATGAACCAGAGAACTTTAATGGTGTTTTAGACAAAGATGGATGCCCCGAAGCTTCCGGATTCAAATCTGAAGGTTTGATTGACTCAGATTATGATTCAATTCCAGATTCTATTGATTTTTGCCCATTTGAACGTGAAAATTTTAACAAGTTTGAGGATTCTGATGGTTGTCCTGATGTTGCGGATTATTTAATTTCAGGTGACACCGACGGTGATGGTATCCCAAATCAAATTGATGTTTGTCCTTACAGCAAAGAAACCTACAACCAATTTGAAGATTCTGATGGTTGCCCTGATTTAGTAACTGATAGAAAAACAACAATGGATTCTGATGGAGATGGAATTGTTGATAACTTGGATTTGTGTCCAAACCAACCAGAAGTTTACAATAAATTTCAAGATTCTGATGGCTGTCCAGACAAAACTGTCTCAACTTTAGATAGTGATAGAGATGGAATTATTGATGCAATGGATGCTTGTCCAAATCAACCAGAAGTTTACAACTATTTCCAAGATGAAGACGGTTGCCCAGATTCTTCTAGCAGCGGACTCTCTATTTTTGAATTTCCAGATGCAGATGGGGATGGAATTCAAGATAGGTTTGATGCATGCATTAACGAGCCAGAGAACTTTAATGGTGTTCTAGACAGAGACGGTTGTCCAGAAGTTGAAGGATTTAAATCTCTGGGATTAATTGACACCGACTATGATTCAATTCCCGATTCAATAGACAACTGTCCTTTAGATAGGGAAAATTTTAACAAATTCATGGACTCTGATGGTTGTCCAGATGTGGTTGACTATGGACTATCTGGGGATTCAGATGGAGATGGAGTTCCAAACACACATGATTTATGCCCATATGTTAGGGAAACTTACAACAAATTTGAAGACGATGACGGCTGCCCTGACCTAATTTCTCATAATAGATATGCAGTAGACACAGATAATGACGGAATTATTGATAATTTGGATTTGTGTCCTACTCAAGCTGAGGTGTACAATAATTTCCAAGATTCTGATGGATGTCCAGACAAAACCTCCTCAACACTAGATAGGGATATGGATGGGATAATTGATTCAATGGATTTATGTCCAATAGCACCCGAAGTTTACAACTTTTACCAAGATGAAGATGGGTGTCCAGATAGTGTCACCGAAGATCTGAAAACATATCAATTCCCAGATTCAGATGAAGATGGCATCGAAGATCGAAAAGACCAGTGTATTAATCTTCCAGAAACCTTTAATGATTATATGGATTGGGATGGCTGCCCTGACTCAAAATTAGAAAAATCAACAGCTACCCCAAGACTGGATTCGGATGGAGATGGCTTACCTGATGCGGTAGATTCATGTCCAATAAGCCCAGAAACATGGAACAAATACAAGGATTCTGATGGTTGTCCAGACATTGCACCAGAACAACAAAGATTTGTTCATGACGACGATTTGGATGGTATCATAAATGATGAAGATATGTGTCCTTTGGAACCAGAAGATTATGACGGCTACCTAGATAAAGATGGTTGCCCCGATCCCTAAAATTTTTAATATAGGTTTAGAATATCCATCTAAATTTTAACAGGATAAATATATTCGAAGAAAAAATAACATAAGTGCTTCCAAAATTCTCTAGTCGAGCTTTTTTAGCTCCTATGGCAGGAGTAAGCGACCCTGCCCTTAGATTGCAATGCAAAAAATTTGGTGCAGGATTGGTTGTTACTGAATTTACAAGTATTCACAGTATAGTTGCAAAAGAACGGCATCTGAGAGAAAACCAAAAGACAATTCAAGAATTTATTCAATTTTCTGAGAATGAAAGACCCCTCTCTGTTCAATTATTTGGCTCAGATCTTATCGCACTAGAAAAAGGAGCTAAAATTGTAGAGCCATTTTTTGATATTATTGATTATAATATGGGATGTCCTGCACCTCATATAACTCAACAAATGGCAGGAGGAGCTCTCTTACAAGAAACAAATCTTACACAACAAATTTTTTCCACCTTGATAAATTCAGTTAAAAAACCTGTTACTCTTAAAATTAGATTAGGTGTTACAGATGCTAGTAGGTATTTGTTTAAAGAAATAGCACAAATTGCAGAAGATGAGGGTATTGAAATGATAACTCTTCATCCAAGAACCGTCAACCAGGGATATTCTGGTGAGGCCGATTGGAATATGATAAAAGAACTAAAAGAAATTTCAAACATTCCAATTGTTGGAAATGGAGATATTACAACCCCTGAGGATGCCAAAAAAATGATGGATGAAACTAATTGTGATTATGTAATGATTGGGCGAGGCGCAATGGGAAATCCGTTTTTATTTGAACAAATAAATGATTATCTTAAAACTGGTAGCTATAATCATTATTCTTTTAAAAATAGGCTTGATTCTTTTTTTGAATATCTTTTTCTTACCAAGAATTATAAAATAAAATTTGCAAACATCAAAGGTCAAGCCATGAGATTTACAAAAGGAATCAAAGGGGGCTCTAAGTTGCGTGCAAAAATATCTCTATCTAAAAATATTAGTGAATTAGAAAAAATAATGAAAGATGCTCTACTAGTAATTAAATAAAAATATGAAATGAACAGAAATTACCTTTTTAATTTTTTTAACCTGTACATATTTTAAAAAAATTTAAAAAATTTCAAAAGAAAATTTAATAAAAATAGATTATTACTTATATATTTCCAATCTGAATTTTATCTGTGAAGTTAGAGGTGGGAAAATAAAAATGGCAATCGCATTTGTTCTTATCAACTGTGAACTAGGTTCTGAAGAAAGCGTAATTTTAGAATTGAAATCCATAGAAGGGATCAAAGAGGTCCATGGGACGTTTGGGGCCTATGATATTCTTGCAAAAGTACAATCAGACCAAGTTGAAAAACTCCGAGAAATTATCACTTGGAAGGTAAGAAAAATTCCAAAAATAAGATCCACATTAACTCTAATGGGAATTGAGGGTCAAGAATAGAAAAATTTTTCTACATCTAAGTCATTTCGGAATTATTTAATATTTTTAGTTTATGAATTACCGTAATTTTTTTTAGATACTGATTGGAAATCATTCACCATAAAATTCACTCCAGCTTTTTCCAAGACTTTGAATAATTTTGTAAGCCAGCCTATCGATATTGACATTTGGTTCAGCAATAACCAAAAGTATCATGTTTTTTAATGGAAAACTCATCATTACCAATTTTTCTCGTCTTGAGGCAGAATATTTTACTGGTCCCATTGAATAATCAAATTTCTTTCTAGTTGAAATCCTCAATGCCAATTCTCTAAAAATCTTTAGTTGGTCCTCATCGTTTTCAAACGGTACAAGATCCTTTCTATATTGACTTTCCACTAAATCTCCTTGCAAATCAATAAATCCAGCAAATCTGATATCTTTGTCAGAGATAATTTCAGTCAATATTTTGAGCAAACTCTCAGAAACTTTGTTATTCACCTTAAATCTCCCAGACAAACTTACAGTCTTTATCAATAAAAGATATACCTAATTTTTGGGTAATCGTATCTCACTCCTGAATTTACTTTAATTTAGGAATTAACATAGTGAGTTTTTTAATCCTTCAAACTTGCAAAAGCAAAATGAAAATTTTTTATTTTAAATAAAATAAAATAATTAGAGGGCTTCACTACCTCTCTTTTTTGAAGCAATGTTTAGAACATCTTCAACATTTTCAATTGCGATAATTCCATCTCCTCCATTCCCAGTAAAAGCAGCCTCGGCAATTGCAGAGACTACTGATTCCGCTTGAGAATCTTCAACTATAGTACTAATTGTGGCAACTTTGTTGTATTCGGCCTCAAAAGTGCCTGTGCCTCTCCCAGCTCTCATAGTTTGTCTTTTTCCGGAACCTCGTCCATTACCTTCTAAAATGGTGTAACCTCCAACTTTCTCTTTAAGTGCATCGGAAACTGCTCCAATCTTATCGATTTGAATGGTTGCCTCGATTCGTTTCATTTGCATTCCTAAATCCCTATTATTTAAAAAAGATCATATGTTTTAATGGAAATTTTATGATACAATAATCCCAAGGTAATGTCATTATACTCTGATCTTTTTAGTAGGAAATTAAAATTTAATCTATGAAAAGTGATGAAAAAAGATCCCATCGACTAAATTATCTTTTAAAATACTACTTGAATAATCCAAAAGAACAAGATTTGTATCTTCGAGTAAAGCAATTGGGAGTGGCAGATTCTACGGCAAAAGATTATATCAAAACAGTAATTATCCAAGCAAAAAAATTTTATTCACAATAAATTATTTTTCCAGAAATTTAATTTCAAGTACTTAATTTAGAAAAAATTACTCCATTTTTGGTTCATACTGGAAATAAAAAGGATTATTTTTTGTTTATTTAATTACTAATCTTAAACACGGTAACTTCATAAACAATCTGTTCATAGAATAATACAGCTATGTCTGATCCTATTTTGGATGATGTCCAAACCCTTTTGGATAAAGAACTAGGAGACAAACGAATTTTAGAACAGATTCAAAGGGCTGCTCAAAATAACGAGGTAATAAGTAACTTTGAAAGGAATTATGTCAAAAAATTGGCAGAAAAACACTTGGGACGAAAACCACCAGAGCAACCCAAGCCAATTATCCCAGATGTTGTGATTCCACCAGCGTCATCCATTGGAAATTCACAAACCATACAAACCTGGCCTCCTACATCTGGTATTAAAAAACCCAGTTCAAATAATAATAGAATAATCTTAGGATTTGGGGTTGCTGCATTATTAATTATAATTATCGGGGCAGTATCTCTAGGAGGAATCTCGGATACTTTTACTGGCCAAAAGGAATCTGTCCCAACACCAAATACTTCCAAATCTTTTGCAATAAAAACAGATTTAAAATCATACCAAAAAGGAGATATAATCTCAATTAGTGGAGAATCTAACCTCTCTTTTGGAAATTCGGTTACCATTTCTATTAATAATTCTAAAAATGAATTAGTATGGTCTGAACAAGCAAATGTAAAAACTAATGGTCAATTCTCTACACTAACCTTTGCAGGTGGGTCAGGTTGGGAACAATTTGGAACCTTTACCATAATGGCAGAAAGTGATTCAGAAAAAACTTCCAACACCTTTTCTTTTAGCGGATAATCACTCGAATTCTTTCCAATGTGAATCAATAATTTTTCTTAATTTCTCAACACTAATTTCTTCCATATATTCACGATAAACAATGAATTTATTTTGTTTTATTCTAGAATCTCCATAAATATCACAGGTGTTTTTTGGTATTACACCTTTTTTCCATTGCTTCATTTCAAAAATCCATACATTTGCATCTGGGTTTGAAAAATCAATATCATCACAACCAATAAAATATAGAAAACATTTGGAAGACTCGTTTAATTTTTCATGTAATTTTTCATAGGCTATCATTTGCCCCATAGGGATATTGATTTTATCATTGTGCAATCCTTTGAATTCAAGGAGTATAAAACCACCATTATGTTCGATTAACCAATCAATATCAGTTCCCCCTGTTGTAATCATTCCATGAACTATCAAATTACCTAAAACCTCCCTTCCTCGAGTAAACTCCTCTTCATCATAAATCTGGTATTTTGCCTTAGGACTCTTTCTTGCTATTTGACCAATTTGGGTATTTTCAGAAATGGAAGATTCCTTCTTGTACAAATTTTCTATCAAATCACTAGTTTCATTGGTCATGAAAACATAATTGAATTACCTAATGATAAAATGGTTTGTTAAATAAAATAAAGTTAAAATATTTTTTGAAATTTAACGAGATAAATTTTCCCCACCTGATCCTTTGTACAAAACATAAAATTCTTCAGGATTTTTTCGATTTTTTTTTGCATTAAGTGCATCTTGATACATTTCAAAATGTTCAATTAAATATAATTGTCCATCCGGATCTCCAAAATAATCTATCCCAACCAAATTAAATCCTCTTTCTGGAGTGAGCCCTTCTTTTTCTTTTTTAAATAAATTTTCATCCATATTTTTTATTTTATTCTAATGTTTTATTCATGAATTACCATTTTATTGACTGTATATCATTAGATTTTTCTCTTCTAAAAGCGAATGTAAATTATGAACAGACCGATAAACATCAGATTCTTTTTTGGCGCCTGTACAAACTAGTTTACCCGATGCAAATAACAAAACCACAGTTTTGGGGTCTAGCATTCTATGTATTAAACCCGGAAATTGCTCAGGTTCATACATACTACGTGGTAGAGTTTTTGCTGCTTTTTCTAAATGAATTTTTCCTCCCAAGTTTATAGCGGCAACAATATTTTGTACTGTTATTAGGGCGTCTTTTTTTATTTTGATTTTCTCCTTTCTTAATTTTTGGACTACCGTATTTACTGCCTTGATAGCAAGTTCTTCAGATTTCGCTCCAGTGCATACCATTTTACCGGTTCTAAAAATTAATGTGGCGGTTCTAGGCGATTTTAATCTAAAAACAAGACCTGGAAATTGTTCAGGATGATACTCAGAATCCGGAAATTTCTCAGTTATTTCAATAAGATCAATTTTTTGGTCTACTGATGCTGATGCAACCACATTTTCAACACTAACAATTGGCTTGGTCTCGGGCATGTCGAGGGACATTTAAAATGGGCTTTATATATACTAGTAAGATTTTTTTTTAAAGTTTTCAAAATTTCAATGATGTCCAATCCATTGATATCTATATTCTTCATCAATAATATCACTAACAATTTTTGAATTTTTCATAATTGTTTTTGGTAGCTTAACTTCAAAAAAACCCAATTGACCTTTCCATGGGATTGGAATTTTAAATGGTTTAATCTTTTTTAAAATAAACCCAAATTTTTTATTAAATGAATCCTTTGACGCAAAATGGAATTTCTGATCCATTCTAATTTCTTTAATTGAATTATATTTTTTTACATCATAAAGAGTTGCTTTCCCTAAAATAGCACCAGTAACCAATTTTTTATTTATTTTTAATCTCTCATAATCCTTGGTACGAATTTTTTTTGGAGCATGGATCAGAAATTCTCCTCGAAAACTTGTATTCCAACTTCTTAATTCAATACTTTTTTCTCCAGAAATAATCAGATCTGCAAAAGGCTGTGAAACAGATAAACACTTCAAAGCAATCTAGTTTTAATTTTAGGTTCCCTCTCCTAAAACCCTAATAACCTTACCGGGGATATCTTTTAATCTGCTTACAGCCAAAGTTCGTTCATATCCTAAATGTCTTAGATTTGTCGCAATTGTGGTAGCCCTAATTGGATTTGGTCCTAAACCTATGGCAACCATCTTTATTCCAAGATTTTTCAAAGATTTTGTCATATTTCTAACTGCATTAGGATCTGATGGCTCACCATCAGTTAATGTCAAAAAAATATCCGGCCTTTTAGATTGTAATACCGGAAACATTTTTCCATAAACTTCTGCCAAAGGTGTGGAACCATTGGCAACAATTTGGGCTAATCTTTTGGCTGCTAGAATATTCCATTTTACATTATCTGGTTTTATCTGCCAACATACTACTTCTCGATTTTGTGTATTAAATGCATAAACTGAAAATTTTACTTTAAGATATGCTAAAACCTCACAAAGGGCAAGGGTGGCTTTTTTATATGCCAGAGCATCTGAGGATATACTTGAAGAATGATCTAACAAGATTACAATTTTGGTTTTAATTGATTTTTTTACATCAATAAAAAATGGCTCGTTTCCTTCAATAAAATTTTCTTCATCAAATTCATCACCAGATCTTTGATGTTGTTCTTTCCATCCAGATTTCCAATCTTTGAATTTAGTTTTAAGACTGTTAATCAAGCTAAAATCATAAATTTTTGATTCATCTACATTATTTGTACTTGGTATCTGAACTTCTATAATTTCAGAGGTTAATCCCTTATTATCGCTCTTTTTGTTTTCATCTAATAGGACCTTATACTCATCATAGACATTATCGCCACTAAGTATTGCTTTTGGATCAGGATTTCCAAAATCACCTTCTTTGTTTTTTGTAATAATTGTTAAAAATTTCAACAACTCTTGTTCAGTCAGAGCCATTCCTGCCTTCATAAAAGGTAAGGAGACAGGAACCGTTAGGAGAGAATCTAAATCTAAAATTTTAATTATTTCAGCAACTTTTTTTTCCAACCACTCTGTTCCAAAATCTTTTTTGATTGACTCATCAACAATTCTCTTTGCAAATTCTGTTGCTTTTTTTATCATTTCAAAATGACTTGATTGAATTTCTCCCTTTATTGCACCGAACATAAAATACTGATAAAATGCCTCAACTATTCGTGCTTTCCCATAAACTGTATGCAATTGAGGTCTTGAAATGAGCATATAAGAATAATTAAAAATAATTTCTTCATCCATTCCTCTCCAAATCTTTCTGCCTAAATGTTCGATTCTCAGAGTTTCTAACGTATTTAGAATAAATCCGAAAGCGTGATCACCGCTAAGAATTTTTTTGCAAAATTTTATTCTCATTGATTCATACCATAACGAGGTTCTAAACTGTCTATATCGATGAAAAAAACTCCCAATTCTTTTTTCCATCGGCGCTAAGATTACTTTGTTCTCAGCCAGTCTTGTCCTGGTTTCCATTTTATCAGAAAATTCAACTATGACATCTTCTTTTTCAGACCATCTCCTAACTAAAAATGTGGCAATTTCCACTAGGGTTTCATTTCTTAATTCTAAAGATTGCATCTAATTCCCAAACATTGAGGTTATGATGTCCTTTACCTTTTGATATTCAATATTTCCCCACTGTGTATACACATTTCCAAAAACGATGGTAGCCGCTTTTTTGGCTGGTGTCCCTTTGTCCAATAATTTTCCAAATGCAATCGTTTCTCTTAAACTCGGAGAATAAAATAATTCTTCTACAGCAGCAGCTTGTCTAAGTGTGTTGGCTAATTTTATCCCTTGAACAAGTTCTGATTCATGATTTCCAGAAACATATTTTTTTACTATTTTTAATTCTATATCTTCTGGAGGGTATTCCATGCTAATTCTAATTGGAAATCTACTAAGTATTTGAGGGGGAAGTTCTTTTGTCCCACTATGTGTAAGAGGATTTATTGTTGCTATCACAAACCAATTCTCTTTCGCCTTTACAACCTCGCCCGTTGATTCCTTTAACACAATTTGTCTTCTATCATCAAGAGCTTCATCTAGTCTTAACAAGACATCTGCCTCTGCTGAATTAATTTCATCTAAATACAAAATACTCCCTTCTCTCATTGATCGTATCAAAAGACCTTCGTTAAAACTCACAGTTCCATTATCGAGAGTTTTAGATCCTACCAGATGACTTTCTCTGGTGCGCAGACTAAAGTTAATAGAATCAAGTTTTACTCCTTTCATTCTTGCAAAATCTCTTACTAGAGAAGTCTTTCCAGTTCCCTTGGGACCAATAATTATAACAAAAAGATTAGCATCAAATGCTTGGTTTAATACTTCAATAGAGTTATTCCAATCAAGATAAGAAAATTCCGACAAGTAAGCATTTGTAGTTATCCACAATATTTAATTTTAGATCTAACTTCTAAAGGATTCAATTTTTTTATAAGATTCTTCTAAAGTTTTATGCAAGGATTTATTCCACTGTTCAAATCCTGAAGGATCTTTTGGATAATTATAATAATGTTCAACTAACCATCGGTTTTGTCCAGATGTATATTTTAGCCCTTCTGCAACTGTTTTATTCATAATTCCTCTGATAATCACCCCAATTTTTCCGAGTCCCGAAAAATCAGGATGTTCACCTTTACTTATTGATTCTACATCTAGATTTCCCAAAAAGTGTTTCATTCCATAACTAATTTGTTCATTTGACAATGTTTGCACCAGTCTTCTAAAAAGTTCCAAACCGGCAGTTTTGTATCCATATTCTTTTATGAAATCGAGATTATATTGCCAAAGATTTTTTTCTGACACATCGTTTTGTTCAATAGCTTCTACTACATTATTTCCAATAATTGTTCCCGCAATAAGTGCAGGTCCAATCCCCCCTGCATCAATTGGTTTCGGCATCCAGGCAGAATCCCCAACTAACATGTACCCCCCAGATACAAGACAATCATTTTGTCGTCGTACTGAAACTTGGAAAATTCCTGAATTATTATGAATGTCTTCTAGGTCCTGTGATAATTTTTCATTTTTTATAACTTTATTTCTATGAAGATATTCTTCCATTAATGTTTGAACATTATCCTTCTTACCTAATCTTTCATTTCTTTTTTCTAGTAATGTTTTTTCAACCCCTAAACCTATGTTTACCTTTTTTTCTCCTTTTGGAAAAACCCATCCATAACCTCCAGGAGCAATATCTTGATCTAAGTGTATGATACAATAATTTGGGTCAAAGTCAGTAAGATCTTTTGTTTCTGGTTCAAAATACATAATATATCTACCAGTAGATTCTAAATCTCTTCTATCGATTCTTTTCTCGATTTTATTAGAGTTCTTCAAGGTGTTTCTTAGCATTGAAGTAACTCCCGTTGCATCTACTACGATTTTGGCAGTTTTTTTGTATGGTTGTTTGGTTTTATTATCAATTCCCTGGACTCCAATTACTTGTTGGCCCTCATAAATTAATCCTGTAAGATTAATCTCAAAAACAAAATCCACTCCCATTTTTTTTGCTCTTTGATTTTGAATTTCTGGTAGTTTTTGACGGTTAAGCATGTATCCGGCTCCATCAAAAGGTATGGCCGTTTCTTTATCTGGCGAAAATGCCATTACACCCTTAACATCATGTTCAATTTCAGGCTTAGTCCATTGAATCTTGATTCTTTCTGCCATATAGTCAACCGCATCTTTAGAACATGCATCCCCACAAGTCCATCCTGACAATGACTTTCTTCCAGGATAAATCTCAGGATTTCTATCTATTGAAAGGATTTTCAAATTCTGATTTGAATAATGTGCAATAGCTTGTGCGGCAATAGTTCCAGTTAGGCCTCCACCAGCTACTATGACATCGTAATCTACCACGATAGAAATCCTCGTTAAACGGTATTTAAAATAATACTTTATTTACATGTGGTGAAAGGTATGTGATTCAATCATTTCAAAATTGGGTCGGTTCGTCGCGGCGTCTTCACAGCTTTAGCTCAGACTGGAGCGGCTATTATCTCCTCATTCCCAGAATAATTTATCCGATATTCATATTTAATCTAGGTGATGTTTTGTAAAATTTCGGTGAAAATTTTGACGGTGTCTTTTTTATTATAAATTGCTGTATGAATTTTCAGTTTAATTGCTTCTTTTTCTACTAAAAATATTCTTCCCTGAATAAATTTCTGTTTGTCAAATCTAATATGCAAAGTTGAATTTTCTGTTCTTTCGTCAATCTCTTGTATTATCTCTTTTTTTTGGTCTTTTGATAATCTTTTTAGAAATTTTTCTAAAAACTGATTAGCATCTTTTTTTGTAAATTTAGCCCGAAGAATTGTAATTGGATTCTCAAAATGACCTTCTACATTTGAAATAAAGAAAATATCTTCCTTTAATCCAAAAATATCATTGAAGGATTGGAAAAATTTTTCAAGGCTTTCCGTTGCATGAAAAATAATGTCTACTGAAACTTCCAATTTTGACATTTTAGTAAAAGCTGAAATTTTACTTTTTTATGCTTCAAGTAAGGCTATTTCTTTATCGGCAGTTCTAATCAATTTCACTTTTTCAAGACCTACATGTCTAATTCTAATAACTTTCTTTGCTGCAGCCATTATATCTGAATTTATTTTTCCATAACAAGTAGCTTGTACAAATTGATCAATTGTCATTTCTGGTACTGTTTTATTGATAATGTCCCTTGCAATTAACCTCAAAGCATGCTTTCTTGATGTGTTTAGTTGTCTTTGGGTCAAGGCTATAACTTTGATTCTAAAAATATAACCATCTTTTGTTTTTGCATCCATTATGAAACTTATTTTTGAAGAACCTCGTCTAATTAAACTTCTCAAAAATTCTTTTGAATACTCAAACCGTTTGAAAATAGTACCTGCTTTATCTTCCTTAACCTTATCTAACTGAAAATACATTTTGTATTGATGTTGTGAAGGATCACCTTTTAAAATATCATATAATGTAACTTCTAATACTCTACCTAAAGCATTTTCATCATCGGTTATTGGTATGTATGCTATTGGAACATTGTTAAACGAATCTGGAGCATTAACTGTAATCCACTTCTTTTCTCTCCATTTGTCTTTTACCCTACCTTTTCTCCGAGCCAATTATTATCGACCTTTGAATCCAAAATATAAGGGTATGTTACTAAATGGTATTTTGGCCCATGTATTTTTGTAAAACAGATGGTATTGAAAAATGTCCGTCTTTATTTTGAAAATTTTCCATAATTGAAACTAATACTCTTGATGTGGCAATGAGAGTACTGTTTAAAGTGTAAAGATATTTAGTTTCTTCATTTGTTTTCTCTCTATATCGAATCTTTAATCTTCTTGATTGAAAATCCAAACAATTTGAACAGGATACAATCTCTCTGAAAGCATTTTGGCCTGCCATCCAGGCTTCAATATCATATGTTTTGGCAGAAATTTTTCCCAAATCTCCTGAAGAAAGGAGCATTACCTTGTAGGGGATTTCTAAGTTTTGATAAAATTCCTCTGCAATAGCAAGCATCCGCTCATGTTCTTTCCATGAATCTTCTGGACGAGTAAATACAAACTGCTCAATTTTATCAAATTGGTGAACTCTAAAAATCCCTTTTTGGTCCCGTCCATGAGCCCCGGCTTCTCTTCTAAAACAAGGACTTATTCCAGCATATCTTAGCGGCAAATCCTTTCCTTCAATAATTTCCCCAGAATGCATAGCTGCCATCGCATGTTCTGATGTCCCAATCATGTAAAGATCCTCACCCTCAATTTTGTAAATAACCTGTTCAAAGTCATCAGTAATTATTGCCCCCTCCATTGATGAATGATTTATCATGTAGGGAGGCTGAACAAGCGAATAATTTTTTTGAGCTAAAAATTCTAAGGCATAGTGTATTAATGCCTGATTTAATCTTACCAAATCATTTTTCAAAAAGTAAAATCGTGCGCCCGCTACCTTTGCCGCTCTTTCCAGATCAACCAGATTCAATTTTTCAGAAATTTCAATATGATCATTTACTTTAAAATTAAATTCTGGAATTTTGCCATACATTTTAATTTCTTTATTTGCTGAATCATCTTTCCCCACAGGAACTGATTGATGGACTAGATTGGGAATGGTTAAAGCTAAGTGCATATACTTTTTTTCAACTTCCACCTGAAATGATTCCAGACCAGATAATTTTTTAGATATTTCTTTCATCTCCTCAAAAATTTTTGTAGCATCTTGACCCTCCTTCTTTTTTTGAGATATTTCAAGAGCAACTTGATTTTTCTTTTTTCTTAACTCATCTGTTTTCAGTATGAATTCTCTTCGTTGTTTATCAGATTCTATCAGGCCATCTAGATCAAACTCAATATTCCTTGATTTTAGCATCTCTCGAATAATTTGTGGATTTTCTTTGATTAACTTTGGATCTAACACTATTCAATCACCCTCAAAGCAACCTGTACATGGGAAAGAACCTCATCGATGGTGGAAATTAATTTTTTCATATCATCCTCATTTTCAAAATTAAACACCACTTTGTTATCAACATTCTTAACATTGAGACTTAATCCTTTAGGGAAATTTACATTGTCAGGATCTAGGGCTTTTTTTACGGTTTGAGCCTTTTCCTTTGATAAATTATTGAGACTAATTTGAACTTGACAGATTAACGACATTTACATCTAAATAATCTAAAAAGTCATTTAATTTGTCTTTAGTTATTTTTGCCCCAGCTGCAGCATCATGGCCTCCCCCAATCCCATTATATTTTTCTGCACCCTTTTTCATCAAATTACTTAGGTTAATGGGTGATTTACACCCAAATGATTTTCTGGATGAAAACTTGATTGTGTTTTCTTCTCCTTTGGTTCGTAAAATAATAATTTTTCCAGAATTTTTTGGTGATCCAGCTATAAGTGAAGAAATTGTACCAGTCATGGTTTCAGGGACAATTCCTTCCCCGTTTACCATAACACATGTATCACTTTCAGAAATTCTCCATCTTTCATTAGTTAGGACATTCATGTATTCTCGGATTAATTTTCTATACTCGGAAAGTATGGTTTCTCCTTCTTTTAGAATCCTGTTTCTATCACCCATACATATCGCCATACCTACTCCAGATTTACTGATTCGGCCACAAGAGTTTAACATGGTTGAAAATTCTCTTCCATCTCGTAAAAAACTTCTACTGTCCTCTCTTGGGAAGGTGTAGGTGTAACCAATCAATTCTGACATGATATCTGTGGCGTTTTTCCCCGTAGTAAATTTGGTTATTTTTTCAATAACAATTCTCTTTTCTTCCTCATTTAGTTCTGCTGGAACTCTCCATCTCCCACCATCTTTTAGCGGGATACCAGAAGAATTAAGTAAAGATAAACAGGCATCTCGATTCCAAGTTAATCCATCGATAAAGGGCTGAGATGTAAAGGCAAGTGCATCAGGTAGAGGCCTTGTTTCCCTGCCAACTAATAGTAAATCTAAATCAATTTCTAAAAGACCACATTCTTTGGCAATTTTTGCAATTTCAAAATTCTTCCCCGTAAAAGATTTCCTTTCTCCTTGATCTTGTCTATCACCCAAGGCTGCCACAACTGCCAGAGCAGACAAATCTGAATTTTTTTCATTTAAAGCCATTGCAGCAAGAAAAGCCATCCCACCAGCACAAATTTCGGTACCTCCATCAAGTCCATATTTCCAGGCATTTATCACCCTGGGAACATCATGTTCATCTTCTGAAATTTGATGATGATCAAGAACTATCCAGTCTTCTTGAAGGGATTTATCGAGGTCGGGTGCAAATCCTCCCCCAAGGTCAGTTACAATATGAAAATCTCTCGAGTCTTTTTTGAGTGAGTCTATGACATTCTGGCTAAATTCTTTTGAAGTTCGAAGTGTACATTTTGCACCTGCTCTAATGAGAGCTTTGGTAATAATACTACCAGATGTTAAACCATCACAATCTATATGAGTGGTTACAGAAATTGATTTTCGTAATTTTATACAATCATTAATTTTGTCTTTGAAATATGAAAGGGATTCATCAAGAGATTTTGTCATTATTCTAGTTGAGCGACCACAGATTTATATTTCCAGGTTTGTGGAATTCTGTCTATCCTTTTGTAATATACCGACAATCTGTGAACTTTGGCTTCAATTAATTCTAGGGACCTAACATTTCTATTATCTCCCTTGTTTGCCTTTAGGTGTTTTTGGAGACCCACTGCTTTTTTTACAATATTTTCAAGATCTTCTGGCATTTCTGGGAGGATCTTATTTTCTTCAAGAATCTCCCCTACGCTTTTCTTCGTGATTGGTTTTATCAAGGGAATTGAATGCTGATCTCTTAATTTAATTCCAATTTGGCTTGGGGTTAAACCATCTTTTGAATATTTTATTACCAACTCCTCGATTTCTTTTGGACCTAATGTTACCCAGGAGGGGGCACGCAAAGTTGCCGGTCTAATAGAGTGAGATTTCCCATGTCTGTGAGTATGCATTCTTCCCATGGGGCGCCTAAATTTAGAACAAAATTAAACGTTACTTAATCGGATCTCGTACATATTTTTCAAAATCTGAAGTTAAGAATAAAAGTTAAATAAGTACACTGGTTTCAAAACCACAGGTAAACGGTATGAATAAAAAAGTACTATTAACAGCATCCTTACTGGCTGTATTTGTCGTAGGTACCTTTGGTGCTAGCTCTGTAGCATTTGCACAGTATATGGGCAACGTTGGCTCAGGCGGAGAAACTGGTGCATATACCTTAGAAGAAGCACTAGAAATTCAACAACGAAGAGTCGAAGCCGCAGCAGCCAACCCAGCTTCTGGATCAGGAACACCTTATCTTGATGCAAGTGGTGTAGGCGGAGCGGCAGTAATTTCTGCAGCAATCTTTGGTGGCATCGCAGGAGCATTCTTCCTTAAAGGTAGATCTGGCAAATACGCAGCGATGGGTAGAGGATAAAAAATACCATACTTTTCTCTTATTTTATTAGATAATCCATATTTGAAATACTGATCTCGCACCATTTGATTATAACAGAAATGTATATATCGCAGAAATTGAGCCAAAATATACAATGACTCCTATCGTAGGAACTTTCCTAAGTATTCTGTCATCAGTAACAGGACAATTAGGACCAAACTATGATCCATTATTCTACGATGTAATGATTTACATCTTTGGAACCATGATGTTTTCAATATTCCTCTTGGGAATTATCTCATTCTGGTTACGTGTACACGGATGGTCTTACAAAGACAACCGTGAGAGATGGGTCGATGAATTAGACAGACACTTTGAGAGAGAGGGTATCGGTCTTATTCCAGACAACGGCAAATACTGGTAAAATAACTTCCTTTCTTCTTTTCATTATTTTTCTTAATAATTCTTAAAGTATGCATTGAATTAATACAGTCTAAAAAATTACTTTTCTGGAAGGAAATCAGAATCTTTTGATTCATCATAAGCTTTTGATGTGAACTCTGCCTTGTAATAATATCCATCTTTTAATGGATGGCTGATAAATTGACTTGATTCCTCACCATTTACATAAATTGTAGATTTGGATTGATCCATTTCTCGCAAAGGAAAGTTCCACATCCACAAAAAGTGGCCAATTTCAAAGGGATATTCCTCCTCCCATTCAGCATAAATGGTTCCATCGTTGGTTAAAGTATACAAGGTTTTCTTGCAATCTCCTGTAAATCCAATATTTGCTGGAATTTCCGCTTTTTCACCATCTACTATCAATTCTAATGTTGCCTTTACTTTGTACGGCGTAATTCTGTCATTTATGCAGACCTTGAGGGGGTCATTTGGATTAAGAGCTTGCTGAGCAAAAGTGCTAGCAGCAGCAACTGAAATCCCGATAATTGCGGTAATTAAAAGAAATTTTAAAGTTTTTTTCCTCTTGTAGGGATCCCCCATCCCAGGCCAAATCATATGAATTCTCTTCGAAGATTACTTAAAGTCGTTTCCCTTACTTATCCATAATCTCAATTGTGTCAAGTTTATCTTGATTGTCTGCCAGAAAATATGTAATGACATCAGAATCAATTTCGAGCCACTCCGATTCCCCGCAATATGGTAAAAAATCCTCCACAAAGAGATCCTTTGGACCAGTTAATCTCACAATTAGCTGATTTCTTTTTGGATTAAATTCAAATGGTAATTTGAGAACTTTGCCCCTTTTTTGATTTTGTATGTTTACCTTGAATTGATCATTTCTAAATTCAACTTTGCCAAAAAAATAACTTTGAAAAATATCTAATTTTTTAATTTTGAAACTTAGCATAAGATATCGTATTTTTCCTTCAAGATAAGACTTGATTTTTTTGGTTAAACTTTGAGTTAAGAAATTAAAATTAAAAGGAAAAAGGTGGAGTTTTTAGATTACTTGCCAGGGTCGTGTTGCAAACGTGATTACATAACCTACACCGATAATGATTGATTGATATGCGATGTTGGTATATGGTATTGGTTTGATTATTGGATCCCCTTCGACAACTACTGTTTGACCTGGACCAAGTCCTGGACCTACCGAGGCAACATTAAGTTGTGTATGTACGTGGTATACACCTGCTTCGAGTGCTTTTGCAGATAGTGAGTATTCTACGACAGAGTTCCCTGAAATATCAAAGACATTTCCTGGTGGGTCTCTTGCCAACATTTCCCATCTATTTCCTGCGTTAGTAGATTCTGAGAAAATGGATAGCCATCCTCTAAGGTCTCTTTCTACAAGACTGACTAGTGTACCTTGAAGTGTAAGGGTTTCGCCAGTCTGTAGGGATTGTCTGTTGAAGGTTTCATCTTCAATTCGGATGAAACGACTCTGGAGTTGTGCTTGGACACCGTGTGCATCTGCACTTGGAAGAACATATTCTACCCAGTTAAAACCGAGTGTTCCCAAGGCAAGTACAACAGTTAGTCCTAATACGAAAATCTTTTTTTCGACCATAGTTATCCCTAATAGAATGAAAAATAATATACATCGTTATATGTTTTACCTTAATGCCGAGGATCGATCGGTAACAAATGATTATCATTAACGTTAAACATTGAAATTAAAAAAAAATTGATATAAATATTTCAAAAACTATAAAATAAAAGATTGAAATTTCAAAGAAATCTATTCTATTTTACTAATAACTTGAAGAAATATTCTATTTTTAAAACTCTTCATTTATATTCTAAAAAACCATGTTAACAGGTATGGCACAGATGCCCGCATTAATACCAAAAGAAGTTGAGATTCAGAGACTAAAGAAACTCTGGCTCATGATAATAGCTTTGGGATCTATTGCAGCCTCAGTTGAAGTAGATAACTTCGTTGACGGCTCTCTACATCAAACATCTATCAGAGACAGCGCATTTACACCAGCACATTGGTGGCTATACTCCCACTTCATCGCATTACCAGTTGGATGGGGAGCTGCAGCAATCTATGATAGAAAAATTCCTATTCTCAGAGGTCCAAATAACTCAATAAACACTGGATTAAAGATGACAATTCTAGGTTATCTTGCAACCATGTTTACAATTGGAGTCAACGAGATGTGGCATTTCTGGTTTGTAGAGGAAATCTTTGCAGTACCAAATCACTGGATGTTCAATATGGGTGTCGTAGTAGCATTCATGGGAGCCTTAGCATATGTAGTTCGAGTATATGCAAGACTAGTTGAACTAGGAGCAGAAACTCCAGGTGAGAATCCATACGTTGCAGAGATGTACAAGATGGCCTTAGAAGGTAAATTGTACAGCAGATCAATTCCATAGACAAAGTGCAAAAAAGCACACCTTTTTTCTATTTTATTTTAAAAACGTAGATCGTACTGGTCACTTGATTTAAGAAAGATTTAAAAGGATTCTGAATATTACAAATCTAGAATGACTCTACCTAAGGGATTCGGTTCTGGCGGTGGCGGCGGATCATCAAGCGCTGACGTAGAACGAATGATAGGAAAACGTGTCGAAAACATGACTGGTATGATAACAATATCATTCTTAGCAGCATGGGGCGCTACCTTTGGCGGTACTGCAGCAGGATATTTCTATTATCCTTGGGCATATCCAACACCTAGCGGTCACTTTGCATTCATTGTTTTGACCATTATTGAGGCAATTGGATATATTTTCTGTGTTAAAGTAATGCAGGAAGGTTCCAATAAGAATAGTAATGGTGTGGTTGCCGCTACAGTCGGTTTTGTTGCAGCCGCTACAATAGCAATTACCCTAACTGTTGGACATTAGAAGGTAAATCCTTCAGACATTTTCTTTTTAATTTTATTAAAAATACACGATCATCATTATACTATAAAATTTTATATAGTGACTCTTTTATCAAATTCTTATGGTCTGGTTAAGACGATGTACTCACTACTTATTCATAGTAGTAGTTGCAGTTAACTCAACACTGTTAACAATTAACGCAGGTGACTACATTTTCTATACGGACTGGGCTTGGACATCGTTTACGGTATTTTCTATATCTCAAACGTTAATGCTTGTAGTAGGTGCAGTTTATTACCTAACTTTTACAGGCGTTCCAGGAACAGCTACGTATTACGCTCTTATCATGACAGTATACACATGGATAGCAAAAGGTGCTTGGTTTGCACTAGGATACCCATATGACTTTATTGTGACTCCGGTATGGCTGCCATCGGCAATGTTGCTTGATCTGGCATATTGGGCTACAAAAAAGAACAAGCATTCGTTGATACTGTTCGGAGGAGTGTTAGTTGGAATGTCTTTACCGATGTTCAACATGATAAACCTGATAACAGTGGCAGATCCACTAGAAACGGCCTTCAAATATCCACGGCCAACATTACCACCATACATGACACCAATAGAACCGCAGGTAGGCAAGTTCTATAACAGTCCTGTTGCGTTAGGTGCTGGTGCTGGCTCGGTATTGGGAGTTACGTTTACAGCACTTGGTTGTAAACTAAACACCTGGACCTACAGATGGATGGCCGCTTGGTCAAAGTGGGACTAAACCCCAAACCTTTTCCTTTTCATTTTATTAATTTCTGATAGTATTTCCTGGTTTTGTCTCTAAATTGATAAAAAAATATTGCACATATTGTGATTTTTTGTTGCCCTCTACCACGATAATACCTACTTTGAATATTACATGTGAGACAACACTTTGATCAACTTTTAGTAAGCCCAAAACCATTTGTTAAATGGGCAGGAGGTAAACGACAACTAATTCCAGTTTTAAAGGAAAATTTACCAGATTCAATGGGAACTTACTTTGAGCCATTTTTAGGAGGCGGGGCACTGCTATTTCATATTCTTATGAAAAGAAGCAGTCAGCGTTGTAGAATTTCTGACTTGAACTCTGACCTTGTCTTGGCTTATACTACTATTCGGGATAAAGCCTCTGATGTAATTATCTCCTTGAAAAACCACTCAAAAAACTATCAAAAAAACTCCAAATCATACTACTATTCAATTAGAGATAGCAACCCAAGAAGTGACATAGAAAAAACATCGAGATTAATTTTTTTAAATAGGACTTGCTTTAATGGGCTATATCGAGTTAACAAGAAAGGAAAATTCAATGTTCCTCTTGGAAGGTACTCTAATCCAAACATTGTAAACGAAGAAAATATTCTGGCAGTAAGCCAAGTGTTACAATCCCGACTGGTTTCAATCCAATGTCAGGATTTTGAAGCAGTTTTAGATTATGCAAAGAAAAATGATTTAGTTTATTTTGATCCCCCTTATCAACCAGTTAGCGAAACTTCAAATTTTACAAGCTATACCAACAAATCCTTTACTTATGATGATCTAAAAAGACTTACCCAACTTTGTTTAAAATTAGATTCTAAGGGTTGTAAAGTAATGCTATCTAATTCAAATTCAAAAGAAGTATCAGATATGTTTACCGAAAAACAATGGAAACTCAAAAAAATTACCGCAAATAGGTCCATTAATTCAAATTCTAAAAAAAGAACGGGTCATTTTGAACTGTTAATTAAAAATTTTTAAGCTTCGAACGGGATCTGAACCCGCGACCTTTACATTACCAATGTAACGCTCTACCAGGCTGAGCTATCGAAGCACGATTTATCGCTGTAGAAAATACTTATAATTCTTCATCATAGTTACGACCTCTCTAAACTGTTAAATTTCGCAGATTTTTTTACAATCTTGGAGGAGTAATCAAGCCTGGCCAAAGAAGGCATTTTATGCTTTTGGACATGCAGGACTTAAGATCAAAATAATGGGTGATCCTGTCTCTCAGGAGTTCGTGGGTTCAAATCCCACCTCCTCCACT
>JAHELB010000051.1 GCA_024644385.1 Nitrosopumilaceae archaeon | reverse complement strand
TCACCTGGATAATGAAAGGGAGAAAATAGCACCCTATCCAGTTTAATCATATTATGTTTTTTGTCATATTCGTATTTGTTCATAGAACCCTTGGGAATCTCCACAATTACATTGATAATTTCAGGAATATCTATTCCTGTTTCAATATCATGCCAAAAATTCTTGCTCAATTTCTTACGTCTAACAAATTGTCATCAATATATGAATTATAACCCAATGTCTGAAATTTCAAAAAATTTGGAAAAATTGTTTTATTGTTTCTTTCTATGAAACAATATGGCAAAAATTGTAGTGATTGTTGGTTCTGTAAGATCAGAGAGGCAGGGAATCAAAGTTGCAAATTGGATTGTAAAAAAATTAAAAGAGAGAAACCACGAGGTAAGCTTGGTTGATCCTGCTCAATTACAGTTACCAATGTTGGATAAAATGTACAAGGAAATGAAAAATCCCGCAGAGAATCTTCAAAAACTATATACAATCATAAAAGAATCTGATGGATACATTCCAGTTACACCAGAGTATAATCATAGTGTTTCTTCAGCTATGAAAAATACCCTAGATTATTTTTTAGAAGAATATTTCTTCAAGCCGTCTGGAATTATTTCATATTCAGTTGGAGCTTTTGGTGGAATACTAGCAGGAACACATCTCAGACAAATTCTTGCAGAGATGGGAGCTCCTGCCATACCATCTCAACTAGCAATACCAAAGGTTCAAAACGTTTTTGGAGAAAATGGAGAATTACTTGATGAAAACTATGAGCGACGAATAGAAAGATTCCTAGATGAATTTGATTGGTATGTTACGGCACTATCAGAGCAAAGAAAGAAAGGAACACCATACTAGAATTTTTCATCGCTATTTGGTATAACCTTGAAAACAGTTACGGTGTATTGTCCCTCAAAGAGATTAATCACACTGCCTGTTTGTGAGTCTACGTTTCTGATTCGAAACTTGTATTCAAAAGAACCATCCCCTAAAACATCCACTTGTGCAAAATGAACAGGATCTTCATCTTTGTAAATTTGAATAATTACTGGATATCTTTCCACAAAATCTGAGGCTTGTCCTCTAACAGAACCCCAAGGAAATGTATTATCTTCGGGAATTGTCATTGGGATGACTGTTTTTTTGAGACTCAATTCATCATTTATTGGAGTAATAGTTGTCGAATTTTCGGCCATCGCCTCTGGAGTCCATAGTAAAACTACCAGGGCTAAAAGTAGAGAGGCAGACAATCCTAAATTTTGTGTTTTCACTTCAAAATTTCCTTGCAAAGGTACTTTAAAAAATTTATTACCAATTTACCCTAGAGGTTTAAATTCTACTCCTCCCACCGTACAGAATTTCAACTAGTGGGAAACTTCAAAATTATTTAGAGGTATTTCCTTACCATTCGTTTTTTAATAGTTAGAATAGAGTGACCTAAGATGGCAGTGTATAAACTTGGAGAGTGGGATTTATCAAAAATTTCCAAAGATCCCAAAAGTCTAGAATTTAAAAAAAAAATAACCGAGATTCGCAATCTCGCTATAAAATTTGAAAAGAAAAAACGTACACTAGACCCAAAAATGTCATCAAAAACTTTTATGAATATTCTTCATGATCTAGAAAAAATTTCTGAGAAAATGAGTTTAATTGGTGGGTATGCATCTTTATCATATTCAGCAAATACCCAATCAGATAAAGCAACATCACTTATGACAATGACGTCAAAATTAGGATCAGATATTTCGAACAAAATCCTTTTTTTTGATTTATGGTGGAAAACTCGAATCGATGAAAAAAATGCCAAGAGACTGATCAGAGATTCTGGAGAACTCGCTGAATATTTAAAACACAAAAGGCTAGTTGCAAAATATTCCCTAAGTGAACCTGAAGAGAAGATCATCAATACTCTTGATGTAACGGGAATTTCTGCGTTGGTAAAATTGTATGACAAAATAACCAATGCATATCAATACAAAATGAAGATTAGAAATAAAACCAAAGTCTTAACACGCGAAGAATTAACCAATTTTGTAAGAAGTTCCAATCCAAAAATCCGAAAAGATGCCTATGAAACATTGCTTTCAAAATATTTTGAAAACAAAGGAGTAATTGGTGAGATTTATCAAAATATTGTTCTGAATTGGAAACACGAGGGGATTGATATTCGAGGATACAAAACCCCAATATCAATGAGAAATATTGGTAATGATGTAGATGATGAAACTGTAGATTCTCTGTTAAAAGTGTGCAGAAAAAATTCTCCTATTTTTCAAAAATTCTTTGTTCAAAAGGCAAAGATGTTAAAAATGAAAAAACTTCGACGATATGATCTTTACGCTCCTGCTGCCTCAAACATTAAAGAAAAAAATTATTCATATGACCATTCTGTAAAACTGGTTTTTAATTCTCTAGGTAAATTTAGTTCGAAATTGGAAAATTTTGCGAAAAGAGTATTTGATGAAAGGCATGTTGATTCTTCGGTTCGCCCAGGTAAACGAGACGGTGCATTTTGTAGTACACTAAGTCCAAAAATTACTCCATTTGTTCTGGTAAATTTTACTGGCAAATCAAGAGACGTGTTCACTTTGGCACACGAATTGGGACATGCCGTCCACAGCCAAGCTGCACAAGATAGATCGATTTTAACTCAAGATGCACCCCTCCCACTAGCTGAAACTGCCTCTACTTTTTCAGAATTGTTATTGTACGACAACATCTCAAAGGAAATTTCCGATAACGAAAAGAAGATTATTCTATCAGAAAAAATTGATGATTTGTACGCCACTATTATGAGACAGTCATTTTTCACTATTTTTGAAAAGGATGCCCATTCTATTATTGGTCAAGGTACAACCATTGATGAGATTTCACAAATATATCTAAAAAATCTCAAAGAACAATTTGGGAGTTCTATTGCAATGACAGATGATTTTGCTATTGAATGGAGTTGTATTCCACATTTTTACCATACTCCCTTTTACTGTTATGCATACTCTTTTGGAAACCTACTTGCATTATCATTATTCCAAAGATACAAAAAAGAAGGTAGAGATTTTGCGCCAGATTATATTGAAATACTTGCTTCTGGAGGTTCCAAAAAACCAGAGACCTTGTTATCTGAACATGGCCTGGACATCAGATCTTCAAAATTTTGGCAAGAGGGATTTGATTATATTAAAACCCAAGTAAAGGAATTAGAATCAATAAACAAGTAATTTAATGGGGCTGACAGCCCAACGCATGGGCTGCCAGCTTGTTCCCCGAACGGTTTGAATTCGATGTCATTTTTAAAACAGAATTATGTAGATTTAAACCTTTGAGTAGTGATTAATGCAGATCTTGTTTTTTTGGTTTTATTTTTCGAACAGTTCCGGCCAAAATCCCAATGGTAAGTCCAAGTTGATAAAGAAAGTACAAAAATACCTCAAATGTACTTGGAGTAAGATCAGTAAACCTACTCAAACCTGTAAATAATAAAATTAAAAGGCTAAAAGAGAAAACAAAAATTTTAGAGGTTCCACGAATATGCGTTAATTTTAGTAAAACAAGAGTCATTACCGTTACTGAAATTGCCAATACTGCCAAGAATCCTGTGTTAATTCCCAATATTAGAAAAATTAAGGAAGCAACCTCACCAGTACTTGTAGCCTGAGAGATAGATGAGAAGTCAATTTTCTCAGGAGATGCAAAACGAGGTACACTCAAAATTGCATTAATAAAAAATAAAACAAACAAGGAGATGGATACTTTTTTGACGTTATTTTGTAATCTTGGAAATCTCACCATAATAGCTCGGCCTAAAATTATTCCTTGCAGTAAACCAATAGCAAATGCACTTAAAATTGCAATTAGGGAGAATGTGGGATCATAAAAAATTTCTTCAAGAGGGGGTACTAGTGCCATTATTAATAAAAACAATATTAAAATTGTAATATTAGGTGTAGGATGGCAGATAATCTCAAACTTAACAAAAATTTATTTATCTAATTTGACCTTCAAAAAATGTCTATTTACAATTTAAGAGTAAATTTAATAATTTCTTAAAAAAAGAGCCAACCTATGCAAAAAATAGTAATCTTATTTGTACTATTTGGAATTTTTGCATTTACAACAAATTATGCCTATTCACAGGAAGCAAGTTTAGCTACTTTTCAAGAAACAGCCCAGGTAATAGTGGAAAAAAATAGATCCCAAAATGTAACTGCTTCAATTACCCTTCAAACAACAAGCATTCAGGAAATAAAAATCCCATCTGAGCTTGAAACCAAGATTCGAGAAAATGAAAGAATAACATCAGTGATAATTACAAACCAACCAAACTGTATCTTGGGAGTTATTGATGAGTCATGCATTTTGATAAATGTAAAACGAGACCTTTCTGATAAGGGGATTGTTGAAATCCAAGATTCCACCAAAGCTGTTGCAAACCTTTTCATCGACGAAATAAACCAAGTATTTGATACTAGGGCAAAATTCCATTCTGTTTTTGTTCATAGCGATGATGAAATCAATAGAACCTTGGAGACTTCTGGTGTCGTTTCTGGAAGGGGAACAATATCTGCAGTCTACACAATGCCAATGGAAGATACCCAATCAATGTATGAAAAAATTTCAGCAATTTTAATTGCCAAGGAAATAAGAGATTCTGAAGGCTTTTACCAGACTGCAAAGAATTTATCCTCTGAGGATAATGCCAAAGTAACCTTCTCGCTTATTCCTCAAAATAATAATTCATTACTTCAATTGAAACTATCTGTAGACTATCCCCAAGCGGCAGAAAATTTGACCAAGATAAATCCTTTAAAATATTTAGGTGCAAATGAATTGAAAAAATCGCAATACTTTTCTTCAGGATTTTATCCTTTGAATTCTATATTTCAGATAGTCATTTTATCAGATGAAAATGAAATAATATCAGATGTTAATGGAGTTATAGTTCCTTCACAAATAATAGATGGTGAAAAAATTCCTACCGAAATTAATCAAAAAGGATGGATTTTTGATCCTGAAGAAGGAGAGCGAATTCAGGGAAAATTTATTTTTGGTAAAGACAATTCCATCTATGAAAGCGATTTAATTTTTTCTTTAAAGGATAAAAATTCAACAGTCCCACCTGAAACTACTTTAGATGAATCCCTTGTTATTTTAATTATTATTATAATAGGAGGAATTGCAGCGGCTATATTTTTCCTCAAAGGATATAAAAAATAATTAAACCAGCAAACCAGCTGCTGCAAAGACAGTTGTCCACTTGCCATCTTTGTTACCCTTTGCACTCTGTGTAATATTTTGAGTTTTGTAAATTTGTCCAGATATAGTCCATTGCTGTCGTTTTTCATCCCAGCTCTTATCGATATCAAACGGAATCCCTAGAGACGATGCTAGCATTTGGGCTGCGATGTCTTCGGCATAGTCACCCGTTTGGGTTTGGTTTTGTCCAAAAGATTCGTATTCAGAAAGATAACCGTATCTATTGGGATCTTTTGGTCTTGCAATGCCAACAGATGCAGAACAGAGTCTGTGGGGTTCATTTGTTTGATTTTTTGAATAAATTGTAAACAAAATCTGCCCAGGTTTTATTTGTCTTAACCCATCATTTCTTGAAATTAATTTTGCATTGGGTGGGAATATACTAGATATCAACACTAGGTTAGTTCCTGCAATACCAGCATCTCTTAATGCATATTCAAAACTTGTCAGACGATCCTCATGTACCCCTTTTCCTTTGGTAAGAAACAATTTTTTGGCAACTAAATCTAGCAATTCTTTTCTTGATGAAAGACCATTATTATTTATACTTTGTAATATTCACGCTAATTTAAGAAACCAAATTCTCTTGGTGGTGTTATCGAAAGGTCTATTTCTTTTTACGTTTTCGTTTTCTCGCATCTTCTTCTTGGGGTTGTTGAGTAAGAAAAACCCATCCAAAAAATCCTCCCAATGACAAATTGACAACCCCCATAAATGTAATCAATAGCGATGCATAAGAAGACATGCTAGGAGCAACGGTCAATCCAATAATTATTCCAAGAATTCCTGTGAAAAAGAACATTATCATAATTACTTTAACTTTTATCGGATTGATGTATCTCATGTTCAAATTTTTCAATATTAGGCAACATTATAAATGGAATGCTGAATTTATGAAAAATTAAAAATTGATAAAACTGGTTATTTTTCCAAATTTCGACTTCTGGTAACATTTTAAACCTTCAAATTTTTTATTTTATTTCGTGCCAATGTAGCTCAGCCTGGCTAGAGCATTCGACTTGTAATCGAAAGGTCGTGGGTTCAGATCCCATCATTGGCTTTACCTTTTATTTTGGAATTTGGCATTTTTTTTTCACAGGAAAACTAGCTTTTTATGAAAAAAAATTTCAATCATTGTTCAATTAAAAAAAATTTCAATAGAAATAAGTAACCACAAAGAATTATCCAAACAAGATGAGTTCTGACAATAGTGGACACAATGACGATTCTATTAAAGAAAAAACTCAACCAGACAATATCCAATCAGATGATGTGAACGAAAAAAAAACTGAAAAAGTCGAGCCCCAAGAGATACCCAGAAAGGAGAAAGTAACTAAAACCTCGACATCATCAGGACTTGTAGTAGCTCTAATAGTAGCAGTATCCATTGCCTCCTTCTTTGCTGGAACTTATTTTTCAAATTTAAATTCAGATGTAATAACCAAATCAGATTTGGATGAAGCAATTTCAAAATTAGAATCAAAAATTCAAAGGGTACAACAAGCACCCTCACAGGCACCACAGCCTGTAAAGATTTCGCTAGATGATGATCCCATTAGAGGAGATCCTAACGCTCCAATTACAATTATAGAGTTTTCTGATTTCCAGTGTCCCTTTTGTGCTAGGTTCCACACCCAAACACTTCCTTTGATTCTTAAAGAATACATTGATGAGGGGAAGGTAAATCTAGTTTACAGAGATTTTCCAATTCAAAGCATTCATCCTAACGCATTACCTGCAGCAGTAGCAGCTGAGTGTGCAAATGAACAAGGAAAGTATTGGGAATATCATGACATGTTATTTGAAAAACAAACCGACTGGAGTAGATTAGACAGCAGTGCAGTAATTTCAACTTTTAACCAGTATGCAAAAGACATTGGATTGCAATCACCACAGTTTGATTCATGTCTAGAGTCAGGAAAATATCTAGAAGAAGTTCAAGGAGATCTTAGTGATGGGAGAGATTACGATATTACTGGGACCCCAGGTTTCTTTATCGGTAATGACAAAATTGGTTTTGTAAAATTAAGTGGTGCTCAACCCTTTGAATCTTTTAAAAAAGTCATAGATGAGCAATTAGATGCGTAAAAAATAACAAGCGTTTATTAGACCTTTAAAGGTCTTGCCGATTATCGGAATAATGACGAGCAGGCAATGAGCTTTTTCGTCATTGCTTTAGAGAAGAAAAATAATGACAAAATTTAAAGAATTAGGAATTAAAGATGAAATTCTAAAAGCCTTAGAAGAGTTGGGCTTTGAAGAAGCATTTCCAATACAAGAAGCATGCATTCCTGTTTTACTTTCTAATAGAGATGTGATTGGTCAGGCTCATACAGGTTCTGGCAAAACTGCTGCATTTGCATTATCAATGTTGCACCAAATTACCCCAAAAAAAGGAATTCAGGGGATGGTAATTGCACCCACAAGAGAACTTGCCATGCAAATTGCTGGTGAGATGAAAAAATTCGCAAAATATACCGGAATTAAAACGGCCACCGTTTATGGAGGCCAAGGAATGGGGATTCAACTTGAGGCATTAGATAGAGGAGCAGAGATTGTAGTAGCTACTCCGGGTAGGCTAATTGATCACCTAAAACGGGGTTCAATAGAATTATCCGATGTAGAACATGTTGTTTTAGATGAGGCCGATACAATGCTGGATATGGGGTTTATAGATGATATTCAGTTCATCCTAGATTTGACACCTGAGGAAAGGACAATGTCGTTGTTCTCTGCAACCATGCCAACTGAAATACTTAGATTATCTGAAGAGTATCTTAGAAATCCAAAACAATTCCTTCTAGATGCTGATGACCTAAGTGGGGAAGGCATAGATCAAGCATTTCTGGTAATTAAAGATAAAGACAAGTTTAATTTTTTGCTAGATTTTATTAAAAAAGTAAAAGGTCAGGTTATTGTTTTTTGCTCAACAAAGTATAGAACAAGAGACGTGGCAAAATTTCTTCACCAGGAAAAATTCAATGCCGTTGCAATCGAGGGAGACATGTCTCAGCATAGGCGAGAGCAATCTATGGCCAAATTCAGATCTGGTAAAGCAGACATTCTAGTAGCAACAGATGTGGCATCAAGAGGGATTGATGTTCCAAGAGTTGAATTGGTAATTAATTACGATGTTCCAAATCAAGACATGGTATATTTTCATAGAATAGGCAGAACCGCTCGAGCAGGAGGGGTTGGAAGAGCAATAACATTTGTTTCTTATTCATCTGTAGGAGATTGGAATTTGATTAAAAAACAGATTAAAGCAGATTTGAAAGATTTGAATAAAGAAATGGGAATAGAAATTAAAATTCCTGATCCTCTAAAAAGACAGATACCATCTAGAAGGTATGGTGGGCAAACAAGATCAAGTTACTCTAGAGGTCCTCGATATGGAGGGTATGGAAGATCTAGAGGACGAGGATCTGATGAAAGAGGGCGAGACAGAAAAAGAAACGATGACCGTGGTAGAAAAAACCAATACGGTGGACGTAGTAGATGGTAATGTAAAACTTAAAGACTTGTAATTGATAATAAAAATAAGAAAAGCTAATGCACGTAGGTTTTATTTTGTTAAATTGTGATCTTGGGGCAGAAGAATATATCGTTGATGAATTAAAACAAATGCCAAAAGTGGTTAATGCATACCTTACATTTGGAGCATATGATGTAATAGCTGAGGTACACACAGAGAGTCAAGATGATTTTGAAAAAGCAATATCAGAGATTCGAAGGTTATCTCGAGTTGTTAGCACAATGACCCTAAATGTAATTAGTCCCGAATAATTGTTATAGACTAGGTTATCAGCTAATTTTTTGTAAAAACAATAGCCATTGTGAAATAAATTTTGAGTTAAATATGATTAAAACTGTATTAATTTATGGTAATTGGAATTTACTTTGGTTCACAAACCGGCAAGACTGAGGCGGTGTGTTCCAAGATAAAGAGTGAATTTGGTGATGCAAGTTCAGATCCCAAAGATGTTTCTGAGCTTGGA
>JAHELB010000050.1:5120-9467 GCA_024644385.1 Nitrosopumilaceae archaeon | reverse complement strand
AAAAAATTATAATGTTGAATATTGTAGGATTGCTAAAATACTAGGAAATAAAAACAAAACAATTGTCGTTTAACAGAAAATCTTTTAAAAAATTTAAAAAGTCAAAGCCACAAACTAACGTAGAAAAAATTAGAAATTTTGTATTACGCAATTCAAAAAATGGATATTATACCAAAGTATCTACCCTGTCCTATAAATTTGATATACCACAAGAAAAAGTGTGGGATATTGTAGGAGAAATTCTCGATGAAGGAACTGTTGAATCCCTCCATGATGAAAAAAGTGGAGAAATGAAACTATGTGAAACAGGAAAAACCTACTTTATTATGAATTTAGAACAGAAAAGAAAAAGAGAGAAACCCAAGGAATTTAAAAAATTTTATAAAAAAGACGTCCAATAATTATTTCATTATCGGTGACTGATTAAGAATTTTTGATTAAATATAAAAAACATGGATTTTTGTCTAAAAAATGAATTTAAATTAAAATGAAGTTAAGAAGAATTTTACAAGGTGTTCCTTTTTAAAATTAAGCAAGAATTAGATAACCTTTAATGAAAAAACTTACCACAAAATTCCTTCAACCCTTAACCTCAATTTTGAATTCTCATTAGAAAAAGTATCTAGAGTTATTTCATCATATTTAGTGCTTGAAAATATTGTGTTTACTAAAATGGCTCCGGCAAAATCATTGTTTTTTAAGAAAGATCCGCTAAGATTTGCATCACTCAAGTCACTGCTTTTCAAATCAGTGTTAAACAAATCCGCTCCGCGCAAATCAGCGCCTCTTAAATCTGCTCCATACATATCTGCATCCCAGATTTTTGCTTCCCGCAAATCAGATCCTCGCATATCAGCACCTCGGAATTTTACCTGAAATAAAATTCCACCTTTAAGTTTTGCATTACTTAAATCAGCCCCGCTAAAATCTGCGTTGTGCATGTCAGCACCAGCGAGATCAACTCCACTCAAAAAAGTGTCAGATAAATTTTTTCCATTTAAATTTTCATATTTAAAATCAACATTTTTGAAATTTCGTTTCTTAAAAATATCCGATATATCCATGTAAATGGTAGATAATAAAGTCTAGATAAAAATTTTTTAGTGTGCAAACCTTATGATTGGATGAATTTGAAGTGTATCAAAATTCTAAGGGTATTTTAAGAACAGAATAGAAGGATTGTTGATTTGGTGGAAAAAACCTTACAGGGTTCTGGGGGACATATCGTAGCAAATATCACCGAAGAGCAAGCAAAAAAAGCAGATTTAGGAGTAGGTAAATTATTTCTTGCTCCAATTGGAAAACTTGAAGAACAAACAATGATAAAGCATTATTGTAAAATATGTGAAGAAGAATTTAATAATCCTCCCAAAATTCATGTTGAGGAAAAAAATCAAGAGGACGTTGCAGATAACTTGGTGTTAGTAGAACGAGGGCAGTATAACTGCCAAAAGTGCAATTCAATTATTGGTGAATATAGGGTTTTTCACAAGAAAAATGAAAGAGGAGAAATTGGAAATGCAAAACCTAATGATCTTCCTTAAATTATTTTAAAATTTTTTATCTATTTTAGGTAACATTCATCTTTAGACCAGTCACGGTTATTACAAGATATACAAAACAAGTTCAAATTTGGCTGTTCTTTTAGACAGTACTTACAGATTTCACATACAACATATGACATATTAAAAATTATCAGAATTGAGGTAATAATGGCTTGTGTGTAAGGACGAACACACACAGCAAGAGGTTTCCATCCCTAAATGAAATCCTAGTGGTAAAATACGCTTTTTTATAAGGAAAAAATTGCCGATAACCCACAATACAGATTTTTTCAGGTAAACAATACAATAACCAAGCCATTAAAATCAGATTAGGCTTTTTTATCACATGATAATAATATGTACCCATTGCAAAAAAAACTTGCGGTTTGATGTGGCAAGGATAATTTACGACAAGTGGTACCACAAACGATGTTTGTTTCACATAGCATACCTTATCAAATTAGACATGTTTTTTTAGAGAACAGTTTGTTTGACAATTATCAAAACATCATGATACAATGTAAAATTTGCGGGTCGCCATTAGGAAAAGATCCCACAAGCTTGGATCTTGAGACTCATTGGAAAAAGCACCATTCCTGGCATTGGGAAAATAATCAAGATAAATCACCAGAAGAGGCCCTTATCAAGAAAAGATAAAATATAATTTTATTGAAACAAACTTGTCATAATATTCTTTAATGGATAAAAGAAATTTAATTTTTTATTGACATGTTTTTGGTATTAGTTATAAATTATATAGAAATGGGAAGTAATAACCTCTAAATTTATCCATAAATTAAAAATTCCATGAAACCAGGATTTTTTATATCAATGGGAATTGCCATTGCTGCATTGGTGGTTGGTTTTATTTTGTTATATGATATTCAGCAGGAACAAAAGCAGGAAACTATTTGGTTACAAAAAATTCCAACTCAATGTAATGATGTATGGCAAAAAGAGCATAATGAGTTTTATGAAAATAATCCAGAATTGAGAGAGCTATCCAGGAATGAATCAAAGGAAATATTGGAAGGAATAATTACAAATCATTATCAAAAACAGGGAATTAATATTTTAGATCTTGTTCTAGATTTGGATGTTTATGAAGGAATAAGATGCCAAGCATGTAATTGCCTAGGATGGGATGTACTGTCAATTGAGATTCCTATAAACCAACAAGAATTAATGCATGAAAGTGAAGGATGGGTATTGAAAATTTAAAGAAAATTAAAAAAGGTCATAAAAAATTCTAAAAATTATAGATTTGTATTTAGATCACGAAGATAAGATGTGATATTTCTTGCCAATAGGATTCTCGTTGATTACCTGTTTTTTAATGTGAACATTCTCAAAAATCCACCTTGGGAAAAAAATCCACGTCTTGGACTAGCAGTCGTTTATAGCATGCTTAGACTGCTAACCGAAGGCGTGTAATCAACTTGGAGTATGTGCTATAAAACACGATCAGAATAATTTCTAAACATTTGTTTAATCCTTTTTAAAATTTTAAACATGTTTGAAAAACAATTGAAATTTAAAATTCCTATAGGATGATCAAAAGCATGACAGATTGCCCAACATGTAAATTATCAATGGATTCCCATTCCACAAATGAATTAATGGAATGTTGTATGAAACAAGTTGGTGATGATACAAATTTTGATGAATCAAAAAATATTTGTCCCAACTGTAAACACGATATTAATCAACATTCCCATCAAGAATTAGCTGAATGTACAATTGCATATTTGAAATCGGGTATTAAATAATGAAAAATTTAATCAATTTCTACAAAAACTGATAAAGCCAATAAAAAGAGTAAATGAAATGACAAAATTTGTCCATAAACCCTATTCTACAATATTTGTTCGAGATATGATAAAAATGAGCCTAGACGATCTTCTAAACATGATGTCAACTATAGAATCAGGTAATGCATATTGGGTTGATGGGGTGCTCTTTGCAAGCTTTGCAATGACCGACTCTGAAGAATTGGCTAAAAAAGAAATTCAAGGTGAAACCTATCTAGATAAAATTATTTTTGCAAAATATGAAAATTATACCAAAACTGCAAAATTGTCTACAAATATTGAAATAAATATTTTAAATGTCCAAAAAAGTCAACTTTATAGAGACCTAATCGATTGGCTTAAAAAACAACCCGTATGGGATGAGTAGTATCATAGGTTTTATCTAAATAGCAACTCTTAATTTCCTACATTCTTTGACTAACTTGACGCCTTTGGAAATTACAAATGAGGATAAAAACGAATTAAAAAATCTAATTAAAATAGCAACTAATCAAATTCCAAGATATTTCAATGTGATAAATTCAGAGAAAGAAAATTGGAAAATTACAAATATTAATGAATGCGTTTTTGGCATGGTTTTTGAAAAATATATTCATGATTCTGGACAATATCTATCAAACAAGAAAATCGACGAAGGTCAGTCAGCTACAATCGAAGACTCTATGGAGGCATATGATGCAGGACTAGAAATTTTCAGTGATTTTGTCGAGGATATCAAAAGACAGATTAAAGAAAATTAGTTACCAATTGTTTAATTTGTATACAACCTATAATTTAAAAAAATCTAAAATGAGAAAAGAAAAAAGTAGCATTTTACTATAATGGGAAATGGACATTACAAAACATGACAATGCCAGAGGGTAAAGTTTTTGCAGTAATAGAACATCCATCAGATAATCCCTTTCCACAAACATAACATTCGACCACACAAGCTGAAGAGGAAACAATTTTTGAAGAATAAAAAAGAAAATCTTTTGAAGATTTTTGTTTAA
>JAHELB010000050.1:0-5020 GCA_024644385.1 Nitrosopumilaceae archaeon | reverse complement strand
ATTTATGATGATGGAATACTGTATGATAATGTTCATGAAAAATTATTTTATTTTTATAATGAGGAAAATAGATTTAAAGAATTTAAAATATCTGATGGTGTCTTTAAATCATTTAATTCAACTGAAACTATTCCAAATATGAATAAAAATAAATTCTCAAGCATTGTAAATCAAGCCAAAAAATACATCCATGATGGGGACATTTTTCAAGTTGTGTTATCTAGGAAATTTGCCTTTGATGTAAATGGGGATAATTTAACACTCTACAAAACATTAAGAAACCTAAACCCATCGCCCTACATGTATCATCTCAAACAAAACAATAAAACAATAATTGGCGCATCACCTGAAATGCTTGTAAGAATAACCCAAGATAAAGTCGAGACATTTCCTATTGCGGGAACAAGAGAAATAACTGATGATAAAGAAAAAAACAGAAAACTCTCCGAAGAATTACTTCACGATGAAAAGGAAATAGCAGAACATACGATGCTTGTGGATCTAGGGCGAAATGATATTGGCAAAGTATGTAAATACGGGACTGTTCGCCCAGAATCCCTAATGAAGATTAAAAAGTTTAGTCATGTTCAACATATAGTTACTCATCTAGTTGGCAATTTAGCCTCAAAAAATGACATGTTTGATGCATTTCAAGCAGTTTTTCCGGCAGGAACAGTATCGGGGGCGCCCAAGGTAAGGGCTATGGAAATTATCGATGAATTAGAAACAGAAGTACGAGGACCCTATGCAGGAGCTGTAGGGTATTTTTCATACAATGGTTGTTGTGATTTTGCAATAGCAATCAGAAGTATTTTCATTGATGGAAACAAAGGATTTATCCAGTCAGGGGCAGGAATTGTTTCAGATTCTATTGCAGAAAATGAATTTCTTGAAACAGAACATAAAGCAGGTGCAATGTTACAGGCATTAAAGGAGGCATCAAATTGAAATTCTTAATTATTGATAATTATGATTCTTTTGTGTATAACATTGCACAGTATCTAGGAGAACTAGGAGTAGAATGTGATGTTATTAGAAATGACAAAATTACAATTAATGAAATAAAACAAAAAAACTACGATGGCATTATTATTTCTCCAGGACCTGGAACTCCGGATGAAAAAAAATACTTTGGAGTATGTAAGAATGTAATAAAAGATTTGGGAAAAAGTTTTCCAATTTTAGGAGTTTGTTTGGGTCATCAAGGAATTATTTCCTCCTTTGGAGGAAAGGTAACTAATGCAGGTTGTGTTCGTCATGGAAAAACTAGTCCAGTAAGACATAGTGATTCAGAATTATTCCAAGGTGTAAAAAATCCCTTTAGGGCAACAAGATACCATTCGTTGGTTGGAGATAAAACAATCATACCCGAAGTTCTACAAGTGATTGCAACTGCTGAAGACGACGGGGAAGTAATGGCAGTACAACATAAAGAATTCCTCATACAAGGAGTTCAATTTCATCCAGAGTCAATAATGACAGAAGATGGCAAAAAAATTCTTGGCAATTTCATAAGACAAGTAAAGGAGAAAAAATGATTTCAGAATTAATTAAAAAATTACAAGAGAAAACCAACCTAAGCTACGATGAAGTAAATGCTCTAATGACTGATATTTTATCAGGAAAGACTACCGATTCAGAAAATGCATCATTTCTCTCAAATTTGGCAGAAAAAGGAGAAACTGATGATGAACTTTTAGGAATGCTAGATAAAATGAATGAATTTGCCCTAAAAGTTGTGCCTACAAATCGTGGGACCATAATTGACATGTGCGGTACAGGGGGGGACAACCTCCAAACCTTCAACGTATCAACTACAGCATCCTTTGTAGTAGCTGCTGCAGGAGGCATTGTTGCAAAACATGGAAATCGGTCAAGTTCTGGAGTTTCTGGCAGTGCAGATATTTTTGAATATTTTGGGTATGATCTAAGTCAAGGGCCAGCTCAGATTTCAGAGATTTTAGAAAAACATAAAATTTGTTTTATGTTTGCCCAGAAATTTCATCCTGCGATGAAACATGTCTCTGGTGCACGAAAACAAATTGGTAAAAGAACCGCCTTTAACCTTCTTGGACCATTATCAAACCCCGCAGGAGTGAAAAATCAACTGGTAGGAGTTTTTTCTATAGAATATCTTGACCGATTACCCCTTATAATGAAAAGAAGGAAATTTGAAAACATTATGACAGTACGCTCAGATGATGGGTTGGATGAATTTTCAACTAGTGCAGTTAATCGAGTATGTGTTTTACGAAACGATAAAGTTTTGATGAATGCCATTGATCCTGAAGTAGTGGGCCTCCATAAATCATCCTTACACGATATACAAATTAAAACCAAAGAAGATGCAATCAAGTCCTTTGTAGGAGTGTTAAACAATACAGCCAATCAAGCAATGATTGAAACCACGGCATTAAATGCAGCAGCAGGGCTAATTGTTGCAAACGTATCAAAAAATTTTGAAGAGGGAGTAGAGACTGCTTTAAAAACAATCAAAGATGGTAAAGCCTTTTCCTTGTTTGAAAAATTTGTAAAAGATACAGGAAATGCCTCAAAATTAAAGGAGATAATAAATGGCTGAAAATATTTTGCGAAGATTAGTAAACAATTCACAGATGGCAATTGACGATGGCACCTATGATGTGGATTGCAATTTAGTAGGGACAAACAAGGATTTTTTGCATATAATTAAAACCCACGTTCATGCGACGCTGATAACTGAGATAAAATTTTCCTCCCCGTCCTTAGGGAAGATAAGAACTCTTGCAGATCCTGTTAGTATCGCCAAACAGATGATTGCAGGTGGTTCAAAGGCATTATCTATTTTAACGCAACCACACCTGTTTAATGGTTCACCAGAATATTTTATGAAGGTAAGAGAATCCGTAGATGTTCCACTTCTTATGAAAGATATTATCATTGACAAAATTCAGATTGATGCAGCAAAGAAAATAGGGGCAGATTATATGCTACTTATACAATCTCTTTTTGATCAGCGGTATTTGAAGGAGATTGACGAGTTTGTAAGTTATGCCCATGGAAAAGGGTTGAAAATATTATTAGAGGTTCACACAAAAAAAGAATTTGAACACGCATTAAAAACAGACGCAGATTTGATAGGCATAAACAATAGAAACTTGGATACTTTAGAAATAGATCTAAAAACTACCAAAACAGTTCTAGAAGGATTTACCAAAACAAGGCCGATACTTTCTGAAAGTGGAATTGAAACCCCAGAGGACATTCAATACCTAAAAAAGTGTGGGGCAGACGCCTTTTTGGTAGGGTCAAGTATCATGAAAAGCGAGGATATTGAACAACACGTAAAAAAGTTGGTGAATTCTTTTTGAATTATCCTACTGACGGTAGATTTGGAAAATTTGGAGGAAAATACATTCCAGAAACTTTGGTTCCAGCAGTAGAAGAGCTGGAAGAAAATTATCTCAAATTCAAAAACGATAAGAGATTCAAAAAAGAGTTGAATTATTATCTGAAACAATATGCAGGACGACCAACTCCCCTATATTTTGCAAAAAATTTGACTGAGAAAATAGGAGGGGCTAAAATTTATCTAAAAAGAGAAGACCTGTTGCATGGAGGAGCTCACAAAATCAACAACACGCTTGGTCAGGCGTTACTTGCAAAAAAAATGAATAAAAAGAGAATCATTGCAGAAACAGGGGCAGGACAACATGGAGTAGCAACTGCAATGGCTTGCGCTGCTTTGGGAATGAAATCCGAAGTTTACATGGGATACAAAGATACCATTAGACAAAAGCTTAATGTTTTTCGGATGAATATGCTAGGTGCCAAGGTTCATCCGGTAAATTCAGGCTCAAAAACTCTAAAGGATGCAATTAATGAGGCTATTCGGGACTGGATTACAAATGTAGAGGATACATACTATCTTCTTGGATCTGCAGTTGGTCCACATCCCTATCCTGTCATGGTTAGAGATTTTCAGAGTGTGATTGGCAAGGAGATTAGAGTGCAGATGAAAAAATTACATCACGCCAATCCAGATGTGGTAATTGCCTGTGTTGGTGGAGGGTCAAACGCTATTGGAACCTTTTTTCCACTAGTTGACACAAATTCTGAAATTATAGGAGTTGAAGCAGCAGGAAAGGGATTAAAATCTGGATTACATTCAGCAACACTCTCAGCTGGCAGTATAGGAGTTTTACATGGAATGATGACATATTTACTTCAAGACAAAGAAGGGCAAATTACAGAAACTCATAGCATATCTGCAGGACTAGATTACCCGGGAGTAGGTCCGGAGCATTCATACTTGAAGGATAATAAGCGTGTAAAGTATCATTCTGCAAAAGACTCTGAAGTTATTGATGCTTTTTTGTTACTAACCAGAACGGAAGGAATTATTCCTGCCCTAGAATCAGCCCATGCAATTGCTGATGCAATCAAAGTAGCTAGAAAACATAAAAAATCAGAAACAATTGTGGTGACCTTATCAGGTAGAGGAGATAAAGACGTCGAAGAAGTACAAAAATATATGGAAAAAAATGTCAAAAATTAAATCAAAGTTTTCCGAGCTTTCAAAAAAAAAAGAAAAGGCACTAATTTCCTATATTATGGTGGGATTTCCAAATGAAAAAGCTACCATCTCAGCGGTAAAGGGTCTGGTAAAAGGAGGAGCAGATATAATAGAATTAGGATTTCCTTTTTCAGATCCTCTTGCAGATGGGTCTGTTATTCAAAATGCAAGTACTATATCGTTGGAAAGAGGAACCAGAATTTCAAATTTTTTTCATCTAGTAAAAAAGATCAGAGCCTTGACTGATATTCCGCTAGTATTGATGACATATACCAATATTTTGTATAACAAGGGGTATGCAAATTTCATAACCCAGGCTAAAAAAGCTGGAATTGATGGTTTTATTTTGCCTGATATGTCAATTGAAGAATCAAAAGAATACCTTATGGCTGCCAAAGGAAATACTGATACAATTTTTTTAATATCTCCAAATACTTCTCCCAAAAGAATTAAAGAAATTGCAAA
>JAHELB010000049.1 GCA_024644385.1 Nitrosopumilaceae archaeon | reverse complement strand
CTTTTTATTGATTGTCGATAAACTCGTTAACACCTCAATTTTACATTAACTAGGCTCAATTAATATAAAAAAGACATAGTGAACAACTAGAACAATGAAAGACTCTTCAATTTCAAAATTTTTTGAAAAATCAAGGAAAGAAAGATTAGAGATTGTAAAAAATTTCTCAAATCTCTCAAATGAGGAAATTAATTTACTAGAAAATTCCAACGGTGGTATTTCTTTTGATAAAGCAGACAAGATGGTAGAGAATGCTATTGGAACCTTTTCCTTACCGTTAGGGGTAGCAACCAACTTTAAGATAAATGGTAAAGACTATGTCATCCCGATGGTGATTGAAGAGCCTTCAGTGATTGCAGCTGCCTCAAAGGGCGCCAAAATTGCAAGAGTTTTGGGCGGATTTCAGGCTGAGGCTGAGAACTCGTACAGTGTGGGGCAAATCCAAATGTTAGATGTAGATATTTCCACGGCCATTGAAAATATTAAAAATTCATCCAATGAGATATTAGCTATTGCAAATTCAAAAAGCAAAACCTTACCCAAACTAGGAAAGGGAGCCAAAGAACTCTCTTGTAAAGAAATTGATACCCCGTCAGGAAAAATGCTGATTGTAGAATTACTAATTGATGTTGGAGATGCAATGGGGGCTAATATCACAAATACAATGTGCGAAGCAGTTTCTCCAACTCTTGAAAAAATTACTGGAGGAAAGGCACTCTTACGTATCTTATCAAATTATTCTACTAGGAGAATTGCAAAGGCAAAAGCTGTTTTCGAAAAGAACTTGGTTGGTGGAGAAAATGTTGTAGATGATATTATTTTGGCATTTGAATTTGCAGATAATGATGTTTTCAGAGCAGTAACCCACAACAAGGGAATAATGAATGGAATTATTGCAGTAGCCAATGCAACTGGTCAGGATAGTCGAGCAATTGAGGCTGCAGCAAATGCCTATGCTGCAAGAACTGGACGTTATCGCTCTCTTAGCAAGTGGAGTAAAGATGAAAAGGGCAATCTAGTGGGATCCATAGAATTACCAATGTCGGTTGGAATAGTTGGGGGGATTGCCAACGTCCATCCCATTGCAAAGATATGCAACAAAGTTCTTGGGGTTTCTTCTGCAAAAGAGCTTGCTTGTATCATGACTGCCGCAGGTTTGGCTCAAAACTATAGTGCAATTAGGGCATTAACTACTGAAGGAATCCAAAAAGGACACATGAGACTACATGCTAGAAATCTAGCTTGTGCCGCGGGAGCTAAAAACGAACAAATTGATAAAATCGTAGAAAAAATGATTGAAGAAAAAAACATCTCTCTTGATAATGCAAAGGAACTGGTAAAGAAAATTTAAAATCCTATTATATGGCTAACTTGTAAAAAGTTAACAATGTCTCAGGTAAAATTTGCTATACCTAAAGGCAGTCTTGAAGAGGCAACTTTTAAACTTCTAGATAAATCCTGGACCAAAGTTAATCGAAAATCAAGAACATATCGTGTATTTTTAGATGATCCTAAAATTTTGGTAAAAATGCTAAGACCACAAGAAATTCCAACATTGGTATATGAAGGACTCTATGACGTAGGGATTACTGGAAAGGATTGGGTCGGAGAAACTAAAGCCGATGTTGTACCAATCTTAGATTTAGAATATGGAAAAATTAGACTAGTTGTAGCATTTCCAGACAAATATTCTTACAAAAATCTAGATTCTATGATTGCAGATTATGCAAAAAAGAAAAAAATCCTTCGTATTTCTTCAGAGTATCTAACTACCGCAGCAAAGTTTCTCAAACAATTAAAATCCTACAAAAAATATTACGGTTCTAAAGACCCAATGATAGTAACACCTTGGCTTAGATTGGGTACAAACAAAAATGTCCAAATTCACTTATCATTTGGGGCAACTGAAGCAAAACCCCCTGAAGATGTTGATGCAATAATGGATGTTACTGAAACTGGGACAACTCTAAAGCAAAATAAATTAAAAATTGTAGATGAGGTTTTAACATCAAGTGCTCATCTAATAGCAAATAAAGAATCTCTCAAAGATCCAAAAAAACGTGAAAAAATCTTTGATATTGTAACCTTGATGAGAGGTGCCGTACATGGAAGGAAATACCTCCACATTTATCTAAATGTAGAAGAAAAAAACCTCAAAAAACTTCTAACTCAGATGCCATCTCTAAAAAAACCCACAGTAAGTCCACTAAGTGAAAAGGGCTGGTTTGGAGTCAATACGGTTATTAGAAAAGAGGAATTTCACAAACTAATTCCCAAGTTAAGAAAGATCGCACAAGGACTTGTGGTTCACGAACCGCGTCAAATATTAGAACTTGAGGAGATTAAACGTGACGAAGAGAATTGATGAAAATAATTCCGGTTACTAATGTAGAAAGTTTTGCATCTAAATACACTCCTAAACAGCCTCAAAAAAACAAAAAGATAGTAGAATCAATACTAAAAAACGTTCAAAAAAATGGCGATTCAGCAATAAAAAAATATGAAAAAAAATTTAGCGGTGCAAAAATTACTTCGTTGCGAGTAACAAAAAAAGAAATCAAAAATGCCTATAAAAAAATTTCAAAAGAGGAAACAGCCGCAATAAAACTTGCAAAAAACAGATTAGAAAAAACTGAAAGGACTTTAAAGTCTATTTTGAAAAATAAAAACATAACCATAGATGGAATAAAAATATCAAAACAATTTCTACCATTACAAAATATAGGTTGCTATATTCCAGGGGGCATGGCAAAATATCCAAGCTCTGCAATAATGGCAATTATTCCTGCCAAAGTTGCTGGAGTCAAACGAATAGTGGTGGTCTCTCCTCCAAATTCGGATGGAAGAATTGATCCCCTAACTCTTGTCGCGGCAGATTTTTGTGGAGCAAACGAAATTTTCAACGTAGGGGGCATCCAAGCAATAGCTGCACTATCTTTTGGAACTAGGGCTATTCCCAAAGTCGATAAAATTGTTGGACCGGGGGGGTCTTTTGTAACTACTGCAAAATCACTGATTAGCGATAAAACTGCAATTGATATGCTTGCAGGGCCTACTGAACTGGGAATAGTTGCTGATAAATCAGCAAATCCAAAGTTCATTGCATTGGATTTAATTTCACAAGCTGAACACAGCACTGATTCTTTTTGTTTTCTAATAACGAATTCCGAAAAATTAGCTAAAGATGTTAATCAATTCTTAGAAGAATTTATTAAAAAAATAAAGAGATCAGATATAGTAAAAAAAAGTCTTAAAAAAAATGGGTTTATTGCAATTTGTAAAAATAAATCAGATATGATTTACCTTGCAAATGAGATGGCTCCAGAACACCTAGAAATTATGACAGCAAACCCAAAAGATTTTGCCTCTAAAATTACATCATCAGGCCTGATTTTACTAGGAAATCAAACACCCTCTTCAGCAAGTGATTATATTTTAGGCTCAAATCACATTTTACCTACCAGTAAATTTGGTAAAACAAGAGGTTCCCTCTCTGTTTTGGATTTTATCAAAATTGAAACGCAGGTTTGTGCAAACAGAGCATCTTTATCTAAAATTTCAAAATATCTTGATGTGTTTACCAAAGCAGAGGGTTTACCCAATCACTTTGAAGCCATAAGAGGTAGATTAAAATGAAAACTGGGTGGTTTGAAAAAAAGGTTAAGGACTTTTCATCAATTGGAGGTTATGAAAAACCAGAGCTACAACAAGATTCTCTAAAACTTGATTCAAATGAAAACTATGTGATAGCAAAACAATTTCAAACCGATATAATTCAAAAAGCCAGAAAAAATTTGGATGTAAGGGAATATCCACTTGGAGGAGTTGAAAGACTTGTTCAAGCAATTTCAAAGTTTACCAAAATTCCAGCATCAATGATCGGGGTTGGAAACGGATCTGATCAAATAATAGACCTTATACTTTCAAATTTTGGCTCAAAGCAAACCAAAGTTTTAACATCAAACCCTACTTTTGGTTTTTTTGAAGAGAGATGTAAATTGTATTCCATCCCTTTAATTGCAATACCTTTTTCAAAGTATATGAAATTAGACATTAAAGAATTCACCAAGCAATCAAAAAATGCAGATATTTTATATCTAGATTCACCAAATAACCCTACCGGCTTTCAATTTACAAAAAATGATTTACAAAAATTGGTAAAGTCCTTTGATGGGCTGGTAATTATTGATGAAGCATATGGTGAATTTGGCAAATATTCACTAGCCAAACAAGTAAAATCTCAAAATAATCTTGTTGTAATCCAAACCGTTTCTAAATCCTTTGGCCTTGCTGGATTAAGATTAGGATACTTTCTGGCAAGCAAACAATTTACTGAAGCATTTAACCAAGTTTTACAATATCCCTATCCATTAAGTACCATAACTATTGAATCTGGAATTTTAGCTCTAGAAAAATCTCATGTGATGAAAGATGCTATTCAAGTAATTAAACAAGAGAGAACTAGAATTATTGAAACTCTCAGAAAATACAAAACCTTTGAAGTCTTTGATTCTGAGGCTAATTTTGTATTATTTGACGCTCATGGGTCTTATCAAAGAATTTTCACGGCCCTCTCCGAGCAGGGAATTTCGATTAGAAAATTAGGGAAGATTGGAAGTCATGAAGGTTGCCTTAGAGTTACAATTGGAACAAAAGAAATGAATTCAAAATTTTTGCTTGCAATTCGTGATTTATTGCGATGACCTTATTAAAAAAGCAAGAGGGAATTTACCTCGATGATTCATTGATTGAAGTACTAAAAACAAGTGATGGAATAATCTTTGATTGTGATGGTGTTTTAATCGACATTACCAAATCTTATGATCTGGCAATAAGTAAAACAACAAAATATGTTTTAGGAACATTTTCTAACATAAAGGATTCAATTCCAATTGATTCCCAAATTATCGAGGGATTCAAATCTACGGGTGGGTTTAACGACGAGGTTGATTTGACGTACGCCTCCATTATTTCAATTGTTGCAGCAAAAAAACTGCAAAGAGATCAGCGAGAATTTATTTTTGAGGTAATTAAAAATAGTAATACTTCAGGAATTATCTCTGTTGAAAAATACATTTCAACACAAACTAAAATTGATGAAATTAAAAATAAATTGTCTTATCCTGGAACAAATCATGATAATACGTTATACCAAATATTTGATCAATTATTTTATGGACCCATACTTTACAATAAACTTTTTAAAAAAAATTCTGAATTTAATGAAACTGGTTTAATTGAAAATGACATCATAATAATAAACAAATCATTACTATCAAAACTCAAAAAAAAATTTAATTCAAAAATTTCAATTGTAACTGGAAGAGGGCAAGAATCTACAAAATATTCATTAAAAAATCTTGTAGATGAATTTGATTTAGCCAATTCTGTCTTTTTGGAAGACGAACCAAGAAAATTTGCCAAACCTAATCCTTCATCTCTAATCCGTGCAATTAAAGGATTAAAAAGTAATAATTCCATTTACGTTGGAGATTCAATGGAAGACCTGATAATGGCCAAAAAAGTAACCGACCAAGGATACAGGACAAGTTTTTGCGGAATAATTGGAACTAGTAGTAATCCCAAAAAAAGATTAGAAATGTTTGAGAAAAATGGAGCATTGTTAGTTTTAGAATCTATAAATTTACTACCGAAGGTATTAAATTTAGAATAGGTGAGAGTTAATCTTCTGTGATAAAGATGAAATCAAGAAAAAGTTCCATAAACCGTAACACCAAAGAAACTAGTATTTCGGTCTCCGTTAACCTTGATGGAACAGGAAAAACAAGCATAAAGACAGGAATTAATTTCATCGATCATCTGATCGTATCGTTTGGTAAGCACTCTATGATGGATCTTAAGGTAAATGCAAAATCCAACGATAAAATTGAACACCATTTGATTGAGGATACTGCTATTACAATTGGATTGGCAGTAGACAAAGCTTTGGGAACCAGAAGAGGTATTACTAGATTTGGTTATGCATCTGTTCCCATGGATGAATCTCTGGCAGAGGCATCAATTGATTTGGTTAAAAGACCTTTTTGGAAATTGATTTTGTCAATCAAAAGAAACAAAATTGAAGACGTATCAAAGGAAGATTTGGAACACTTTTTCCAGTCCTTACTTCAAAACCTAAACAGTTGTATTCACCTTACTGTAAAGTATGGCGATAATGATCACCACAAAGCAGAAGCTGCTATCAAATCATTAGCAGTTGCTTTTAGATTATCTTCATCTTATGATAAAAAACAAAAAGGAATTCCAAGTACCAAGGGTTCAATGTAATGGTAAGTGTAGCGATATTTGATTATGGGGCTGGAAATATTTTCAGCCTTAAAAATTCACTTGAAAGAGAAGGAGCTACAGTTGAAGTAATTACAACTTTTGATAAACCAAATCACTATTCTGGTCTCTTATTACCAGGAGTTGGAAATTTTGATCCTGCCATTAAAAGCATTCATGACAACTCTCAAATTGAATTCAAAGATTTTGTTAAGGACAATACTCCTGTATTGGGGATATGTCTAGGAATGGAGATGTTTTTTGAGAAAAGTGAGGAAGGAATTGAAAGAGGCCTGAATGTAATTGATGGAGAAGTAATAGAACTTCCCTCAACTATGAAGATTCCACATATGGGTTGGAATAATTTGGAGATAAAAAAACCCGGGAAAATTCTTGATGGTGTGAATAACAACTCATGGGTATATTTTGTCCATTCTTTTCGAGTAAAACCTGTATCATCTGATGTAATTACAGCTGAATCTGATTATGGAATCAAGGTTCCAGCGGTGGTTGAAAAGAATAATTTTTTTGGAACTCAATTTCATCCAGAAAAATCTGGCAAAATTGGTAGCCTAATGATTAAAAATTTTCTTGAAGAGTGTAAAAGATGAAGATAATTCCTGCCATCGACATTATGAATGGCCAAGTAGTCCGACTTTACAAGGGTGATCCTAAACAGAAAACTATCTACAGTACAAATCCAATAGAGATTGCCAAAAAATGGGAGGAAAATGGAGCAGACATGCTTCATCTTGTGGATCTTGATGCCACTTTAGGACTAGGATCAAACCTTTCTATAATAAAAAAAATAATACAAAATGTTTCAATTCCATTAGAAGTTGCAGGGGGACTTAGGGATGAATCTAAAATTATGGATGCGGCAAAACTTGCAGACAGAGTGGTATTGGGAACTTTGGCCTTCAAGGATAAGATAACTCTGAAAAAACTATTAGAAAAATTAGGCAATCAAAAAATCGTAATATCGGTTGACCACAAAGATGGAGAAATTGTAATTCAGGGATGGCAAACAGATACAGGAATTGGTCTTATCGATGCCATAAAAGATTTTAGCTCAATGGGATTTACTGAATTTTTACTAACCAATGTAAATCGTGATGGAACACTTGAAGGTCCTGATTTAAAATTCTTAGAACAAGCCTGTCAGTTGGAAAATACAAATGTAATAGCAAGTGGTGGAATCTCAAATTTAAAAGATGTCCAAGATGTTAAAGAAAAAAACTCATTTGGAGTTATACTTGGAAAAGCACTATATGAAAATAAAATTTCTATACAGGAGGCAAAAAAAATAACATGACATTAACAAAAAGAATTATCCCATGTCTTGATGTAAAAAATGGACGAGTAGTAAAAGGACTTCGATTTAAATCAATTAAAGATGCAGGAGACCCGGTAGAGCTTGCCAAACAATACAGCGATGAAGGTGCCGATGAGTTAATCTTTTTGGATATAACTGCATCAGAAGAGCGACGTGAAACCATAAAAAATTTGGTTAGAAAAGTAGCGTCTGTAATCAACATTCCCTTTACTGTTGGAGGAGGTGTAAATTCGTTGGAAGATGCTCGTAATATTTTGTTAAACGGTGCCGATAAAGTTGGAATTAACACCGGAGCTGTAAAAAATCCAAAGATTCTTACAGAATTAATGAATATTTTTGGACGTCAATGTGTGGTAGTTGCAATTGACACTAAACGAAACTATGAACCAAAAGAAAATGCTACAATATTAACAGAAAACGGCAAACAATTCTGGTTTGAGGTTTTCATCTATGGTGGAAAAAAAGGGACAGGAATTGATGCCATTAAATGGGCAAAACAGGCACAAAAACTAGGCGCAGGCGAAATTCTTCTAACCAGTATTGATAAAGATGGCACCAAAGATGGCTATGACATTTTACTTACCAAAGAGATTGTCAATTCTACTTCTATTCCGGTAATTGCTTCAGGGGGTTGTGGGAAACCTGATGATATGGTTGAGGTCTTTAAAGAAACAAATGTTGATGCAGCCCTGGCAGCCTCAATATTTCATTACCAGACGCATGGAGTTAAAGGTGTCAAGGTGCATCTTAAAGACCACCAAATTCCTGTAAGATTATAAAACATTGATTTGAAATCAAACCATGCAAAAATCGATAGATGATATAGATTTTGAAAAAAGTGGAGGACTGATTCCCATTATCGTACAAGATGCAAATACCAAAGACGTCTTGACTTTAGCATATTCCAACAAAGAATCACTAGAACTAACCAAAAAAACTGGCAACTCGTGGTTTTGGAGTCGTTCTAGAAATAAGCTCTGGATGAAAGGAGAGGAATCTGGTAATACTCAAAAAGTAAAAGATATTTTAGTTGATTGTGATTCAGATGCTATAATTTATCTGGTAGAGCCCTCAGGGCCAGCTTGTCATACCGGTCAAAGAGTTTGCTTTCATAACAACTTAGAAAAGTAATTCAACAAACTGATTCCACATCTGTTCCTGGCACAATTCTGTCTGTAATTTCAAAAAATAGATTTGGATAATCCGTTCCTCTAAAAACTAGAGCCCATCTTCCCATTAAATCATCCATTGAACATATACCACGGGTTTTAGATATTTGAGGATCTAAATAATAGTTGAATGCTTCTTTTTTTGTTCCATCAAAAGGAATTGTAAGATACACAGAATAGTGTGTACTGTTTAATGGTCTCATCACCGCAACTTGACCTTTTTCTTCAAAACCAACTCCTCCAGTTCTCAGAAAAATTTTTTCCCCTATGGCGTATTCTTTTCTATCTATTTGAAACGGACCGGAAGTTTGCCAGTCTCTTGGTAATGGTTCATACTCGTTTTCCTCAGCAATCTCTTCAATTTCATCTAATTTTTCTTCAATTTCTGGAGTCTCCTCTGGTTTGATCTCTTTATCCAAAGTATCTTCAACTTCCATTGCATTAGGATCTGTCATTGAAACTAGAGAAATTGTAATTATACCGACTAATACAGCGATGGCTATTCCTACTAAGAGGCCCTTATTCATGGATTTGATTTTAGAAAAATCTCTAAAAACTTTACTCATATTTGAAAAATTTATAATAATTTCTTTTTTTCTAAAATTTTTCAAAAAAACGGTGTAAACTTTAGATATTCCATTAAAATACCCTATAAGTATCATTATATTTTAAATGTCAATAAGTTAAGTATTACTTAACTTGA
>JAHELB010000085.1 GCA_024644385.1 Nitrosopumilaceae archaeon | reverse complement strand
AGGAATGGGTGTACTACACCTTGATGTTGCAACACACAGAATCCAGGATGCAAAATGTGAGATTGTTACATCTGAACCTTTGATTAACTATAGAGAAACTGTCAAAGGTGGATGTGAGCCAATCATGGCAAAATCACCAAACAGACACAACAAGATTTTCATGAAAGTAGAACCACTAGAACCAGAAATTGCACACATGCTAAGAACTGGTGAGATTTCTGATATCAAGGATAAAAAAGTCGTTTCAGATTTACTCAAAGGTGCTGGATGGGATACTGACACCATAAAGAGAGTAATGAAATTTGATGCACGTGGTAATGTTTTGATTAACGGAACAAAAGGTGTTCAGTTTGTACAAGAGTCAACTGACTCTATTAATTCAGGATTTGAAGAAGTAATGAAAGAAGGTCCTCTCTGTAAAGAACAGATGAGGGATTGTAAATTCATCTTTACTCACTTTGTTCCTCACGAAGATACTGCTCACAGAGGTCTATCTCAATTGGGTCCAGCATCTAGACGTGCATGTATGGGTGCACTACTCACAGCAGGTACTGCAGTGCTAGAGCCAACTTTGGCTATAGAAGTTAGAGTCCCAACTGATCTGGTTGGAAATGTAGCTACAATTCTTTCAGGTAAACGTGGTAAGGTACTTGACATGTCACAAAAAGGTGCATCAAGTATTGTAGTTGGTGAGATTCCTGCATCTGAGACATTCACATTATCTGAAGCAATGAGAGGACAGACAGCAGGACGTGCTACATGGAATACATCATTTAAGGAATGGACCGAAGTACCAAAATCAATGTTAGGTCCAGCAGTTGCTGATATTCGAAAGAGAAAAGGACTAGCACCAGACCCACCAGGTGTTAACGAATTTATCGATAAAGAGTAAAAAGGCAAAGCCCCCCTCTTAGGTTCAAAAAGTTGGTAATTGCCTAAACTATAACGGATGATTGTTTGTTGGAAAATAATTAATTATCAAATAGAATTAAAATGTTAGATGAAAAATACAGAATTAATTAAAAAATTCTATCAGGCTTTTAAAAACAAAGACATGAAAATCATCAAAGAACTATGTGATGAAAATATTGAATGGAATACTCTGAAAGGAATGCCACATGGTGGAAAATATGTGGGGTTGGAGGCTATTTTTGATGATTATTTTGCAAACATGTTATCAAATTTTAATGAATTTCATGCAATTCCTCAAGAGTATATTGAATCAAAAGATCAGATTACTGTAATTGGTAGATATCAAGGTGTTTCAAAAAAAGGTAAAACATTTGATGTTCCGTTTTCACATTTTTATGATATAGTAGATAATAAAATACTGAAATTCAGACAATTCACAGATACAAAAACACTTCATGATTCATTGATTTGATTTTATGCTATACTTTAGTGTGTAATTAGTTGGTAATGACTAGGATTATCACGGGAGTTTGTTTGTTGGAAATTTAGAAAAAGTTAGAATCTTGAATGAATGTTTTGGGTCTAAAATGGATAGTAAATTAAATGGTTTGACAATAGGATTAGATTCTAAAGTCCGGCGGTACCACCAGCATAGTGATAAATTCCAACTACACTGTCTACTGAATTACCAAAGTCAGTTCCATCAAAGGGGGTGGCTCTACAGAAAATTCTATCCTGATCAGCAATTCCTATAGAAGGACCAATTTGTGCTGGTAAATCTTGTTCTGTAAATACTAGAGTTCCATCTTCCTTGAACCATTCATAAGATATTGTGACAATGTCTCCATCTGCATCATCAACGCTATTTGCACGACATTCCGTAGGATAGCCACTCAATACCAAACCTCCATCTAGAATGACTCTATCAAGAATATCTATCATAGATACACTTTCAATAGTTGGAGGAGTGTTTGGTAGTGTAATAGTAAGTACTCTTTCAAACTTGTCTACTGAGTTACCAACAGTTTTTCCTGCTGGATTTAGAATTTTAGCTTCTACTGCAATGTTTGCAGTTCCTTCAAATGAAGAACCATCAGGGATTGAACGATCCCATGGAAACTTTACTTTAATTTTCCCAAATTCATCAGATGATACTTCATTACCTGAAAGTGTTTTTGCTAAGACAACATCTTCGGATAATTCAGGAGAATTAATTGTCAATTCTACAGGTATGCTAAAATCTGCTTTTTGTAATGCTTTGGCCATTCCACGTTGAAGCTCAATTTCTACTTCAAATGATTGTGAGTCTGTATCCCAACTTAATCCGCCTACAAAGAGTTTGTTACCTGCAAAAGCATCTTGAGTTAATCCTATTGTTCCTAGAATCAAAATACTTGCTAAAACCGGAATCATAAATTTCTGCGACATGCTTGAAATAATGAAGATCTAAGATTAATTAAAGATGATCTTGAAATTTGAAAATGTTACAGATTAGATGTTTTTTGATAATTTACGTATGTGACTAGTATCATTTTTTGCAATCCTATTGATTGCCACTTGCATCTCTTTTTCGTAATCTTCATAGTTTTCATGATTTTGT
>JAHELB010000084.1 GCA_024644385.1 Nitrosopumilaceae archaeon | reverse complement strand
TACATGGTGGACTGGGGAACTCCAACTAATATGGACAAGTATCTTGACATGGACGACTATGTCAATGTGTATCTTGATAATTGTATAGATTTTGTTAGAGATGAAGCTAATGTTGAAAACGTTTCTCTACAGGGTTACTGTACTGGTGGAACAATTGCAACTACATATACTTCGTTGCATCCCGAAAAGGTAAAAAATTTTGTAGCTACTGCACCAGTGATTGATGGTTGGCGAGATACTACTGTAGTTAGCAATCTTGCAAAGCATATCGATGTGGATAAAATGGTGGACTCTATTGGAAATATGCCTCCAGAATTCATGTATTACTGCTTTTCAATTCTAAAGCCATTTGAGCAAGGAATTGAAAAATATACGAATTTTTTTAGAAATATTGAGAATGAAAATTTTGTAGATAATTTCTTGAGGGTTGAAAGATGGTTAGGTGACACCCCGCCTATTCCTGGGGAGCTCTTCAAACAGTGGATTAGAGATATCTATCAAGATAATCTCTTAATCCAAGATAAAATGTATGTTGGTGGAAAACATGTTTCGCTAAAAAATATCAACATGCCAATTTTCACTCAAGTTGCAGTAGGAGATCATCTAGTATCACCTGAATGCAGTATGCCATTACACTATGCTACTGGAAGTGAAGATAAAACATTGAGAATATATCCAACGGGTCATGTTGGAATGATTGCAAGTTCCCTGTCTCAGAAAAAAGTATTACCTGAATTGGGACAATGGTTAAGAGAGCATTCTTAATTTAGATAAAATAGAAAAAAAGAGAAAAAATCTCTTTTGATTTTATTTTGGAATTTCACCTAGTTATTTTTTTGTGTAAAGGTGCTAATCCAAGACTGTGCTATGTTTTTGTTCAAATCAGCAAATGCTTTTGCATTCTCGTTGAATGTCTTGATATTTTGCTGGGCTGAATCAATAGCAGCTAGTGCAACTTTGTTTTGAACATCGTAGGCTTTAACAACCTCTTCTGTTGTATCACGAATTACTTTAAGTGATGCAGAAGGTACGTTAGTTGTTACACCTGCTTTTGTTGCAAAATCTTTTTGCAGTGCAATTGTTGAATTAATGACATTCTCAACTGCATCCAAGTACTCTTGCTGTACGTTAGTTACTGATTGATGATAACGTGGTACTGATTGCTTGATGCCGTTAAAGTATTTGTCAACATTTTGCTGATAAACTGCAAAGATATCTTTGTTGCTTGTTGATGATTGTGCTGTGTTACTCATTGTTTCACCTCCTCTTTGATTTTTTTTCTATAGGAAGAATTACAACTTGAACCAAGTCTCCTTCCTTTAATCCGAGTGCATCTCGTTCTGCCTCTGGAATCGAAATTCGTCCGTTGCTTCCAACAGATGTTTTGTAAGCTCCCCATGATAGGAAGTTGGGCATCATTTGTGAAAGATTAAACATTTTGTTCATGCCTTTTGATTGCATAGAGCCCATATTTTCCATAAAGTTTGATTGTGCTTCAACTGTTTTACTTGAGATTTCCTTTAGAGTTTCAAGTGGGTCAAATTTCTGACTTTGAGGATTCATCATAGAGCCAAAGTTTTTCATAAATTCTGCTTGTGCCTTGCCACCTTTTTGGATCCATTCTTGAAACATTTCTGCCGGATTGTATTGGTAACTATTACCACTCATAGGTAATAGTAGGACATCACAGGTATTTAAAGAGTTTGTTGATTCTAATTATCTAGAAAATCAAGTACCAATTTTGTGAATCGGGATGGGTCATCAACATAGGGGGTATGCCCACAATTATCCATCATATAGAATCTACAGTCTTGGATGCAGGATACAAACTCATCAGCATATTTTATCGGAATAACGGGATCATCTTCTCCCCAGATTATCAGAGAAGGAATAGTAATTCTCATGAGCGATTTGGAAATAATTTCGGCATTTTTTAAACCCAAAAGCGTAGACATGAATGCCATCTTTGCATTTGGAAGTTTCATTCTAGTCACAAAATCTTCTATTATTTTAGAGTCAACTTGTTGACGTGGGCCAGCCATCATTTGAAAAGCATTTTTTGCCCCTTCTGAATCTGGATATAAGGCAGCCATCACGTATGCATCCAGAGCGGGGGTAGAATGTTTCATTATTCCAGAGGGCGAAACTAGTACTAGGTTTTCTACTACCTCCTGATTATTGGAAGTAAATTCTGCAGTAATTTGCCCACCAAGAGATGAGCCAATAATGTTGGTTTTTTTGATTTTTAATTTATCTAAAAAGCCTGCTAAAAAATGTGTAAAGAATTCAGTAGTATAATCTACTAGTGGTTTATCGCTATAACCGAATCCTATGAGATCGGGAACAATTACTCTATGGGTCTTGCTAAATTCAGGAATGACAAATTCCCATCTCTCCGCAGATGCTCCCAACCCATGAATCAAAACAATAGTCTCAGATCCTTTTCCAGATTCTAAATATCGAATCTTATTTCCATCTAGGGTAATGAATTTCTCATCCAACTCTCAAGCTGATAAAGTTAATCTAGATAAATTTT
>JAHELB010000013.1 GCA_024644385.1 Nitrosopumilaceae archaeon | reverse complement strand
GTCTCAATAGGCATAATACGATATTATTGAAAATGCCATTTTTTAGGGGGGGTTGAACACTCATGCCTAACTATGACAAGCAACCATGAAACCACCAAGCTCTCCCAGCTAAAGTGTTGTTAGTTTTTTTAGCTAGGCGTAAAAGCTAAACCCCAAAAAAATAAAGAAAAAAGATAGAAAATTTCTACCTAAGGTACTCCAGGTCCGAAGATTATTTCGTCAATTACAACCTTCAATCCAGGAAGTGCAGGTCCAATATGATCCTGCGGGGAACCATTGTCGTTCTTACCACCCCAGCCATCACCACCTTTTAGTTCGGGTGTTTGTCCATCACAATTTTCAGTGTCAACTACCAAGTGGAAAGTAATAGCACCTGAGGGGCCATTTTCCCAATCATCTGGTGTGTTTAGAGCATCATCTGCACTCATGGACATTCTGAAAGTGTCTCTAGTGTTGACCATTCCAGCATGTGGACTGTTTAGATCTGTAATACAGAATTCTAAACCTTCTGTATCAGCAATTACTGAGGCTTCACCTGTATGAGGATGCCATCCAGTAGAATGTTGTCTGTTGTCACGTGCTGGCGGATGTATAGTTGCTCCTGTAAAGTTTACATCAGAATCGCTAGTAAAGGTTACAATTGCTACTCCAAATCCGACAATAGGAATGTCCACAAAAACGTCGTCAGTTACCTTTGGTAAATCTGCTTCAGGATCCCAAGAGTACACGTATCTGTTTTCTTCTTGATTTTGTGGAACAACAGATGCAATAAATGGCTCTGGAACACCTGCAAAAGCATTTTGGGTAAAAATCAATGATACTGCAAATACTGCAGCTATGGATATGCCCAAAACCGATTTGGTATTCATTGGTTCAAGTTTAGGAGAACCTCATTTAACAATTTCTTACAGTAAAATTATAATGTTACAATTTTGTTCCTAATATTGAAAAAAATGGGACTAAACATCCATAAATTTTATGTAGTAATTTAGAATCAAAAGGTAAACCATAATAATTTTTTAGAAAATAGAAAAATCATGGTTCTTTAATGCATGTGGACATGTCCAAGTTATACTGCATATGTTGGTGCTCACTTATTTTGTTAAACTCTGAACTCATGGCAAATTTAGTAATTTGGTCACAATCCCATTCAGACCAAAATTCTGTGCCGTCTTCAACAAAGTATCCCCCTGCACCATAGGCAATTACCAGTGGAATCACAACAATCCCAGCAATTACGCCAATTTTAAGAAAATCTTTTTGAGAGTACTTTTTCACCAAGTATGTTTTGCAAAAAACCCCCTTTATTTCAGTATAATCAATACATACTCATTACGTACTTATCGAAGCCCTGAAACCCCACACTCCTTTTTTGTTAAATTACTACCCATTAGGCAAAATCCCCAGGGTTTTTCGCTTCAACTATATACTAAATTTGACAAAATTCAGCAATGGCAGGACTAGGGTTGGTGATTGTAATTGTAGCAGTAATTGCTTCAATGGCAGTTGCAATGTACATGTATACCCAATATCAAACCAATTTCATCGAAGTAAATGCAGGAGAGTCAGTAATAGTTGGACCCGTAGAGTATATTGTAACATTTGATGGGACACATATGGGAAACAAAGACACTAAACCAGAAAATACCTTTGTTAAAATCATTATAGAGGCAAAAAACATTAGTCAAGAAGAAACTCGAATGTCAGGGGGTCAATTTTACCTAGTAGATGAAAAAGATCAAAAACACGAAGCAGTGTACGGAGAATTTTCAGAAGAAGATCTTTATGGTGATTATTTAGAACCAGGAAAACCTATCAGAAGAACAACACAGTTTGATGTCCCATATGACGAGCAAAAACAATTTGACATTATAATTCGTCCAACAAAAGAACAATCAACTGTTGATACTGCAATGATCTGTCTTACAAATTGTTGATCGCAAAAAATTAAAAAATTTTTTTAAAATTTTTTTTGTCAAAATTTCCTATTTTTGGGGCAATAAAGTGTGACTTTCACCATATAACCACGATGAATTATGCGTGTAAGTAATGGTAACCATTAAAGAAAAACGTGCAGCAGCAGCTAGAAAAGCAGCACGAACAAGAAAAAGAAATGCCGCCGCAAAAGCAGCAGCCGCAGCTAAAACCGCAGCTCTAAGAAAACGAAGAGCCGCAGCTAAAAAAGGTGCAGCAGCAAGAAGTAAAACCGGCGCAAAACGTAGAGCAGCTCCAAAACGAAGAGCAGCTCCAAAACGAAAGGCAGCTACTAAAAGAAGAGCAGCTCCAAAACGAAAGGCAGCTACTAAAAGAAGAGCAGCTCCAAAACGAAGAGCCGCTACTAAAAGAAGAGCAGCACCTAAAAGAAGAGCAGCAAGAAGACGATAAGCTGCTTTTTCTACCTTTTTTATCTAGTCCATTTATTGTAAAAATTTAATGTTTCTAAATTCGAATTTAGAAACATTAGAATCTCCTAGTCCTCATTCATTTTTAATTCAGGTAAGACAAATGTTAACTCTGGTTTTATTTTTAGAATAATTCTTTTTTCATCTTTCCGTTTGAATGGATAGTGATCATGGCCCATGTATTGTAAAGTTAGTTTGTCTGCATGTTTGTAATCATAATCTGGTATCACTTGTACAACTTTTCCTCTTATTGTTACCATATCTAATGGATTATCTTTTGCAACTACAGATACTGCAACTCGTGGATCATGCAAAATGTTTTTGTGTTTAATTCTACCTTCTGCGGTGTTTATCAAAATATGATCATCTTCATAATTTGCCCAGACCGGTGTTAATTGGGGAGAACCATCTTTCATAACAGTGGCAATAAAAACAAGATTTTTGTCTTGGAATAATTTTACCGCTTTTTCTTCCATAATAGTCCAGATGGTTAGCAGTAGATAATTATTTTACTCTCTCAGGGCGTTGTGGGAGTTACAGGTAAAGGATCGACCTATTTTTTTGCTGTTTTTTCTAAAACATTGGTCATTGCTCTATTCATTATCTCCAATACCAAATATTGAGAATAGTCTTGAGGTTGGCTTTTTTTATCTTTTTTTGATTTTGTAGATTTTGGGACCAGTCCTCGGAGTATTTTTTCAATTTTAACTGAAGTGTTATCAATTATTTTGGAGTATTTTGATTCGAAATCCTCAGGAGTCTGGTAACCAAGTAGTTTTGTTGAGGTGCCATAAAATTTTGTAATTGCACCTCGAGATTCCTCAATTTTTACAATTTCCACTAGACCCGATTTTTTTAAAATTTCTAAATGATGTCTAACCGTGGTTAGTGCTTTTTTGTATCCTGTCTTTTTTAATTCATTTGAAATTTGTTCGGCAGACAAGGAATTTTTATACAAAAATTCCATGATTTTTGCACGTGCAGGGTCTTCAATTGCACGGGCATGCTCTAGGCTAGTGGTTACTATTCGGTTTACTTTGATTTGTTTTTCTAGTATGGTGGACATTCAAATTATACCTCTAAATTTTAGCTAAAAGATCCTTGTATCATATTTTTTTGTCTAATCGCATTAAAATTTTTCCACTATGAAAATTTTCATAGTGCTGTGATAATTATTAGATTTATTCTCATATTTTTGGTAAGCATATCAAGTATATTGATAACAATACAATAATTTTGATAGTGATTATGTAAATATTGTACCGGTACAAGAAAAAATAAAAAATTAAAAAAATATGTTGTTTCAAAAAAAAGTTGGTCAAATCATGCATTTGGTTAATTTTTGCAGGATGTCCAAAAAATAAATTCGAGTTTAAAGTAGCTTCCCGTCTTCCTTTTAGGTCAAATTAAAAATAAAACTACTAAAGTTTATGACCAGTTAATTTCTCATATGCAGTAACATATCTCTCTGTCATTTTTTGAATTATGTCTTTAGGGATTTCTGGAGGTGTTGGTTCTTTACCTTCCTCACGTTGAGTCTCGAATTGTTTTTGATACCCCTTTTCAGTCAACCAGTCACGCAAAATTTGTTTGTCATAGGCCTCTTGAATTTGTCCAACTGTATAGGAGTCTAGTGGCCAAAGCCGGTATTCATCAGGTCCAATAGAATCACCCAAGGCAATTTCCCCATTTAAAATTCCAAATTCTAATTTCAAATCAGCTAGAATAAATCCAGCATTGTTGGCTGTCAAGGCCATTTTCTTGTAAATATCTATCGAGGTTTTTTCAAGCCAATCATACTGAGATTCTGTAACTAATTTCATTTCGATTGCTTTTTTTTTATCAACGGGAATATCGTGCTCTGACTTTGTTGTAGGATCAAAAATGGGTCTAGATAATTTAGAAGCAAGTGTAGTATCAGACCCTTCCGGAATTTTGACTTCACCTTTTTTCCATCTGTTCACTAGGCTCCCATAAAAATAACCTCTTACCACACATTCAATGGGTAACATCTTCATCTTTTTTACAATAATTTCAGTATCTGATTTTCTTTTTACAAAATGATTTGGTATCGATAACTCATTAAACCAAAATTCGGCAAATTTGCATAAAACCTCGCCTTTTTGGGGAATATTCTCCCTAAATTTAACATCATATGCAGACACCCTGTCTGAGAATTTGAAAATCAATGTATCCTCTCCATGGTCGAAGAGATCCTTTACTTTTCCGGAGGTTAAAAATTTCACAGAGTCAATTAAGGGCGTTATCATTTAATTGCTCCCATGGTAAAAACAAAATTTACGAATTTTTGTAAAATAGAAGAATCTATTATTATGGCTAAATATTGATTCAGTAATAGTGACACTAAATATCTCCAAGATAGTTTTAGGCCTGATATTTTCAGGTATTTTTCTTTCAGGCACAGATTCCATTTTATTAGAAAATGCTTTTTCTGAGAATTTTTCTTATATGGTATCTAATTTAGATTTGCAGGGCGCGCCGACTTCTGGGATTGTAAATGAAAGAACAAACAAGGTATATGTCACCCAATTCTATGAAGGGAAACTTGTCATACTGGATGGTAAAACAGATAACATTCTTGAATCAATTAACGTGGTTAAAACTCCCTTTGGTGTCGGTATTAATCCAGAAACAAACTTGATTTATGTTGGAGGAGAATTTGCCAATACTCTTTCAATATTAAATGGCACCACAAATAAGGTGATAAAAGAGATTAGCTTAAAGGATCCATACGATATTGCAGTAAATCCCAATAACAACGCCATTTATGTCACAAGTGATAGGGCACATTCAGTATCGGTGATTGATGGTAAAACAAATGAAATTATATCGTCTTTTGAGGTTTTGGTGCCATGTGGAATTGCAGTGAATCCTTCAACAGGGATTGTTTATGTTACCAGTGAGTCAGAAAATTTAGTACATGTGTGGGATGGAAATGTCAATCAAAAAATAACTACAATTAAAGTTCAAGAAAGCCCTAGGGGCATAGCAGTAAATCCAGCAACAAACATTGTCTATGTGACAAACCAGGAGACTAATACAGTCTCAGTTATTGATGGCTCAACAAATAAAGTGTTAAATTCCATTGATGTAGGCGAAATTCCAAGGCGAGTGGTAACTGATCCTAAATCCAATATTATCTATGTATCAAATCAGGGATCTAGAGATATTTCGGTAATTGATGGTTTTGAGAACAGGGTAATTGAAACAATACCAGTTTCAGAACCTTTTGAGCTTGCAATAAACTCTGAAACTGGAAAATTGTATTCCATGTATTATGGCGGAGGACTTTCAATAATTAACAAACAAATACCAAATCAACCACCATTAAAACAAATTTCTTCAGGTGTAAATACTCACGATATAAAATGTAAAGAAGGGTTTGTATTGATAATTAAAAATAATGGTTCTCCCGCATGTGTAAAATTAGACACAGCAATAACTCTTGAAAAACGAGGATGGGGAAAAATTTATGTGTCCTAATCTAACTTTCAACCCATAATCAAGTCCTCAACATGATTTTAATTAAAAAAAATTAAATTTATTATCAGTATCGCAAAAATTAAAAAAAAGTCTTAATGTGTAATTGTCGCTAAGAGTTTGTTGAGAGCAATTGGTTTTTTCAAGCAACTATGTATTCCTTGTTTAGTTATCAACTGATCAATCTCCTTGGTAGTAAATGCAGTTGCAGAAAATATGACAATTTTTTGATTTTTTAGTAGATTGTCTTGCTCCAAGTTTTGAATGATATCAATTCCACTAATTTCAGGCATGGAAATATCTAAAAGAACCATGTCATAATGCCCTTCTTTAATTTGTCTTAGTCCATCTTGAGGATCATTAGTTACCACATTCTCAAATCCCTTTGCATCAAGAAATTTTGAGAGTAAGTCTGTAATGTCTTGATTGTCATCCACTATGAGTACTTTCATAATTGGATTATCTATTTGTGGAATATAGAGAATTGTATGTTTATTTTATTACATAAATTAATTGGAAAACATGCAAAAAACCTAAGACCCCATCATCCCAACCATCTTTGGTGGTGTTCTGTACGCTTTGCTTACAAAAATATCGTTATCTGCACTAATAATAACAAATTCCATAGAATTTTCTGAAGGAGGAGAAAGAAGGATTTTATCACCTGGTTCTAAAATTTGCAGATCTAATGTATCACCATCTCCAAAGTTTACATGAATGTTGGTAAGAGGTTTTAACCCCGTATTTTGTATAGTCACTCGACCGATATCAAACAAGTTTTGCTTGTCAATTATAGGATCCACAAAAAGCTCATAATCTTGTGTAGGCACGGACATTTTAACTACATCTGAACCAAAGACCACCACCATGCCGACTATTCCTGCGCCGATCAAAATAATGAGAATTGTGTAATTTTTCACCAGAGATTTTGTGTGATTGTATTAAATAAGAATAATGTAGATCTGAATTTAGTCAGAACAAAATCATGATGTAATGAATTATTTATAACATTTTTTTAAATTTAAAGCCTACCTGTGTATACTCTTTCTTCATGGGCGATTCAGGAATTGGAAATCATTTTAGATGATTTTGAGGTTTTCTACAACCAAGGAGTCACATTAAGTAATCTTGAAAAAAATGAAGAGGCCATTTTATGTTACGATAAAGCCTTGGAGATAAATCCTGATGACGTGAATACATTATACAATAAGGGGGTTGCTTTAGCTAGAATTGGAAAAAATAGAGAAGCAGTGTTATGCTATGACAAAGTCTTATTAGTTGTTCCTACCAATTTTCATACATTATACAACAAGGGTGTTGCCTTAGCAAAACTAGGAAGACGTGAAGAGTCTTTAGAAAACTATGCCAAAGCCTTGGAAATTGACCCTAATGATGTGAATACATTATACAATTGTGGTTTATCGCTAAGTTTTCTTGGCAGATATAATGAAGCGCTAGCATGTTATGATAAAGTTTTGGAGGCAAATCCTGATGACGTGAATACATTATACCAAAAAGGCGTTACCCTGAATGGTCTTGAAAGACATTTGGAAGGTATTAGATGCTATGACAGATTGTTAAAAATTAATTCAAATGATTTTGTTGCATTATACAATAAAGGATTATCACTAAAAGCTCTTGGGAGAAACAACGAAGCCTTAACATGTTATGATAAAGTATTGAAGATAAATCCTGATGACGTGAATACATTATACAATAAGGGAATTATTTTAGATATACTCGGAAAACATGAGGAAGCAGTAGTGTGTTATGATAAAGCTTTGGAAATAAAACCGAATGATTTTGATTTATTATACCAGAAAGGTATTGTATTGGAAACTCTCAACGAACACCACAAAGCCATAAAATGTTTTGATAAGGCTTTGGAAATAAAACCAAGAGACCTCAAAGCCTTGCAGCAAAAAGAGGTTGCTGTATCAAGTATAAAAAAAGAAGTTGCTTTATCAAATATAAAAAAAGAATCGAAAAAAGTAGTAGAAAATGATAAAGTGGAAAATATTATCCCAAGTAAATTGGATACCATAATTCATGCTAGTTCCACTATGAAGCAGGAAAAAAAGAAAGAAAAAGTAGTAGAAAATGAACCCGTGAAGGATATTATTCCAAATATCTTTGATGCCCTTTATCTCAAAGGTGTGACAATGAACGAACGGGGAAAACATGAGGAAGCAGTAGTGTGTTATGATAAAGCCCTTGAAATTAATCCAAATCATGTGAATTCGTTATTCAACAAGGGAGTTGCCTTGGGCAAACTTGGAAAATATGAAGAATCAATAAAATGCTATGAGAAAATCTTGAAAAGTTTTCCAAATCATGTTAATGCATTATCCAATAAAGGGGTTGCATTGGCTAGACTTGGAAAACATGAGGAAGCAGTAGTGTGTTATGATAAAGCCCTTGAAATTAATCCTAACAATGTAAATGTCCTATCTAACAAGGGAGTTGCCTTTTGTTTTTTTGAGCAATTTAAAGAGGCTTTAGCCTGTTACGAAAAAGCATTGGAAATAAATCCGAATGATCCTAATGTATTATTAAATAGAGAAAGAGCCCTTAAAAATATGAATTAGAAAAGAACCTTATGGTTTTATTGAAAATTTATTTTTGAATCTAATTTTAATCACTTTACAAACCCTGGAAAAAATATTTAAAAATATTCTCTAAACGTAAAAAATTATTTGATTTTTACACCATTCCAAAAAGCCACCATCCCCTTGATCTTTTTTGCAGCATCATTTGGATTTTCATAATACCAAGCACAGTCTTTGTTTGTATTTCCCTTAACATTTACAGAGTAATAATTTGCCATTCCTTTCCAACCACAAAAGGAAGTAAAATCTGTTTTTTTAAAATATTCTTTTTTTATAGAATCAATTGGAAAATAATGATTCCCTTCTACAACTACCGTGTTGTTACTTTCGGCAATTATAGTATCATTCCATATTGCTTTCATGTTTTTAAAAATATTTTTTTCTATTTAAAAAATTTTCCAAATCAAAGTGCACCATTATATTTTTTCAAATATGTCTAAAACCTTGGCATGACACTAAGTTTAGATTTTGCCGAAACCGCAATTATCGACATTATCGATATTACAAGAATCATTGCAGCGATTGTTCCAAATTCTGGAATAATTCTGCCTTTTACAATCTCAACTTCCACTGAATCTTGAAATTCTGAGGCGATTCCCTGATTAGCTGTAATTGTATATATTCCATCCTCGGTCCATAGGGGTCCACCAGTCTTAATTTCAACGGTGAAGGGATTGAGTGTTTGCGGGGTAATTTGTTCCACTGAGACTAACTTTCCAGTTGGAGAAAAAATGGTAAAAGTAATGGCAGTGTCTCTAGAAACGGGTGTGCCAGTTATGGTTATGGTATCAGACCCTTCAAGGGCAATTGCAGATATTTCAAGTCCGGGCACAATTTTTTTATCTCCAGTTCCAGGTGCGATGCCTTGGTCTTCCTTTACTAGACTTTGACCTGTTACAATAAATTGGATTCTAGGAGAAGTACTTACATTGTCATGACTTGCCACTACAGTATACGTTCCTAGTTTAAAGCTTGGAAGCGGAGGGTGGATTAATCTTTTGAATTCACCATTAGCGTCAATTTTAAGTTGTGGTGAAAAAACAATTTCTCCGTCTGGAGCTAGAACTGTCAACTTTACTGGAATGTAATTCGTTACTCCAGAAACTTTGCCATACACCAAAACGGTATCTGTGGGTTTAATTTTATTTTGGTCAGAACTTAATTCAATTTTCCCATCTGCAAATGCGGAGGATAAAGGTATTAAAGAAATTGCAACTAATGCCAGGACCGCAATTTTTAACATATCATCAATGAAAAAATTCCAAGTATATATGAATTAGCCTGTTTCGATCGGTAGTAATCCTCTTATCGATCTAGGGATTTAATGTTTTTTCGAGTTTATTTTAAAAATGTAAAATTATTAAAATCAAAAATAAAGGTTTGAATCTATTCGCCTTTGATCTCTTCTCTTGTCTTAAAGTCAGGGGTTATTCCAAGGGATTCATAGTTTCCAGAAGAACATGTAAAGCACATCGAGTCTTTTTGTATTCCTACAGCATCTGCCAAATTTTCAGCATCATTATATCCTAAAAAGTCGGCCCCGATATCGCATCTAACCATCTCAGTAATCTCATTTGATGTCATCTTTTTTCCATTTGTAAATGTCGCTAATTCTTGTTGTGAAGGAAAATCGATTCCTGCATAACATGGAAAATTTATTTGTGGGTAAGTGATAAGCATGCTGATTTTTTTTGCACCAGCTCTCCTCAAAGCTTTGATTATAGCTTTTGAACTTGTTCCTCTAACCAGGCTATCATCAATTACAACCACATGTCTCCCCTCAATAATTTCTCTAATAGGAATTATCCACCGATTAATTTCAACTCTATCTGTTTGGTGTGGCTCGATAAAACTACGTAGTGGTCCTTTCTTACTGTATCTGTCTTTAAGTAATCCTTCATCAAAGGAAACTCCTAATTCTTGAGCATAACCAAGTGCGGCGGGTCTTGCTGAATCTGGTACAGGAATTACTAAATCTGCATCAGGAATTGGAAATTTTTTGGCTAAAAATTGTCCAATTTTTTTTCTTGCTATATAGATATTTTTTCCTTCCATTTGGCTAGAGGGATGAGCAAAATACGTAAATTCGAAGGAGCAATGAGCTCTAGAATCATCTCTCGAGAACCTTTCTGTTTCAATTCCAGATTTACTTAATTTAATTAGTTCTCCGGGATTGACATCTCTTTGAAGTTTTGCACCCACTGCAGAAAGAGCTGATGATTCTGATGCAACAATAAAAGTATCATCGGATTCCTTGTGTCCCAAAACCATCGGACGGAATCCCTTTGGATCTCTTGCAGCATAAACAGAGTTGTCATCTGAGATGAATGTAAAACAATAGGAACCAACCATTTCATTTTTTAAAATGGAGAGGGCTTTACCCATTTGACCATTTTCAGAAATTAATGATACGAGTCTTTGGGCAGCAACCAAGGTGTCGCTTGCATTTTGAGGGCTAAAGGAACATCCACCAACCAGATTAGATAATTCCTGAATGTTTGATATGGTGCCGTTGTGTGCTATACACAAATCTTTTACCTTTAGTGGTTGGGCGTTTTCAATGGAACTTCTACCCATTGTAGAATATCTCACATGGCCAATGACTGAAGGAGAGCTATATTCTTCAGTTATTTTTTTGAAATCGGATGATGCAGAAGACACTAATCCTAATTTTTTTAGAGGGGCCTTGTTTGGAATAGCAATACCCCATGCCTCTTGTCCTCTGTGTTGGAGCGCTCGTAATGCATCAATGGCCATTGGAACGACATTAGTCCCACTGAGAGAGAAAATTCCTACAACACCACAATTTTCCTTAACCATGTATTATCAGATTCTCCAATGAATTCATCCAAACCTTCAACGCCTTATCAACGCTTAGATCAATTAACGATTTTTTTCTCACGTTAAACTGAATTCTGTTTCCTTCAAATCTACCAATAGTGTTGTAAGATACTTTATTTTTTTGTAAAAGGTTTTCTAGAGGTTTCAAATTTTTCTTGTCTAAGACCAAAAGATATCTTGAGTGACTTTCAGAGAACAATACTCGATCAGGAGGTAAATTTTCACCTGGAACATTTTCCAGTGATATTTTACATCCAATTTTATTGGTCATGCAAATCTCAGAAACAGCAACGGCTAATCCTCCCTTTGAGCAGTCGTGGGCTACCTTGATCAATCCTTTTTTAATTATATCCAAAACTGAGTTCATATTTCTTTTAGATTCCTTAAAGTCAACTTTGGGGCAATTACCCCCAACAAATCTATGAATATATTCATAGAATTCAGAGCCTCCTAATTCATCTTTAGTATTACCAATTATTACTAGACAGTCACTATTGTTGATTTTTTTTGGTATTAGTGGAGTGTTATCTATTAATCCTAAAACTCCAATTATTGGAGTAGGTTTGATTGGGCCTAAAGAAGTTTCATTGTAAAGGCTAACTTTTCCTCCAATACAGGGTATTTGGAAAAATTTGGCAAAATCAGTTATCCCTTTTAGAGATTCTAAAAATGTCCAAAAAATTTCTGGATCCTGAGGATTTCCAAATTGTAAATGATCAAGCATTCCAATTGGCCTTGCACCAGTACATACGACATTTCTACATGCCTCCTCAAAGCATCCTATTGCGCCTTCTCGTGGATTAATGTAGCATTGCTTTGGGTTGCCATCAATTTTGGCAGACAGAAATTTTCCGTTATCCAGTCTTAAAACAGAAGCATCTTGTCCAGGTTTTACTACAGTTCTAATCCCTACCTCATGATCATATTGTCCATAAACCCAAGATTTACTTGCAATGTTTGGAGAAGATAATAGTGTAATCATAATTTTTGAGTAATTTGTAATAGAGTCTAGTTTTTTTTCCTTTTGAATTGATTTTAGGTAGGCGGGTTTTTTTGAGTGTCTGTCAAGAAGTTGTGCGTTTGCAATTATTTCAGCAGAAATTTTTGCGAATGTTTTTTTACCCTTTTTAACATGAACCAAATTTCCAGAAGTCACATGGCCAATTACCGAGCAAATAACTCGAAATTTTTTACAAATATCTTGAAGTTTCTTTAGTTTTTGTTTATCTATAATTATCAGCATCCTCTCTTGAGATTCAGATACCATGATTTCATCAGGGTGCATTCCAGGTTCTCTTGTATGCACCTTGTCCACATCTAATTCTATTCCTATACCCATTGTATCAGCGGTTTCAGATACAGCACAAGATAAACCACCGCCACCAAGATCCTTTACTGCGTTAATAAGGTGAAGATTTCTCGCCTCCATGATTGCCTCTATGATTAATTTTTCAATAAATGGATCTGGAATCTGAACAGCTGACCTATCTTCAGTTTCAAGAGAATCAGATGCAAATTGGGAACCGCCAATCCCATCTCTACCAGTAGAACCCCCCATTAAAACAACAAGATCTCCTTTATTTGCATGATTTTTTATCAAATTTTCTTTTTTACCAAAGCCAATTGCTGCCACATCAACCAATGCATAATTTGAATAACATTCATCAAATTCAACTTCTCCCCCAATAGTGGGAATTCCTAAACAGTTTCCATAGTCAGCTATTCCAGTAACTGCATTTTTGAAGAGCCATCTTGCCTGCGGATCTTTTTCAATATTTCCAAATCTTAACCCATTAAAAATTGCAATAGGTCTTGTGCCTGTAGATAAAATATCTCGTATCACTCCTCCTACTCCAGTGGCGGCCCCACCATATGGTTCAACAGCTGAGGGATGGTTGTGACTTTCAATGTGAGCAGTTACAACATAACCATCTCCCACATCTAATACCCCAGAGTCATATCCTTTTTCAAAAATTACCGAGGGTCCAGTCATCGGTAACATTTTTAGATGTTTTTTGGAAGACTTGTAAGAACAATGTTCAGACCATTCTGCAGCAACAATTTGCACTTCAGTTGATGTAGGATCTCTTCCAATTTTGGATTTTAAATCTTCTAATTCTTGTCGCTCTAAACTCAATTTTCAACACCTATTGTATTTAGTAGTGATTCAAAAATTAATGATGAGGGTTTGTTGTCAATTGGATTTATCTCTGATTCAACTGCTCGTTCTGGATGCGGCATCATTCCAACAACATTTCCGTCCTCATTGCAGACTCCAGCAATTTTATCAGAAGAACCATTTACAACTTTTTCGTATCGAAAAACAATTTGATTTTTTTGCTTTAATTTTTTTAAAGTATTATCATCTACAAAATATCTACCTTCTCCATTAGCAATTGGGATAGGAATTTTTTCTTTTAATTTGAATTGACATGTAAAGGGAGTGTTATTGTTTTCAACTATTAAATTAGTCCACTGACACATAAATTTAAGCGAATTATTTTTGAGAAGAACGCCTGGTAAAAGTCCTGATTCAACTAGAATCTGAAATCCATTACAAACGCCTAAAATAGGAACTCCTTTTTCTGCCAATTTTTGAATATCTTTAATGATTGGACTATGTGCAGCAATTATCCCAGCTCTTAGTCTATCTCCATATGAGAACCCTCCTGGAAGAACTACTGCATCAATATTTTTTGGAAGACCTTTTTCATGCCAAAAGTATTGGGCGTCGAGATTAAATACATCAGTTAGCACGTGGAACATGTCTCGATCACAATTACTTCCCGGAAAAACTACTACCCCAACCTTCACATTCTCTTTAACTCAAAGAGATATTTAATCTCAATCTAATAGGAAAAAAGGTAAATTTCAAATGACGATCTTTTAAAACAGTAATTGTAAAAATTGAAGGCAAAAAACATTAGTTAAATTACATTTATCGTGATTTTGCTTACCATCGGATTATAGATACGTAGATCATCACAGATTTTTCGAATTTTTGTTTCAGCAGTTGTTTTATCTTTTTCTTTAATTGCGAATTTCAGCATTTTAGCTGTTTTGATTTTTGACACAGTCTTGTAAGTTCCTTTTAACACAAGATCATTAAGTATTGTTTCTCCTTCCGGATCACTGATTCCAGGTTTATTTTCAATAGTCACACTGATGGTAAATAGAGTCATGAATGTATTGAAAAATTAAAATGAGGTTAATTTATCTTCCGAAAAATTTTAACTCCTTATATTTAGAGTTAATCCGTATTAGATAGATGTATTCCTACTGGATTTTTTTTAAGAAAAATTTTCTTTTAATTTGTTAAACAAATTTTTGGAGGTAAAATAATAATAAATTTGTCAAACATAAATTGAAAGGAGAGAATCGAACGTATTTGATACTATCCATTTTTTTGGAGTTATTTCCCAATAAGATCTTTTTTTTATTTGTGTTTTTTTATTCCTTCTTCTAAAACAATATTCAATACATGTGAAAAACTAACAGATTTGGATGAGGATTTTATCATTTTTGCCTGAAGGTTTCTTAATTTTTCCGCGTTGGCGTCATCTAAAACAATGGTAACCCTTACTCCCATGTTAGTATCATATGTTATTCATATAAAAAAAGTTTTAAAATTACAAAATTTGGCTTTATAATGGAATTTATAATAGAAAGATATCAAAAAAAGCACTTGTCAAAACAGAGATATTGGAAAATTACTCCAGATGAAATCGAGAATTTTGTTTATTCTGAAGGTAAATTGCTTAATTGGGAAATCAAATGCACAAAAGAGCCAGAGGACGAGGCTAGATTTTTTGGGGTTTTCCTTTACAAAAATGGAACCCCATTTGATTACGAATCCGTAAAAGGAATTACCTATTTTCATAACAACATTCCTCGCTCAGAACTACCCTCAATTACCAAATTTCTTCAAGAAAAATTTAATGGGAAGGAAATGGAAAAAGGTGAGCGGATTTTTCTAAAAGGATCAAAAGAAATCTATTCCGGAAAGGAGATTGCATTGTTGGCACGGGAATTGGAAAAAAAATTTGATACAAAATCTGTAATTACATTAGAATTTCAAGACCTTAGCCAGGAAGAAATGAAGCAGGGAGGATTTCCTGAATCAAAGTTACTTCCCATTCCAGGCAAATAAATAAGTTGGTTAAAGATAGAATAGATCTTAAATGTCTGAGTTAAATGAAATCAGGTATCATCTCGAAGAACTCAGAAAAAGTATTTTACGAATTGTGATAATTATTGGAATTATCACGGTTTTTGTTCTAACATTTCACGCCACACCATTTGATTTTGTAGGAGTTACCTTATACTATCCCGCCTTAGAACCACTTGACAACATTGCTGCTCAAATTACTAATCACATGAGTGAAAATCTGGTACCTACCGATGTCCAATTAATTCAAACAGCCCCAGGTCAGGCTTTCTTTGCTCAAGTTTACATTGCCGCATTAGTTGGAATGGTAGCTGGAATGCCAATTATTATCAAAGAGTTGGTTGGGTTCATTAAACCTGCCCTAAAGGAAAATGAGATTAATGTCAGCAGAAGTATTTCTATTCCTGCACTAGGATTGTTTATTGCAGGGTGCATTTTTTCATATAATTTTGTAATTCCGTATATTCTTGAATTTTTATATCGCTACGGGGAATCATCAGGGCTAGTCACGTTTCTCAACGTAATGGATTTTGTTACATTTATTTTACAATTCTTGCTTGCTTTTGGACTTTCATTTCAACTTCCACTGGCAATGTACGCCATATCCATGACTGGGATGGTAGATTCAAAGTTTTGGCGAAACAACATTAGATACGCAATTGTCGCAATTGTAATCTTTGGAGCAATAATTACACCTGATGGCACAGGAGTGACAATGTGGTTTGTTTCAGGACCAATGATTGCACTGTATTTTGCAGGAATGTTCCTAATTGAGCGTAAAGAAAGAAAAAAGTTGAACATTTAAATCCAAATATAAAGAATTAGGAGTTATGGGATTAGAGAATTTTCTTCTTCAATTACCTATGGGGAATGAGTGGTTAATTCTAATTATTATTGCAGTGGTTTTCATTTTCGGAGCAAAAAAAATTCCCGAACTTGCAAAAACCTTTGGAAAAGCTAAAGGTGAATTTGAGAAAGGAAAAATTGAGGGTGAAAAAGAGCTCAAAGATTTTAAGGATAAAGAAGCAAAATCAGACTAGTTTTCAATATTTTTTTTAAAATCCTCTAAAAGTGATGCAAAATACTGCTCAAATTTACTTTTTCTAAAAATATTGTAAAATTTCATTTTCCCTTTTAATTTTAAATCTATGTTGACTAGAATTTTTGTTCCACGCAAAATTTCTTCGAACTGTTGCTTTATGTAACTTCCCTTTGCATCTCCACCTATTACAAATACTTCATGCAAAGTAGGTTTATCAGTAACATGTTTTGCCATTATTACCAATTCTTGCCCACTGATATTCATGTGCTCTTCAACTATGGAGACATTACCTCGTACTGAACGAATTCTGACGGATGGATAATGTAGAGGAAATAATTTTTGGTAATTGTCAAAATTAGAAAAAGTATCAAACACAGTTTCTATATTTGCGTTGATAGATTTTTCTAAATAAAACTTTGGCAACGCTGATTTAGAAAGTTCCCCATCGAGGGTATAAGTCATGCTGTAAATCAAATTGATCTAGACATTTCCCAACACCGTGGTTTACAATATCAGATATGGTTTTTGGTTTTGTGTAAAATTCAGTAACGGGAGGTAGAATTACAACGCCAATTCTAGACAATTTTAACATGTTTTCTAGGTGAATGGGAGAGAGAGGTGTTTCTCTTACCATCAATATTAATTTTCTAGATTCTTTAATTGTAACCCCTGCGGCTCGTGCAACTAGTGTGTCATCATAACCATTTGCAATGGCAGATAGGGTCTTCATGCTACAAGGTGCAACTATCATTCCATCTACTTTATGTGTACCACTTGAAACACTAGATGCCATATTTTTCTCATCAGATGTACTTGTAGCCAATGATTTTACATAATCAGCGGTATATTCAGTCTCCATAGAAATACATTTTTCAGCCCACTGGGACATTATCAAATGGGTATCTACTCCCAATTGTTTTAAAACGTCTAGCATTCTAATTCCGTAAAGGACCCCTGTACTTCCTGTAATTCCAATAATTAATTTCATATATCTGCTAGTGAATTAAGGTATTTTATCTAATACTTGCCATACCTATTTTGCCACTAGAAAACTAAAAATTTTGAGCCTCATCTTTTTGCGTTTCATCAAATTCGGCTGAGGCTCTCCTTCGCTTGATCCAAAGAGAGATCCCTCCTGCCATCATGGCAGTTAACAAAATTACTCCTGCCATCTGCAATTCAAAGGAATAAAACACATAATCAATAGGGGGTTGATTGACAAAAGTCTTTTGATTTTTAATCAAATCTAATTGTTAAAAATTAGCTATATTACCTCCTTTTTTGTATTTATATTGTGATTACATCCACAGAGATTAAAAAAATTGTAAATGAATACTCGGATTTGCGAATTGGGGTTCTTGGAAGCCATTCTGCTCTTGAGGTAATGGATGGTGCAAAAGAAGAAAATTTCCAAACAGTAGTTTATTGCCAAAAGGGGAGAGAGGGACCTTATCAACGATTTGGAAGGATTGCTGATGAAATCATTGTGTTAAACAAATTCAAAGATATGGCTTCTGCAAAAAATCAAAAAATTCTTAGAGACACGAACACTATCGTGGTTCCTCATCGATCATTAACTGTTTATTTAGGATATAAAATTCTTGAAAACTCTTTCAAGGTTCCTATCTTTGGAAATAGAAAACTTTTCAAAGCCGAAGAAAGGACTGCAAAACGTAATCAATATTTCCTTTTAGAGAAGGCAAGGATAAAATATCCCAAACTGTTTAAAAATCCAAAAAATATCAATAAACCAAGTATTGTTAAAGTTCAAGAAAAAAACAGACCCCTTGAACGTGCATTTTTTACAGTTTCGTCCTACAAAGACTATTTACAAAAATCTGAGGCCAAAATAAAACAGGGATTGATTTCAAGGAGAGATTTAGAAAAATCTAGTATCGAAGAATTAGCAATTGGTACATATATGAATTTTAATTTCTTTCACACCCCAATTTCCAAACAAGTAGATTTTATTGGGATTGAAAGAAGGTTGCAAACTAATGTTCATGATTACAATGCACTACCTGCAAGACAGCAAATGGATATCGATATTGATCTTCAAAATATCGAAGTAGGACATACTCCTGCAAGCATCAGAGAATCGCTTCTTGAAAAGGTAATCAAAATGGGAGACAAATTTGTTGCGGCAGTAAAAAGAGAGTATTCGCCTGGAATAATTGGCCCATTTTCACTACAAAGTGTGATTACAAAGGATTTAGAATTGATAGTTTATGATGTCTCCCTTCGAGTCCCAGGAAACCCAATTGTGGCCACAACTAGCCCTTATACCAAATATCAATATGGTCAAACTTTTGGAGTTGGAAGAAGAATTGCCATGGAAATTAAGCAGGCTCAGGATGAAGACCGTTTGGATGAAATTGTCACTTAACAATTATTTTTGATAATGAAAATTGAAAAGGCGTAACCTCTTTCTTACAGAACTTTGAGAGATTTCCTCTCATGGTCAGGTCTTTTAATGCCTGATTGCCTTTTTCGTTCTGTGAGGTCACGCATCTTAATCGCCAGATTTTGCAACTAACGACATTAATTACTATAGGAAATTAAAGTATTTAAGATATTGTACAAATTTTTACAATAAACTTGATTATTAAATGTAATAATTTAGTAGAGATCGAAATATTTTAACAAATTATTTTTTAAAAACTAAAAAAAATTTATTTGATAAGATTATAGAGTTAGTGTTAATTGGCCAGATTAGGAAATATGTTGAATACCTAACGTTTTGTTTCAAATAATTAAACGGTTTGATGTTTGAGATAAAACTGCTGGGTGCCAATTAACAACAAATTGAAACAATTTATTATTGAAATAGTCATATACCAAAAATGACAAGAAGTATTTACATTCGTGAAATTATTTTAATTCTAAAGGATCCAAGATTATGTCCAACTTGCAATAAAGAAGATAAATTAGAAAAAGAAATTATAACTGAAAATCGATCTGGTGGAAAAACTATCCTATGTTCTCGTTGTGAGGCTTTAATTGTTGTTACAAATCATAATTTAAAACAAGTGGAATTAACAGCCCCTAACAACATTTCGATTATGCTTAAAGAACCTCATTTAATAAGAAGAGTTACTTATTAATTCATCAAAATAATTCTAAAATTTATTTAAATGGAATCACATAAACCGGAACGTATTGCATAGTACACATTTGTGCATCAGCTATGTGTCTACATGTAGATTCGCATTCAAGGAATTTCCCTTTAATGGATTTGCATTGTTCCTCTGAGATGAATTCACATTCCTTAAATTCTTTCAGTCACTTTTCATCTTATTTTATACAAAGAGACTCAAAATTTATTATTATTAGATTAATATCTTCAATAAAATTTCACCCGTCACTTGTTCTACATTGTTTTGGATATGATTCCAAAATTGGATTTCCCGCTTCGATATAGTCCTCAAAACTTTCAATTAAATTTTTAAAATTTTCCTGTATTTCTTGTAATGCAGTTATCAGTTGTTCTATCTCTGGAATTTCATCATCATTCTCAAACTAAATCTTTTCTATTTCTACTCCATTTTCAATTATTGATTCACCAATCTTAGTTCCTAGATCTAAGATTTCATCAGGAATAGAGGTCTCGTTATTGGTTTGACCAAAAGAGGAATTCTATATAGGAAATATTGTAAAAACCCATATTGCTGCAATTATAATGGTTTTTTGCATCACAAAAAATGGTTTGTGAAAAAACTAAATTTGTATCCTGCCACTTTATTTCCTTGGAATCATCGGTTGACTGCTTTTACCTGTTTAACTCTTGATTTCACATGCCTCAAAGTAACCCATAAAAGTATTGCAAGATAACTTTTGAATTAGCTGATGATTAAGAAAGCTATGTCTGAAAAATGATGAGTTTGCCGAATTATGAAGCGTTTTAATTTTTATTTTACATTTCAAATTTAATAAACTCTACATACGGGATGAGTCAAATTGCTATGTTGAATGAAGTACCTGATATTGTGGGTAAAGCCAAAAAATTTGCAGTTGGGAAACACAAAAATCAAAAAAGAAGAGATGGAATTACATCGTTTTCAAGTCATTTAGAAGGAGTAGTAAACAGATTGAAAAATTTAGGGGTAACTAATGAAGAAATTTTAAGTGCGGGGTGGCTTCATGACGTAATTGAGTATACAGATACTACTTTTGAAGAAATTAATGAGGTATTTGGAAATACCATATCTGTCCTTGTTTTAGCTTTAACAAAAGACTTGAATCTCTCCAATAAAGAGAGAGAATTACAATATATCCAACAACTTAAAATTTTAACACCACAATCAAGAATAATAAAATTTTGTGATATTTCGGCAAATCTAAAAGAGATATCAAATTCGTCTTTATCAAAATCCCAAAAAAATAAGCAAGTAAGAAAATTATTTCATTATCTTAGGATTATTAAAACAGGATTGTCAGATTTAAAACCAAATTACCCCCGATTCCAAGAACTAATGGAAGGGATTAATTCTACAGGTAAAAAATTTCATCAAAGACCTATCAATATTTGAAACATAAGGATCGTCTTAAGAATAGTTAAAAGGTTATTACATTAACTAAATTTTATTTTTTTGATTTTGATAAAATATAATCCCAATCTGTAAAAACATTTTATAATAAATTATTTAATTTTAATAACTTAAAAGTTATAAAAAGAAAATATTCAAATTATGCTTCCATACTTGTTTTTAATAGATTTTTTCTGACTAGAATTGGGATTTTATAAAATGCACCCAAAGCGACAGCGTCTGATGCACGATAATTTCTCAAAACAATGTCTTTTTTGCCTGTAAAATAGAGATTTGCACGTAAAACCTCACCACTTTCATAGATTTTTACTTTGACCAAAACTTGTTCATTCTGCTCGCAAATCTCTTCAATCATTTTGTAAATTGACGGAATAGTTTCTTCCGGACTTTCAGAAAAACTAGAAATGTGTTTTGCAACTTCCCCTGAAAATGCTCTCATGTGAAATTCTTTTCCTTCAGATGTTTTTAAAACGATCATTCCCTCAACCGCATACGGATCTACAAATCCGACATAATCAATCTTGACTGATTCATAATCGGGGTCTTGAGCTTGATCAATATTCATTGTATGACACTATGTATTGATTTTACATTTATAAAGATATGATTTTTGGTCAAAAGTTATGGGAAGATTTCAAACGATCAAAAACGTTATACCCCAAATTATTTAACATGAACAATAAATGATAGCTTAATGTCTACAAATCCTGAAAAAGCCATATCATACATTCTTACAAAACCGGTTTTAGAATTTATGGATAAGGACGTTTTATTACTAAATGAAAATACTCTAACTAGAGACGCCGCAAGAATGCTTCAACATTATGAAACAGATGACATTGTCGTTACCGATGGATTAAGAGAGCCAGTTGGAATTGTAACTGATGAAGATATTCTAAGGAAAGTTAGCGATATTACAGTTTATGCAGAATCAACAAAACTAAAAGATGTAATGAATACCCCCTTAATTGTGGTTAATGAAAAAGCCACCCTACAAGATGCCCTGCATAAAATGAGAGATAACAACATTAGAAAATTACCAGTAATTAATAAAAAAAACCAAGTTATCGGAATTGTTTTTCAGGCAACCATTGCAAATGCAATAAGAGATGCAACTGCAACTCCAGCCCGTCTTCTTAGCCCTCCAATTAAGGCAATATTGGGAAATTTAGGATTTGTTTTACAATTTGCAGGAGTTTTACTTTTAGTGCCTGCTATCTTAGCTACAATCCTAGGAGAAACAGACATTGCAACTGGAATTTATTTAAACACAGTTTTATTACTTGTAACGGGGTTTTTTCTTAATTCGTACGGAGAAAAAGCAAGTCTCAATCTACAACAAGCCTCAATTCTAGTGTTTTCTAGTCTTTTCTTACTAACACTTTTTGGTACTACACCGTATCTGTATGTCTCTCCTCCTGATTTATCACCAGGGGAGGCTTTTTCAAATGCTTTTTTTTCTAGTGCTGCAGGTTTCACCACTGGCGGCATTTCTTTGTTTGACGAACCAGAGAATTTAGCTCAAAGTTTTACCTTCTATCGTAGTTTTACCCAATTGGTAGGGGGGATGAGTTTCATTTATCTTGTCATTACTGCATTTTATCCGGAATCAAAACTCCAATCAATGAGAGGTTTTATTTCAGGTAGGACATTACATATGAGAGAACTTTTTGGAACTATCACCATTATTTTTGCACTTTATATCGTAATTGTGGCATTATTGTTATGGGTTTTTGGTGAAAGAAATCTATTGGATAACTTTTCACTGGCTATGAGTACTTTGGCAACAGGAGGGTTTCTACCAAATTCAACCATTTTACAAGATTTACTTTGGCAGGAAGAAATAGTTTTGATGGGCGCAATGATTTTAGGTGCATTACCCTTTACATTTCACTACGGGTTTGTAAGAAAAAAATTCCTTTCTCCAAAACTAGGAAAAGAAGTATTAGCATATTTTGCAATCTTAACCTCTGCAACTTTATTATTTATGGCAGTTAGTGGGTTTGACCCTTGGGGCAGTGCATTCTATTCTGTATCTGCCAGTACAACTGCGGGCCTTCAACAAGAAAGCTTGTCAGAGTTAAACGCAGCAGCTCACGGAATTCTAATTGTCTTAATGTTTATTGGAGGATGTGGTTTTTCAACTGCAGGTGGTTTAAAAATTTTCAGATTGTTTCATTTGAAAAATTTTGGCAATATTATTCGTAAAGAAAAGAGGGTGTCCTTAACCGCTGAAACAAAAAAAGAATTATACTCGACTTTGATCATAATATCTTTATTTCCTTTAATTGCAATAATTACCGCTGGACATTTATCTGCAATCGAGGATGTTAGTTACGAAAATGCCTTTTTTGAATCTGTAAGCGTAATTACTACTGGGGGGCTCTCTGCAGGAGTTATTGATTTTGATACAGATCCTGCAACGAAGGTAGTATTAGGATTCCTTATGATTTTTGGGAGGTTAGAAATTATCGCAATAATCTATATTTTTGTCCCCAAACTAATCTAAAAGGTTCAAAAAAAATAAAGAAAAAATTTAATGTAGTTGGGATAAAATATTCTCGTTGGAAACTGATTTTGTCACCAGAAGAAAAAGTGGGCAAAAATTAATGATCCTAGGATTTGTCTCAATTGTTATTTTATTTATAATCTATTCAAGATATCAAGATCCTCAATTAATTACACCCGAAGCCTTTGAACCGATTCAGAGAATAGCATATGGATTTTACATTATTTTGGTGGCGTGTTTAGGGGGTATTACATATGGACTTTATATTTTTCACCGAGAAAAGGTAGAGAAAAAACAAAAAGACCTATTTACAATAATTGCTTTAACCACATGGAATAAAAAATCAAAAAAAGTTTTTCTTGTAACTTTTGTGTTTTATGGCATATTTTTTTCACTAGTTTCAGGTACGCTGGTTTATCAACCTGAAGTTAATTTTGCCATACATTATGGTGCTACAATCCCCTCTGGATTTGTGGCCCCCTGTTGTGGCGAACCAGGTTACATGCCAAAAATTATCATCTATTTAACCGAGCACATTGGTCTCCAGATTATCCCCGTTAACCTACTACTCCAAATCATAGTGTCCTATTTGGTAGGTCTTAATGCTGCGATTGCAGTAAGCGCATTTTCAATTTCTAGAAAAGGAAGGGGTGTTAGCACAATTGGAGCAGCAACTGGATTATTTATTGCATGTCCCACATGTGCAGGTACTTTTATGTCTATTTTTGTCGGAACAGCAAGTGGAATTGCTTTAACACTTGCCCTTACACACCTACAAACATTATTCATAGCAATCTCCATTCCGATATTGATTATTACGCCTTTTTTAATGGCTAAAAAATTAAGAAATGCAGATGGTAGTTGTAAAATAGACTCTACAACTTGAATTTTTTAACTTCTGGAATTTTGTAATTTCCAATATCAAAACCATCCCTTCGTAGATATTTCAAAGTCAGTTTGTAGATTAGTTCATCGTGGTTAACCTGATCCATAATTTCGGTCCAAAGAATTTTTCCTTTTTGATCAATTTGCATCTGAAAATTAGGATTCATTGATTCTGCGAGTTCTTTACACTGATCAAAAGTTTTCCCATTCTTATAGGATCTAGTTCTTCTGTCACAATTTTCCACAATATACGTTATAATAAATCATAAATAAATCTGAATAAATAAAGAAAAATTTGCCCAAATCAACGCAATCAAATATTAGAAAAAAATTCAAAAATTATGGGAATTAGATCGGCAACCGAATATGTTGAATTTTTTATTAATTTAGAAATGGGAAATTCTGTATCATTTTTAAGCTTTGTAAATAATGAAAAATTGGTCCTAAGACACAAATTACAAAATAAAGAATTCAAAAAAGGAGTTATTTTAGAAGGGATAAAAATTTTAGAAGAACTATCAAAAGAAGTGGGTATTTTGGGCGAGAAAAAAGTTTTAGAAAAATATCACAGGGTTAAAAATTAAAATTTTTACCTTACGATTTCGTATTAATTAGAATTCATTAATTTTATCTAATGCAATTTTAAAAATTTCATCATTATCTAGTAAAATGTATGGTAGATTGTTTTCTGCGCAAGCTTGTCCGCTTTCTGTATCCCGGGTAACCAAAATCATGTCATTTTCCTTTGCATAATTGATTACAGAGTAGTCTGTACGCAATTTTTTCCCTTCTACTCGCAATTTTTTTACGCTAAAAGCATCAAAACCAAGTTTTTGAAGCCTTTCATCCCAACCATCATCCATTTCATCAATTAATATTTTTAATTTCTTCATTAAAGATTAATTAAAAAATTATAATATTAGTGTAAAGATTTGAAAAAACTTCATAAAATTACTTGTCATCAATGCGAGATAATCTGAATAAGGTTTCACAAAAGGTATCTAATCTTTCAGATAAAACTCCATCATACCACGCAAGTTCTTTATCTATATTGCAACCTTTGAATATTAATTTTTGAGGATGGGTAGATTTCAAATAATTTGTTTCGGTTGTAAATAATTCCTTAATCCATTCTTGATTACAGGATGCGAGATTATAATCGCATGTAATTAGATCCAATTGAACTAAATAATTTCCATCGATTAAGTTTTTCTGTGCTTTGATGAAGGGTTGATTGTTTGTTTGACATTCTTTGTAATATTTTTGGTATTCAAACATTTTAGAATCGGAGAGAAAATTTTTCAATTTCAACAACTAAGTGAATAACACAAAGATTTCCAATTTGAATACTAAAGATTAGTAGTTATTTTTTTAATACTTGTAATCAACCTTATTTTTTTATTTATTGGCATTTCTGGTTCCATTGTAAAGTATACAATATTCCGTTTTGTATATATCACCATTTGTGTTATTTTTTCTCTTTCAACGTGTACATATCGAACTTTGCCAAGAGATTTATCAAATTCTTTTCGCATTGTTTTTCTCTGGGCAACTTGTTTGCAAAAATGTTCTTCTTCCCTTTGAGACTTGAGCGAAGTTTTACCACTTTTCATAATTGCCTCACGTATATTTCCTTTAGTATCTATAATTGCGGTAAATCTCATTTTGGGATCTAAATTTATTATTTCTTCAACAATTTTTAGAAGATTATTTTTTTTTTTCGTCATTGAAACAATTGAAAATTTACTAAATATATTCTAATAATATTTACCATAAAATAAAAGGGAGTTTTTGAGGGGGAATCAAATTAGTTATCTATCTTAATTTTTGATTTTTGAATAAATATCATGGTACTAATTGCAATCCCTAAAATAATTAAAGACAGAATTCCAAATTCAGGCATTATTTTGCTTCCAATGATTTTAACCTCTTTTGAATTTTCAGGTAACACTAAATCTATAGTATTTACATCATCCGGAATATATTCAAATGTAAGGTTTTTTTTTCCGTCAATAAAAATAACATAAGGACCGTCAATTAATTCAGAAGGAAGTAACAACGATAGATTTTCTTGTCCGGAGTTAGATTCATTTTTCAATTGAATGGTGATGGATTTTTCTTCTTGGTTTACATTAACGCCAGAAATGATTCCACTATACCGGTAATCAATGTCAAATAAGGAAAGACCATCTCCAATATTTTTTCCCACACCAGAAAAAATTTTGTATCCCACACTTGTTACTGTTACAACCCCAGTCATCCAGGGATGAATTAAACAGAAATAGGGATAACTTCCTTTTTTCTTAAATGTAAAATCATAGAAATCACCGGGAACAAGAAAATCTGCTCCTCCAAAATTCCCATCTGGACCTCCCTCAAGGGTACCAGAGGTTATCGTATGTTTAGCTTGATCTCCATTTTTCCAAACAATTGTATCACCCACAAGGATTTCAATGTCACCTGTTGCTTCTCCAGTTTTTTCATTTTGCCAAAAATATGGAGCGTCTGGACTTGCGGAGCCTGTAGGCATATTAATATCATATACCTCAGCATACACATTTTCAAAAATAGAAAATGAAGCCAGAGTCACCATAATAAATAAAAAATTTATAATTTTCATACCATAAGGTACCGAATTTGGTTAAAATTGTTTTCTTTTTTGCAATCATCCATTAAAAAGTAAAATTTTCCACATAAAATAAAATATACGGCTTTATTACCAATATGTCAGTTTTAATTATATGAAAAGTGAATCGCTGATAATTTTGTTCGGAGTAATCATGATTATTGCGGGATTGATGTTGTTTTATTCCATTCAAAATAACCCTGATTTGGATCAAATTTTAAAATATGCAAAACATGGAGGGACATTTGTTGGACTAATGGGGATCGGAGTTACAATGGCAGGGATTTTACTTCGTTTAATGGAAAAAGAAAATCCTATCCTTGAGGAGTATTAGATGGCGTAGTGAGTGTTTATTTGAAGTTAGCTTCGGTAGAAAAAAGTACTTGCTAAAAATGAATAAAAAAATTAATTAAGAATGTATAAGAATGCACAAAACAGACCTTAAAAATTGTCTGATAAAGTTTGGATAGGAGAAATTTATCTGAAGAATGAAGGAGGTTATGAAATTATTTTACGATCCTTAATTCATTACAAGAAAAGGCTTTTGACAGTAGATAAAAGTCCAGAAATAAAGGAGTCAGCGGCAATGTTTGGAGAAATCCTAAGACAAGCTGCAATTAAAACAATACCAAAAATTGATGAAATAATAAAGAAAATAGAGCAAAGTCTTTCTTTTACTAAAGAAACAAGCACACTAAAAGAAAATATTTCATTTTTAGAAAAAGCTCTTACATCCTATGAAACTGATATTATTAAAGCTCAAGATACTGGTCATGAATATTATCTAAGCTTGATAGGAGATTTACCATCGGTTAAAGGTGATTTAGAATTAATAAAACTTGCAAAATCAAAAATAACCCAATTTGAATAGGGTTAATTTTACCTAAAGTCCTTCCAAATACCAATAAAAATAAGGCCTTAGATGTTTACAAAGTTTTTTCTTTTCTTGCTCATTCGTGGAAAGAGAAATTAAATTTAATTTTTCATGAAGATATTCCTGAGTGGATGGTTGTTGTAATTTACTTCGAATTTGATTTAAAATTTTTATAATATCGTTGGAAGAGGTATCCTCAAATTGTTCTAAAATTTGTTTTACTTTTATTTCAAGTGACATTTATTTTTGGAGTATTGTACCTTTTTTTAATATTTCAAATTTTGCTGTTTTATTAAATCCTCGTCATTCCAAGTAAGACGAAATTTTCCCACTACTCGAAAAAGATTTAGTCGGCCACCTTTTTTGAATTGTAAATTGTACGAATTTTGAGAAGTGTCCATAATTTCCAAGGTTACATTATCCTCAAGTGCTTCAAAAGTGACTGGGTTTGTAGAAGTCTGTTTCCAATCATTTGGTTCAAAATCCAAGTATAGTTTGGTGTACAATAATCCCATATCTATTTTTTAGCTAGCCAAAATAAAAACTACCTTTTCAAATCTGCCAAACAAAGAATAACTTTAAGCGTAAATTATGGGTCTTCTATTTTTATGGAAATTTGATAAGCTTGCCAACATCTTAAAAAATAATTTAGTAGTAATGTATAATATTTGGTCAACATTGTTGACGTAAAGTATAATGATTACTACGTAGCCTTTTTTAATTATAATTTCTATATGACATAGCAGAGAAGTAGGACGATCTTTTGATTGGTCTTTTGACCAAACATTATGTGAACCTACTTCCCGACCTACAGCGCTCCTGATTTCTAATGTTCTAAAAACTTTACCAATATTTTATTCATTTATCAAATTTTTCTCAAAATTGATTAACTTTAATCATCATCACGTTCTGGAATAGAGCTTAATTCCAAATCTAATATCATTTTGTAGCATTTTACAATATCTTCTTTTTTGATATGTGAAATTTTTTCAATCTCTTCGATAGTTACTTTTTGAGGAATCATATAAGAAATCGCATATACACATACAGCGGATATTAAGTAAGGCGATTCATATCTAAAGGGATTTTTATTTAAAAGATCTTGGTGAAGATTTTGGGCATCTACAATATCTCTTTCATGAATTCCTAATTCACACCTAAATTCTTCATAAATGGCTTCAACTTTTTTGTCTATCAATTAGTATTTTTTTTTAACGAAAGGTTATCAACTAATGATTGTTCAAAAAACACACACGTCCCTATAAATCAAATTTTTTCTGTTTTATTTGCAAATTCTGGTTTAAATTAAAGGGGTTTTTGCAAAAAGACGAGAGGGATAGTTCAGACTTGAGTTTCCCCTCGGGGTCTGAACCGTTGTCAGAGTTTAAGACCATTAACGATTTGTTATATGGTGACAACTCTTTTTTGACTTGTAAAGACAATAAATGGAATTATTATTAAAAATCTGTGTGTTTAAAAATACACACAGATATTTGTTAATTTAAAATTATATGCGTTAGGATTTGGAATGCTATTCTTTGTCAATGAATTCGTTAATTCCTGGAGGTTCAGGAGCCAAGCCTTTTCGTTTTCTAATGTCCGCAATTGCAGAGGCAAACATGGACTTTGGAACTTCAGACCATTTCTTAAAAGAAGTATTCCAAGTTGCCCTACCCGCAGTTTGTCCCCTCATTTCTTCGGACAGTGTAAAAGTTTCAGACGCTGGGATTTCCCCGGTGATTATGCTGCTTGCACCTTTTTGTTGCATATCGAGAACTTTTCCTCGTTTTCCAGAAAGAACAGTAGCGACGTTGCCTACTAGGTCAGTTGGAACTCTAACTTCGATTGCAAGCATTGGTTCTAGAATGGTAGTTCCTGCAGAAAGCAACGCGCCCATACAAGCTCGTCTGGAAGCAGGACCTAATTGAGATAATCCCCTATGAGCAGTATCCTCATGAGGTACAAAATGAGTAAAGGTAAATTTACAATCCCGCATTTGTTCTTTACACAATGGACCCTCCTTCATGACCTCGTCAAATCCTGAATTAATAGAATCAGTGGATTCATGAACAAACTGAACTCCTTTTGTTCCGTTTATTAGGACATTTCCGCGAGAATCAAATCTCATTACTCGTTTAATGGTATCTGTATCCCAACCTTCTTTCTTCAGAAGATCTGCTACAACCTTTTTATCTTTCAAATCGCTGATTTCTCCAGTCCTTAGCATTTGAGCTATGTTTGGCTCCAATTGCTCTACTTTCATGAAAAGTTTATTGTGTCTATTTGGTGATTTTGACATTACTGGTTCACATGGTCCTTTTACCGTTTCACGATAATTGATTAAGGGCTCAGAGGTTATAATCTCCACTTTTGCATCTTGAATACGATGTGTTGCCACATCCAGATGCAGAACACCCATTCCTGCTACAATAGTTTCTCCACTTTCTTCATCTATTTTTACAACCAAATTTGGATCCTCAATTGAAAGTTGTTTTAAAACATCTACTAGTTTAGGCAAATCTTTAGGATGTTTGGGCTCCACTGCAATTTGAACAACTGGTTCTGAGACATATTTTACACCTTCAAACATTTGAATTCCTTTAATGGATGAAATTGTATTTCCAGCTCTTGCCTCTGTCAATCCTAAAAGTGCAGGAATATTTCCTGAACCAAGTTGACCAACTTGTTCTCTTTGATTTCCCATGAAAAAGTTTACAGATTGGACACGTCCCTCTCTTTTGGCGTCAATAATATTGACAGTTTGTCCATCTTTGATAGTTCCAGAAAACAATCTGCCAATTGCCACAGGACCTGCAGCTGGATCCAAAACCATGTTTACAATCATCATGATAGTTGGACCATCGTCACTGCAAGCAAGTAATGCCTTTCCTATATCGGAATCAAGATCTCCTTTCCAGATTTGTGGAATTCTATATTTTTGAGCAACATGGGGTGGAGGATGATGTTTAACAACCATGCCTAAAACAGCATCTGCCAATGGTGCTTTTTCTACCAAATCATCCACCTTTTCGTTTTGATAAGCATCAATTACATCTTTGAAGGAAATACCTCTTTCTTTCATAATATCAAGATTGATTGCCCATCTATCTTTAGCAGAACCAAATGTTACACTTGCATCTTGGATAGATACTTTCCAATTTTCTTTGTATTCAGGTTCAGCGTAGGTTTCTACGAGTTGATTAAAGTTTGAAACAACTGCTGCTAGTGTCTCTTGCATTTTCTCAGGAGTTAATCGAAGTTCCTTAATGAGTCTGTCGACTTTGTTGATAAACAAAACAGGTTTTACCCTTTCTTCAAGGGCCATCCTAGTTACAGTCTCTGTTTGGGTCATGATTCCCTCAACTGCATCACATACCACAACTGCACCGTCGATTGCCCTAAGACTTCGAATTACTCTCCCACTAAAGTCAACATGGCCTGGAGTATCGATCATATTTATGACATATTCGGTATCTTTTTTAGTAAAATGTAAGGTTACGTTTGCCTGGTAAATTGTAATTCCTCTTGCTTGTTCCTCTTTATCAAAGTCCATTGCCAGCGCCTTTCCAGCCGCAGAGGGAGCTATAATTCCAGAATTAGCCAATAAACTGTCACTCATGGTTGTTTTTCCATGATCTACATGAGCAATTACACCAAAGTTTCGAATTTGTTCTTTGTTTTTAATAATTTTTAAAACTTCGGTTGTTGACTTGAATTTCACCATATTCGCAATCCCAATTTATTCAGCTATTAAATCTTATGAGAAAAATTAGATCAATAAATCATATTATCACTTACAGTTCGAAGTTTTTTTGCCAACACAAAATGGCAGTCTTTTTTCTTTTGTTTTTTGGCCTCAAACAGTGGTAGAAGTTGAGAATAAAATGTGTAATAAATAATTTGAGAAATTTTATTTTTTGAATTTAAAGTAGGGTGAATTACATTTAGACCTACATTTTTGAGGTTTTGTACAAGTTGGGAATTATGATAGTTTTTTTCCTCAAAAATTATTACAGTATCGTCTTTTTTAGTTGAAAATAGTTCCATATGGGAAAATTGTTCAATTTTTTCAAAATGTGCGTCATATCCTAAAAGTTCATAGAACTTTGCAGCACAATACATTGCAACAGGATATGTATGCATGTTTCCTAAGATAAAAATTCTTTTTCCTATTCTAGAATGCTTAGCATCAGATTTTGCTTTTTTAAAAATATTAATATTTTTGGGAATTGCAAAAGAGGTTACTAGAGAAATGCAAGTTAAGGCAGTCTCTAAAAAACTGATACTCCCAGCTGTAAAAACATCAGAGTTTGATGATTGGAGTAAAATTGATGAAGAGCAAGAATTAGCCAGCCTACTTTGTGGTTTAGAGGTAATAGCTATTGCCAATTTGGCTTGCTTGGCAACTCTGATATTTGAAATAGTATTGCCAGAAATTGAAACAAAATAGACTGCTTTATTTTTTGTAATCGATTTATTTTTTAGTAAATCTAGGGGATCCATTGATTTTACTCTGAAATTTGAAAAAGATTCCGCAAGCATTGCTGATGCCAAAGAGTCCCCGCTTCCAGTAAAAACTGTATTTCTTTGATCTTCTTCAGATAGTGGTTTTTGTTTTTTAAAAATTTTTAAAAATTTTTTTTGTAATTCTACGTCCTTTTCAAAAGCATCAATAGTATGCATATTATGTAAAATAGATCTTCCATATATTAGAAAAACGATTAGTCGATGAGACTCTAACTGGGTTTTGATTTTTATAACGAACTTTTAAAAACAATTTGTGGAGATTTCTGTGGGACATACCCCTGATTCAGATGATGCTTTCATGTTTTATGGAATGTTCAAGGGGAAAGTAAATTCACCTGATTTTATTGTAAACCATGTCATTGAAGACATTGAGAAACTAAATCAAAAAGCCACAAATCCAGAACTGGATGTAACTGCAGTTTCGGTTCATGCCTGTGCATATATTCCAGGATACACAGTATTGAGAAGTGGTGGAAGTTTTGGAGTTGGGTATGGGCCAATAGTTACATCATCAAAACAGATGACCATAAACGAGATTAAACAAAGTAAAATAGCAATACCTGGAAAAATGACTTCGGCATTTTTACTTCTTCAATTAATGATAGGCAAGTTTGATTATGTAGAAATGAATTTTTCAGATATTCCACAGGCTGTTAAAAATGGTGAAGTCGATGTTGGATTGGTAATCCATGAAACTCAATTGTCATACGAACAAGAAGGAAATATCAAGATTTTAGATGTTGGAGAATGGTGGGATAAAACCACAAACGGATTACCAGTACCACTAGGAATTAATGTGATGAAAACTAGTTTAGGAATGGAAACAATCCACAAATTTGACAAATACCTTCAAGAATCAATAGAGTATGCATTAGATCATTTTGATGATGCCATAGACTATGCAATGCAATACAGTAGAGGAAAGCCACGTGATCTTATTGAAAAATTTGTAAAAATGTATGTCAATTCTGTTACGGTGAATATGGGAGATAGAGGCGAGCAATCCATCAAGAAACTTTTTGAGATGGCCAATGAAAAAAGTCTTGTACCCAAATTTGATCTTAGTATTGCCATCAAGTAAATATATTATAATAATTTTGAGAGTTCATGGGAGATGGAATTGGAGGTTCTGTTATTGCTTTTTTATCCAACAACGCATTTGAATTGTTAATTACTCATCATCGAAAAGATAATGCTGAGGAATATGGGAAAACAGAAAAAGTAATTATCGCAAAAATAGACAACCCAAACAATCCCCAATATGACGAAAAAAGTCAGGCAGATTTAGAAAAAGCCCTTAAAGGTAGATTTGTAACATGTAATGTACAATACAGAGATTCAAAAACTGATGCCTTGGTTTGTAATGTGTTTGTTCAAAATCCTCCTGAAGGATTTTAACAAAAAACTTTGATATTCCTAATATATGGTGAAATCTTAACAATTATGATCAAGATTGGTTTTAGTCGATAAAAGAATTCTAGGTGGAGGAATGGCAATGTTAGTTGTAGGTTTGGTCCTTCTGTTATTAATTAACTCAACAGTTCCAGTTGGACAGGCTGGAATGACTGAAGAGGAAATCATAGATTTTTTGATCAAAGAACAAGAAAACAAGGATATGAACACATTGGCAAGTATCTTAACAGGTGTAGGATTTTTGTTGGTGTTGATTAGTTTTGGTGCCAGACGAAAGAGTAAGGGTAGTCCAAAAAAAGAAGAGAAAAAACCAACAACTTGATAAAAAAAGGATAAGAAGTCCTTCTGAAAAAAAATTATAAAAATCTAAATTAATTTTATGGAAAATACAATCAAATCTCCTTTTCCCCTGCTTGCAAACTGTGCGATTTTTGCCATAAACCCATACTTTTTTTTCCTAAGGTCTATTGCCAATTGAGATTCTTCGCCAATCACTTTTTTTGCTATTCCTGACATCCACTCTCCAGTAATTTTTCCTTTAAAGGTACAGGGAGATACTTTTACAATTGGGTTATTTTTTATGCGTTTAACCTTTCCAGTTTTTTCCCTTGTTATCACAAAAATCAAATCATTATGAATTACAAACCAAACAGGAGTTCTAACTGATTGAGTATTTTTTTTATATGTTTCAAGAGAAATATATTTTTGAGAAGCTAAATTCTGCATACCATTTATACTCATCCTGTGTTTGGTAATTAAGATTTCATCTATTTAATCAACATTTTTACTTTTTAATTAACGGTTAATTTTTGGTTAAAAATTTTTTTATTATTATTTCGACTTAATATAGCACGAAGAGCCTCAAAAAATAATCTAAAACTAGTTGCCTTTAAATTCTTTAAAATAGTATTGAAGGTGATTCGATGAGTGAAACCTGGAGACATAGGCTAAGCCGAAGGAGATTAGAAATGGGAATTGAAGGACCTGAATATGATTATATTCAAAAATACATAGAATTCTATTGTTCAGAAGCAGATCGAAGATGCAAAGAAATCGACATGAAAAAAACTGTGGATGAAGTAATTGATTCTATGAAAGATAGAAAATTTGATAAATTTACTAAAGGGGTGATTAGCACTATTCACAAAAAACGTGGATATGATCCCCACGACAATAGTAAAAGCGAAGTCTCACATCTCGCACAATAATAATAAAAAAGAGACTTTCCTTCCCAAAAAAATAATTTCAAAAATCACTATGGTTTAACAAAGATATTTTGCAAAAAGTTTGTTGAAATATCCAACAATACTAGCCCTATGAATGAAAAAATCAAGGTATATGCAATTAAGGAGCGTATATTCCATGTCCTTCTCCCTAAACGTTTCAACCACATTATTCATCAAGTTTTGAAATGTCTTTTAACCATGTTTTTGTCCACATGAACCATTTTTCATGGATCCCTCCCAAAAAATAATTTAAAACCTATTTTTGGGTATTTTCATCTTATGATTAAACCCAATAATTTGTCAATAATGATATAGCAATAGAAAAACTATCTATTAACCATGATTCAGGCAGAAATTAGTGTTTATCCAATAGGAACAGGAAATACTAGTGCAAGTTTTTACATTGCCAAGGCGATTGAATCCATTCAAAAAATGAAAGCGGTAAGATATGAGGTAAATTCGATGGGGACAATTTTAGAATCGAATGATATTGATAAAATTTTTCAAGCTTCAAAATCAATCATGGAAGTAGTTCACAACCTTGGGGTTCAAAGGGTTGAAGTAATTTTAAAAATTGATTCTAGAAGAGACAAAGATAAAAAAATGGAAGAAAAATTGGAATCAATCAACAAGTATCTAAACAAATAAAATTTAAACTAAAATTTTTGAATTACATTAAAAAAGGTATCACGCTGGATGGGATCTCGTCCAATTTCTTTTACCATAATTTCAAGCTCCTGAATTGAGGAGGCGGTAGGTTTTCCTGCTGCTCGATAAACTTCTTCAGAGAAAGCAGTGCCAACTAAATCACTTCCTCCATTTGAGAGGGCAACTTGGGCAAGTTTTTTTCCATATGCTACCCAATAAACAGAAATATTATTCAAGACATTTGCCAGCATTAATCTAGAGACTGCAGTTATTTTTAAATCATAAACTGAGGAGCATTCATTATTTACTAGATGTTCTTTTTCTAGTTCGGTATTATCCAAACTAAACTTTAAAGGAATTAACGTGATAAAACCTCCAGTCTTTTTTTGTAACTCTCGAATTTTTATTAGATGATCAATTACATGTTCTGGTTTTTCAATATGACCATAAAGCATCGTGACATTACTTTTAATTCCAAGATTATGTGCCTCCTCAATGGTGTCGAGCCATTCCTGTCCGGTACATTTTCCTCGAGCAATTTTGGGTCTAATATCAGGATGAAATAATTCTGCCCCTCCACCAGGCATAGAATCTAGACCTGCATTTTTAAGTCGTGACAAAATTTCCTTTGTAGAATTTTTGGTTAACTTTGAGAGGAAAAAAATTTCAGCGGCAGTTAGAGCCTTTATTTTTAATTCTGGATGATTTTTTTTAATTACTTTCATCATGTTTTCATAATAATCAATTTGGAGTGTTGGATGAAATCCACCGACAATGTGTACCTCAGTGGCACCCATTTGTTTGGCAATTCCTACTCGTTTTTCAATTTGTTCAGGTCTTAGAGTATAAGCCTCTTCATCACCTTCTTTTCTATAAAAGGCACACATTTGGCAACTTGCTGCACAAACATTAGTGTAATTCATGTAATAAGATGCTGTAAAAGAAACTTGATTTCCAACTAATTTTTGACGTACGTGATCAGCCACGGCTCCTAAAACATGTAGATTATCATAGTCCATTAATTCCAAGCCTTCATTAAATGAAAGTTCTTCTCCTGAAAGGACCTTATCAAGTGCGCTTGAATCACTCACCAGTTGATCTAACATAAAATGATGTCATTCTTTTAGGATATATTCCTTAACTACCAAGGTGTCAAAAGATAAGTATGCATTAGATTAAAGATGCTTATGGTTTTACCACTCACAGATGAAGATAAACCCAAATGCTATTTGTGCCATGATGGTTTTGAAAACCTTGAAAAATTAAGAGAGCATCAAAAAACTATTCATAAGGAGTTTTTTGAATCACATGAAAAGGAAATAAAACGTGAACCTGCTCCTGGCGATGTTACTGTGTTTTAGACTTTTTTTGGGATTTTAACAAATCCTGGGCGAGTTTTTTACTAATGTTTGCAAGATCAAAATTTTTATCAATAGCTAGGGCCTTCTTGAAGTGTTTAATTGCTTCTTGAAGATTGCCCAACTCCCCTAAAGAAAGACCCTTGTACGCTAATGCCATCACACATTTCCTGTCAACTCTAATAGCCAAATCATAACATTTGATGGCATCTCGATAGTTTTTTACAGTGTGTAACGCCG